>NZ_OY762929.1:6332500-6482017 GCF_963666675.1 uncultured Desulfobacter sp. | reverse complement strand
AAGCCGATGCCGGGCTAGAACTCTTCCTTAAACAACTCTTCGGTACTCAATACCTCATCCGGACTTGGGGTATGTTCGGTGGGCTCCGTACCCTCCTTAAAAGATTCAAAAATGGTATTTTCGCTCTGGGCGCTGGGCAAAAGACCTGTGTCGGCATCGATTTTGACGCTGATAATCCCTTCGGGCACCGTAAATTCACGGACGGATTTACCTTCCAGGGCATGCTGCATATAGTCCAGCCAGATGGGGCTTGCAGCCCTGGAGCCTGTTTCCCCCCGGCCGATGGGCGCACCCTGGTCAAGCCCCACCCATACCCCGGTGGTGTACCTTGGGGTAAATCCCATGAACCAGGCATCGTGCAGGTCATTGGTGGTACCTGTTTTACCGGCCGCAGGCCGGTTCAAGGCTTTAACCCGCTGGCCGGTACCGGCCTGTACCACACTCTCAAGCAGATTGGTCATAAGATAGGCCGTACCCATATCAATGACCTTTTTACGGATCAGCCGGGAAGACTCCAGAAGTCTGTTGTCCCGGTCATAAATCCCAGTAATAAACACCGGTTCAATCAGATATCCTAAATTGGAAAATACGGAATATGCCTTGGTTAATTCAAGCAGGGAAACCCCGGAAGATCCAAGGGATATGGAGAGATCCTGGGCCAATGGAGAGGTGATGCCAAGTTTTTTTGCATAGTTGATGACATAACTGATGCCGATATCCTGGAGAATTTTAATACTGACAATGTTCCTGGATTTGGTTAAGGCCTGGCGCAGCAAGGTGGGGCCGTAGAATTTATGTGCATAGTTATTGGGTTTCCACACCCTGTCATGGATCTTGTCCTCATACACCACAGGCGAATCAATGATGGTCGTGGCCGGTGTGTATCCCTTATCCAGGGCCGCCGCGTATAGAATGGGCTTAAATGCGGAACCCGGTTGGCGTCTAGACTGGATCGCCCGGTTGAACTGGGAGTCCCGGAAGTCCCTCCCGCCGATCATGGCTTTGACATGCCCGGTTTCAGCCTCAATGCTCAAAAGTGCCGACTGGGCAACAGGCTCCTGGTACAGGGCGAATTCATATTCCTTTTCGGCCGTCATCTCCTCAAGGACGTCCAGATAGATGACATCCCCGTTTTTTAAGGCCTGGGAGGGCTTTTTAATTTGGGCATAGTGGTAGGAGACCTTGGAGTTTGGTTTTCTGGCCCATTTCATGGTGTCCAGCCGAATGATGCCTGTGACATTGCCGACCCTGACACGGGTCACCCCGTTGTGATCGTCCACCTTCAGGACAACTCCTTTGTACACCTCGCCTTTGACCGGGCGACTTCCGTCCAGTTCTTCGGCAACGCTGCGGCTGAAATCTTCCACCTGGAGGGCGGGTATATTTTTTATCGGCCCCCGGTAGCCGCAGCGTTTATCCAGGTCCAACAGACCTTGATTCACTGCATCCCGGGCTATTTTCTGCAGTTCAATGTTCACGGCCGTATGAATGCTCAACCCCTGGGTGTAGAGCATATCCTTGCCGTATTTTTTTTCAACATACCGCCTGACATGTTCGGTGTAGCAGGGCACCCGTTCGATGAACCAGTTTTTCCGGGGCTTGATATCCAGTTTGGCGTTCAGGGCCTCGGTGGCCTCCAGGTTGGAGATCATGCCCTCCTCTTTCATGCGATTCAGGGTATACACCTGGCGCTGCCGGGCCAGTTCCGGATGGTGAAAGGGACTGTAGCGACTGGGTGCCTGGGGCAGACCTGCCAGCACGGCACATTCAGCCAAGGTCAGGTCCTTGACATGTTTGCCGAAATAGTTCTCAGATGCCGCTTCAACACCGTAGGCGCCATGCCCCAGGTAGATCTGGTTTAAATACAGGAAAAGTATTTCATCTTTGGAGAGCTTCTTTTCAATTTTGTAGGCGAGAATCGCCTCTTTGACCTTGCGTTCATAGGTCCTTTCCGGACTCAGCAGAAACGATTTGGTCACCTGCTGGGTGATGGTGGAGCCCCCCTGGACGATGGAACCGGCCTTAAAATTTTTAATGAACGCCCGGACAATGGATTTTACATCAATGCCGGGGTGTTCCCTGAACCGGGAATCCTCTGCCGCCACAAAGGCATTGAGCAGGTTGGCCGGCATGTCCGACAACGGCACAACGATTCTGCGCTCTTTGTAGAACTCACCGATTTTTCTGCCGTCGTCGGAGAAGACATTGGTCACAATGGCCGGGCGGTAGTCATTGAGTGTATTGATCTTGGGAAGGTCCTGGCTGAAATAATAAAATCCGGCAGTCATGGCGGCACAGCCTGCGATAACGGCAAGAATAAACAGGATGAACACCCACATGAAAAAAGAGAGCCAGATACTTTTCTCTTTTTTCCTGCTTCGCTTCTTCAGAATCTGGGTCCGGCTTTGTTGTTTTGTCATAAGGTCTCGAAATGGTATTATATTTTGATAAAATAGTTGTTTTTATCAGATTAGAATTAAGATGGCAATAGAAAGGCAAAAGGCCTATCCGCCCCAACCCCTCTGCCGAACAATGCATTTGGGTGATGTTCAGCAGACATGTAAACCCCGGTTGAACGCCTTTTTAACAAAAAGAGCAACGCGTAAAAACGATCTGTAACAGAACCCACGAACAACAAAATTGTATTAATTTTTCGAATTACACACATCAAACACTGTCTTTTAACAATATTGTAATTATCGACCATTCCACCTCGGCAAATGACAAACGGACCCAATATAAACCATGAGCTGCACCGCTCGCCCGATCCAGGTTCATCATACAAAAAAACAACATATTATTTCAAGGAGTTGAAGTAATATACAACAGGTTTTCCGCTTTTAAATCAAACGCCTGACCACCGTAATTTGTTGCGTGTGAACGATATCTTAAGCCGACTGGCATTAGAATTGCTGTTCTAAAATTTATGACAACATATTTCCGATAATCAGGAAAATTGCAAAGGAGCCCAAAACAATATGCCGACCCACATCCATGCAGATTTGAAAATATATGAAATAATCCAGCGTTTTCCCCAGACCCGGTCGGTTTTTACGGCAAACGGCCTGGGAGCCCTGGTCAGTGACGATGCCATGCGCGTTCTGGCACCGTTTTTAACCCTGGGCACGGCATTAAAAAGCCGGTTCATCAACATTGAGGCATTCATTGATATGCTTGAAGGTGCCATTACCCAGGAGCCTGCCATTGACACCCCGGGGCTCGCCTCCATGGCGGCCCAGAAAGATTTAACGTTTCTTGGGCTGATGCCCTGCGGGTTAAAAATGCCTTTCAGCCGGGCGTTTTCCCAATTTATGAATGATCTTTCAACCCAAACGGGGATTGACATTCAATCGGCGGTGGAAGGAAACGTAAACCAGGAACTGTCTTACTATTCCTATGTTGACACCATCGAATCCAAAGAGGAACTGCCGGATATTATCGTGTCGGCGGATTTCAATGTATTTTTAGGCCGGCGGTTTTACAACAATTTTGTGGCGCCGGGACATTTCACAGGTTATGGCGAATCGGCGACGGGCCTGACTTTTTCCGATGCGCAAATCTTAGATCCCAAAAACGAATATACTATCCTATGCATAAACCCCCTGGTGGTGATTGCAAACCTTGATCAGTTGGACGGTCGGGAACTGCCGCGCACCTGGGCGGATATGCTGGCACCGGAGTGGAAAAAAAGCGTGATCATCAGGGGTGGAGACGGATTTTATTGCCATGCGGTCCTGCTGCCCACGTTCAAGGAGCATGGCAACAATGGCTTAGAGGCATTGGCGAAAAATGTACTTGAAGGACTTCATCCGGCCCAGATGGTCAACCGGATAGACAATAACGGCCCGGGCGCACTGTATGTGATGCCGGCCTTTTTTGCCGACCGGATCCGGCACCAGGAGCGAATTAAAATAATATGGCCCGAAGACGGGGCCCTGGCAAGCCCGGTTATCCTCCAGGTCAAACCTGAGAAAAAAGAGGAACTTAAACCGGTGCTTGATTATCTTGTGGGCACCCAACTGGCACAAATCCTTGCAGGCGCCGGATTTCCAGTGCCCCATGCAGATGTGACCGCCGAGGTCCAGACGAGACCGTTGAAATGGCTGGGGTGGGACTTTTTAAGACAAAACGATCTGCCCGCCTTAAATGTTGAAATTGATAAAATATTCACGCCCCTGGCGCCTTGATGACAGATGAACCAGACCTTAACAAAAACGGATCCGACCATCAGACTGGTAACGGTGGCCGGACCGCCTTCAAGCGGAAAAACCTCTTTGATTCTGCACACCGCCGCAGTGCTTTTAGAACAAGGGCTTCGCATCGGTATCATCAAGTTTGACTGCCTCACCGGGGATGACTACAAAAGATATGAGCGGGCGGGTTTGCCTGTGCAAAAAGGATTGGCCGGCGGGCTGTGTCCGGATCATTTCTTCATTGCCAATATCGAAGCCTGCGTGCAATGGGGTATCGGCCAAGGCTTTGACATGCTGATCAGTGAAAGCGCTGGGCTTTGTAACCGCTGCTCGCCCCACATTAAAGGGATTCTGGCCGTTTGTGTCGTTGATCATTTAAGCGGTGTACACACCCCCAGGAAAATCGGCCCCATGCTGAAAAACGCCGACCTTGTGGTGCTGACCAAGGGAGACATTGTCTCCCAGGCTGAACGGGAAGTTTTCGCCTTTCGTGTCCGCCAGGCCAATGCAAAGGCCGCAGTTCTGCCGGTCAATGGACTGACAGGACAAGGTTCTTTGCTGTGTGCAGGGCACTTTAAAACAGCCGCGTCCATTGAAACATTAAATAACATGCGTCTGCGATTTACCATGCCCGCCGCCCTGTGCTCCTACTGCTTAGGGGAGACCAAAATCGGACCGGACAGTCAGATCGGCAATGTCAAAACCATGGATTTTACGTGATGAAAAAAGTAGCCACAAACCACGCCACAGATACAAATCTCTTGATTTTCAGCATAGACCGGCTGATGGGAAAATATCCATATTTAAAGGATTTTTTCAGCGCCCTTGAGATTGATCCCGGCCCGGGACAAACGACTCTGGCCACGCGCATTGAAAGCATCGCCCCGGACCATCTGTCCAAATTCGGCATGGACCACAAATCCCTGTCCACCCAGGTTCTGGAATTCATCGCTAAGATGGAGCAGTGCCGCCACAAAAGCCATGGCACCCTTGACCATCTGGTCATAGAGGCCGGGTCTGATAAAAACGGACATCCCGAAGCCATGGGCATTACCCTGTTGCCCGGCGAGGTGGTCAGCGTGGTGGGCCCCACAGGTTCGGGCAAAAGCCAGCTTCTTTCGGACATTGAGTGCCTGGCCCAGGGGGACACCCCTTCGGGCCGAAAGGTGCTGCCGGACGGCAAACCCATGGATGCACAGTCGCGTTTCTCGGGGGAATTCAGGCTGGTGGCCCAACTTTCCCAGAACATGAATTTTGTCATGGATCTGACCGTAGAGGCATTTTTACAGATGCATGCCGAAAGCCGCCTCATTAATACTATTCCTGAAAAAATAGAACAGATATACCAATCTGCCGTCATGCTTGCCGGCGAGCCCTTTTCCCTGGACACGGCCATCACCTCCCTGTCCGGGGGCCAGTCCCGGGCGCTGATGATCGCCGATGTGGCCTACTTGAGCGCATCCCCCGTGGTGTTGATCGATGAAATTGAAAACGCAGGAATCGACCGCGTCAAAGCGATTTCCCTGCTGCTCAACAAGGAAAAAATTGTCCTGATTGCCACCCATGACCCCTTACTGGCGCTTTCCTGTGACCGGCGCATCGTGATAAAAAACGGAGGGATTGCCGACGTGGTCAAAACCCTGGCAACGGAAAAAAACAGTGCCGTCTGCCTGGCCGATCTGGATAAAAAACTGGGCCTTTTGCGGGAACGGGTTCGAAAGGGCGAACACCTCATCTTCGATCAAAAGTATTTCTTCGACCATTCTTGATTCTATTTTCAAATTGACATTTTTTGTCCAAACCATTAATTATTAAAGTTTTGATATGGTTGGCTGGATAAAATGTGTATAATATTAAAGCGTTTTTTAAATAATAGAACGCATTAATGATCCGGCTTCAAGCGGCAATTGCCGCCTTCAATTTATCGAACACTCAAAATTATAAGGAAGACAAAAGAGTCATGCCGGAACTTGATTTTGAAAAAACCGGCGGGCTGATCCCCGCCATTGCCCAGGACGCGGAGACAGGTGAGGTGCTGATGATGGCCTATATGAACAAAGCGGCCTTTGAAGAGACACTTGCCTGCGGCAATGCCGTCTATTACAGCCGGTCCAGGAATAAATTATGGAAAAAGGGAGAAACCTCGGGACACGTTCAACAGGTCAAGGAGATCCGGGTGGACTGTGACAATGACACTGTGCTTCTCAAGGTGACCCAGATCGGCGGTGCCGCCTGCCACAAAGGGTATAAAAGCTGTTTTTACCGAGTAGTTGAAAACAATGAATTTAAAATAGTTGAACAGCGGGTCTTTGACCCGGAAAAGGTGTACAAGTAATGGAGAAAAAATTGAAACTGGGCATTCCCAAAGGAAGCCTGCAGAATGCCACCATCAACCTGTTCAGACGTTCGGGATGGAAAATCAACGTTGAAGGCAGAAGCTACTTCCCGGACATTGACGATGATACCATTGAATGCGCCCTGTGCCGGGCCCAGGAGATGTCCATCAATGTGGAATCCGGCATCATTGACGCAGGCCTGACCGGTCTTGACTGGGTGGCCGAGCACGAGTCTGACGTCCACGTCGTGACCGATCTAGTTTATTCAAAGGTATCTTCCCGCCCGGCCCGGTGGGTGATTGCCGTGGCAGGAGACTCCGAAATAAACAGCCTTGAGGACCTGGAAGGCAAAACCATCTCCACCGAACTTGTAAAATTTACAAAACGCTTTTTTGAATCCCGTAACATTAATGTCAATGTGAAGTTTTCCTGGGGCGCCACGGAAGCCAAAATCGTATCCGGCCTGGCCGATGCCATTGTGGAAATCACCGAGACCGAAAGCACGATCCGGGCGCATAATTTAAAAGTGATCCACGAGATCATGAAAACCAACACCCAGCTCATTGCCAATAAAACAGCTTGGCAGGATCCGGTGAAGCGGGAAAAAATCGAGCAGATTGCCATGTTGCTCCAGGCAGCACTTGTGGCGGAAAAGCTTGTGATGCTTAAAATGAATGTCCCTGAATCTAAAATTGCGGATGTGGTGGACCTTCTGCCAAGCCTCAACGCTCCCACCGTGGCCTCCCTGTACCAGTCCGACTGGTTCTCCGTAGAGACCGTGGTTGAAAACAGTGTGGTCCGGGATCTGATCCCCCAACTGTTGAAGGCCGGTGCCGAAGGTATCATTGAATGCGCATTGAATAAGGTGATCTGAACATGACTGTGGCCAAACGATGTGAACAGATGAAACCGTTCATTGCCATGGACGTGATGGAAAAGATCCATAAGATGGAAGCCCAGGGGATTAACGTCATTCACATGGAGATCGGCGAGCCGGACTTCAATGTACCCGAATGCGTCAACCGGGTGTGTGTCGAGGCCCTAGAGCAAAACGAAACCTGTTACACCAACAGCTTGGGCGATATTCGCCTGCGCAGGGCCATCAGTGATTACCACCAACGCATCTACGGCACGACGGTTGATCCCGATCAGATACTTGTAACCAACGGGACCTCTCCGGCGATGCTCCTGGTGTTCAGCGCATTGTTGGACCCCGGCGATGAGATCATCGTTTCAGATCCCCATTATGCCTGCTATGCCAATTTCATCCGCTATGTCCAGGGGGAACCTGTTTTTGTTAAAGTACATGAGCAGGACGGTTTTATATATACCCCCGAGGCCATCAGGGAGAAAATCACCCCCAAAACCAAGGCGATTTTTATCAATTCCCCGTCCAATCCTACGGGTACCGTCATCTCCGCGGACCGGATGAAGGAGATTGTTGACGTTGCCAAAGAACACGGCCTGTACGTTGTTTCCGATGAAATTTACCATGGCCTGACCTATGAAGGCAAAGACCACTCGATTCTGGAATTCACCGACCAGGCATTTGTGCTCAACGGATTTTCCAAACTGTTTGCCATGACAGGGCTTCGGTTAGGATACCTGATTGCCCCGCCCAAATTTGTCCGGGCACTGCAGGTGTTGCAGCAAAACTTCTTTATCTGCGCCAATTCGGTCACCCAACTGGCCGGCGCCGCTGCGCTGACCGATGCGGATGAAGAGACCCAGGCCATGTGCGAGACATATAATGAGCGCCGCAAATTCATGATCAAGCGCCTTAAAGAGATGGGGCTGTCCATGATGGTGGAGCCCACGGGGGCTTTTTATGTTTTTGTAAATTTTAAACACATTTCCACCGACTCCTATGCCCTGGCATTTGACATCCTGGAAAAGGCACACATCGGGGTGACCCCGGGTATTGATTTTGGCGCCAATGGAGAAGGATACATTCGATTCTCCTATGCTAATTCCCTGGAAAACCTTAAAATCGGAATGGACCGCTTAGAAGAATATTTGAAAAGGTATGCATGAAAATCCGTGCCGTTGAATTTGTAAAAAGTGCGGTTAAACCCGCCCAGTACCCGGAATACGATTTCCCGGAAATCGCGTTTGCGGGCAGGTCGAATGTGGGGAAATCGTCTTTGATCAACACCTTGATTAACCGCAAGGATATGGTTAAAACAAGTTCCCGGCCCGGCTGCACCCAGCTGATTAATTTCTTTCTGGTCAATGCAGATTTGTCCCGGGGAGAGGACTCCCAGGAGGCACTCTCCCTGGTGGACCTTCCCGGGTACGGATATGCCAAGGTATCCAAAAAAATTAGGGCACAGTGGCAGCCCATGGTGGAAAATTATGTGGGAACGCGCAACAATCTAACGGGGCTGATTCTCCTCATGGACATCCGGAGAGATCCGGGCAAAGAGGAACTTGAGATGGTCCGCTGGCTTGAGACAAAGCAGATGCCTTGCCTTCTGGTGCTGACCAAAGCGGACAAATTGTCAAAAAACAAACAGTTAAAACAATTGGATGCCGCCTGCAGGTTGTTTAACCGGGATCGCAACGGCATCGTTCTGTTTTCGGCCAAAACCCGCCAGGGTCGTCAGACCATATGGGATGAAATCCAAAACCTCATTGACTGGTATCAGGAGGAGGATTAAATGTCTAAAATCGCCCGTTCGGGGTTTGTGGGTATTATCGGTGCCCCCAATGCCGGCAAATCCACCCTGCTCAATCAGGTCCTGGGTCAAAAAATATCCATTACTTCAAAAAAACCCCAGACCACCCGTGACCGGATCATCGGCATTGTAAATCGCCCCCACTCCCAGATCGTATTTCTGGATACGCCGGGAATTCACAAAAGCACCACCCTGCTTAATCAGCGAATCGTGGACCAGGCCATGCAGGCCATGGACGATGTGGATCTGATTCTTTTTATGGTGGACAGCACATCCCGCAACTATTCATCGGAAAAGATGATCGTAAAGCGGTTTGAATCCGTGGGCAAACCGGTTATCCTGGCACTGAATAAAATTGATCTGGCCAAAAAAGCGGTTGTATACGAGCAGGTGGAGTTGTTCCGGCATATGTATGGGTTTGAAACCATTGTTCCGGTCTCTGCCAGAAAAAACATCCAGGTGGATCTGCTTCTTGACGAAGTGGAATCCCGGCTGCCCGAAGGACCGCCCCTCTATCCCGAGGAGACCTTTACCGATGTTTCAGAAAAATATATGGTCAGCGAGATTATCCGGGAAAAGGTGTTCAGACTCACGGGCATGGAGATCCCCTATTCATCGGCGGTAACGGTGGATGCCTTTGATGTGGAAAAAAAGCTGATCGTCATCCATGCCAGCATCCATCTGGTACGCGATTCCCAAAAGGGTATTGTCATTGGAAAACAAGGACGCATGCTCCAGCGTATCGGATCAAACGCCCGGAAAGATATTGAACAGATGCTGGGCAGCAAGGTGCTGCTTAAGCTGTTTGTTAAAGTGACCCGGGATTGGGTATCCAATAAACGGCAACTAAGCGAATTTGGATATTAAAATCGGGACGATATGAAAGATATAAATGAATTTTTTTCTTTTCCCGACGATATTGTAACAAAAAAAGAGCGATCCAAGGCACGGCAGCTTCGGAACAGCCAGTGGTGGAAGCGAAAAAGGTCGTCCGGCATATGTCACTATTGCGGAGGGCAGTTCCCCCCCAAAGAACTGACCATGGATCACGTGATTCCCCTATCCCGGGGAGGGCGCTCGGAGAAATTTAACCTGGTGCCGTGTTGCAAGGAATGCAATACGCAAAAACAACGCATGCTGCCGGTCGAGTGGGACGAACACATGGCCCGCCTAACAGCCGATAAAAAAAACCGGCCGGATTAAATCCGGTCGGATTTTTTATGTTAGTATGACGATGGCGGGATGCTATTTATTGCTGCACAGCCTATGGATGGTCTGGGCATGCCATTCGCCGCGACCGGAAAAGGTGGGCTGACCAAGATCTATGAGATGTTTGGCAACCTGATCATAGGTGGCACCTTGTTCTCGCATGGAGTTGATGATATCCATGATCTCTTCTCTGGGCATCAGTTCAGCTGCTTCACCGGATGGTGATTCTACAGGTGTTGGTGCCTGCGCCGGGGGCGCCACAATTTTTCTGCGTTTTTTTACAACATTGTTTTCCGGGGCTGGGTTCTGGGCAGCTGCTTTCCGGCGTTCTTCCTCGGCCATTTCCGCCCTAAGCAGATCTTCGACGGTGCCGTCAACTTCTTCTTCATCCGGGGCCTGGGACGATACATAATGATGCTCAAACGTCGGGGCGATATCCATCTCCTCGTCCGGGGAAAGATTCAGGCGATCCATGATAATCTCAATGGCGTCGGCCTGACGCTGGAGCAGATCAGCAGTTCTTTCCTGAATCGTAATCATGTACTCCTGGTTTTTAATCAGAATATCAACCTGATTGCCCAGATTATCCAGAATATCCGCTAAAAGAACGGTATTGGGATCTTCAGCGACCTGATTACCGCCTGGCGCCTGCTGGGGTATTCCCGGCGGCATGGGGCGTTTCATTTGCGGTGATCTATTATTATTGGGATAACCGGATCCGCCATATGAATTGAACCGGGATGTGTTGGAATAGTACGAATTGTCAAAATTCTTTCTTGTTTTAGGTGTTCTCGCCTTTTCGGACTGGCCGTTACGAAGGCTCTGTAAAAAATCGTTCATAGCATTAACCTCTTTCTCCTTGATTCTCCCTATTATGCCGCATGTTTACAATTTTGCCCTGAAGGTTGCCTCGGTCTTCCTCAATCAACTAATGCGAGCCGTAACAAGGATGTAAAAGTTCATTTTCTTTGGGTATATCGCAGACGTCGTTATCTAATTTTTCACGCCGCTTGTCAAGAGAATTTTTAACAATTTCCTAATCTTGTACAAGCGAATTTCCTATCAAATATTTTTTTAACGACACTTTTGCCGCCTGCAGTATGTTTTGAAGCATATTGAATACTTCCACGGTGTATGTTACCATAATTCCAGAAAAATTGGCAACCCGTTAGAAGTGAATTTTCGGGTAAAATCTGTAAAGCTTTGTGAAGAAAGAGTGTAGATGGAAAACAAGCACTACGACACCCCTTTTACCGTGGATACGGCGGATGTAATCACACCGGATCTTCTGGAACCCATTGAATACGCATACAAATCCAAACGCAGTATTGATATTAAAATCACCCAGCCCGAATATACCTCGGTCTGCCCCATGACAGGTCTGCCGGATAACGGGACCATCATTATCGACTACCGGCCCGATGCCCATCTGGTGGAGTTGAAATCACTAAAATATTATCTGATGCAGTACCGAAACGTCGGGATGTTTTACGAACATGTGGTCAATAAAATTTTGGACGACCTTGTCTCGGTGATCAACCCGATTTACATGAAAGTGACGGGCGAATTCACCCCCCGGGGCGGCATTTCGTCCGTGGGATCTGCCGAATATATCAAGGATGCCGGTAATAATTAATCATTGGACGCCCCTGCTTTGACGGTTCGCTAGAGGGGCGAATACCCACAAACCAACCCAAACACGAATTAGCGCAGGTCTCAAGCCTTGAGGCCTGCCTCAAAGTTTCGAATCATCTCATGGGCCTGGACACTGCTTTCAAGGGTGGATAATTCTTTACGGAACACAGCCGCGCCGGGCAATCCCCGGACAAACCACGCCAGCCGCCCCCGAAGCATTCTGCACGCCGTGCTTTCTCCGAAATATGAGACATACCCCTGGGTCAATGCTTCCATTTTTCTAAAGATGTCCCAAGGCGAAGGATGTGAGAATGTGCCATGGGCCACATACTGTTCGATCTGTGAAAGAATGAACGGATTTGCCATGGCCGCCCTGCCCACCATAACGGCGTCACAGCCGGTTTGGGAAATCATTTCTCCGGCATCCCGGGGGGTAACGATATCGCCGTTTCCAATCACGGGAATGCCGATGGCCTGCTTAACCCGTGCAATCTGTTGCCAATCCGCCTTACCCTTGAACGCCTGGGCTGCTGTCCTCGGGTGAACGGCAATGGCATCCACCCCGTTATCTTCTGCGATTTTCGCCAGATTCACGGCCTGGTCCCCGGACGCATCCCAGCCGCTGCGTATTTTAATGGTAAAGGGAAGAGATGTCGCATCCCTGACAGCCTTTATAATTTTTTGGGCAAGGCCCGGATCTTTCATCAACGCCACGCCCGCCCCTTGTTTGATCACTTTCCTGACACTGCACCCAAAATTAATGTCGATGATATCGACTGTTCCCAGGTCACTGACGAATGCAGCAGCCTGTCCCATGGACACAGGATCGGATCCAAAAATCTGTACGGACAAGGGCCGCTCACGCTCATTGGACTCAAGCAGGGTTATGGTTTTTTCGGAATTATAGAATATGCCTTTGGCACTGATCATCTCCGAGCATACCACAGCGCATCCGCAATCCTTTATCAACTGCCTGAAGGGCAAATTGGTAATCCCTGCCAAAGGCGCCAGAAAGGTGACGCCGTTAATTTCGAGATCTTTTATTTTCATAGTTTATTGTAGGGTCATTTGGGGAATCGGCGGACCGGATCACCCCATGGACGTTTTTTTAATATCAAGACCTGTTCTGGCATAGCAGAAAAGGCAGTTGTGGAAACAAGGGTGGTCGTCATAGGAGCCGATATCAAAGGATTTAGTGCATTGACATCCCTGCTTGCGCCGTTGTCCATAATCGCCGCGGGTTTCAGGATTTCCACCAAATAAGGTTTGATAAAGATGCCCGTTAATACAGGCATTCGAGGATGCATATTTCTCTAATCCGGCAGCATCCATCAATGCTTTTTCACAGCATAAAAAAAGATCCATACCAAGGGAGGTAAGAAATTGAGCCATATTGCGAATGATATCCGCCTTGCGCGCCATGCCCGGATCAATGAAGTTGAGCACGGGCCTGCCCGGCTCAGTCATGCGCTTGATTCTTGCGTCCACCTTTTTGTACGAATCATAAAAACTGGTGATGCATTGTTTGATACCCAGTTGTGACAATCGCACGGCAATGACCTCAAAGGCATCAAGGTTATTAAAAACCCGCCCGGCTTTTTCATAAAAACAGATGGGGTCAAAACGCCAGGCAATCTGCGCCGGGGAAAAATCCCGGGCAATGCGCCGGGCCTGGTCCAAACGCGCGGACAGTTCCGGTAAACCGGCTTCAAGCGCGGTTACAGGTGTATTGATGGTAAAATTAAAAAACAGGTGAAATCCTTTCCGGGCTAAAATTTTATGGGCGTTTAAGTCCAGAAACGGTCCATAATTTTTAGACCAGAAAACAATGGTGTGAATCTCTTTGGGGGTTGCCTCAACCCTGCGGGACTGTCGGTTAAATGGATTGGTGACAACAAAATACCCCTTTTCAATTCTATCCAGAAACCAGGCCGTGTACCAGCCTGGTATATCCGTTCGCCTGGAGGCGGACAAAATACCGGAGGGACCTGGCAACCTATGGTCCCTCGGTTTTAGGTTTTTTTCGCGGGGAAAAGGAGATGATATTGTCCTGTTTTTTTTCGGAAGAGTCATCCGAATCACGAGCATCAGCGTCTTTGTCGTTTTCAGGCGACGTCTGGGCGTCGTCGTCATGCTCACCGGGCGCCACCGGGGCAACCACCTTCTCCAGGCGCATACTTTTGCCGTTCATGGAAAACACCTCGCCATTGATGTATTCCGCCCTTAAAATCCAGGTCACAACCTGTAAGGGGATCTGGAGCATCAGCAGCCGGATCTGGTACCAGTCTTTTTTATGATCCGGTACAATATCTTCAACCCGGGCAAAACTGATGGGGTCGTTTTCCATGTAAATCAGCAAGATATCTTTTATTTCAGCCACGTGGCCTCCATAACTATATTTTATATTTAAAGACCGGCATCAGTGCAGTAACGGCACCACCAGGACAGGGACACTCGTGCGCTTAAGCACCTTGCGGGCAATATTGTCCCCAATGGCACTTTCCAGAAAACTCTGGTGTCCTCCCCCCATGACAATGATATCACACCCTTCAGCCACGGCTGTTCCGGTAATTTCATCGGCAATGGACTTGCTTTCGGTAACAAGGATCTTTTCAATGGGAGAACTGATCTCCATATCCATGGGCGTGTTTTCCTTGTCTTCAAGGAAACCTGCAATGGCCTGTTTTATACTCAAGGCATCCACATTTTTCCCAGTAAGCAGGTTGTGGGCACCGGCTTTCTGTTCGGATCTGATGGTATTATAAAGTGTCTCACCAAATGCACGTTGTACGCGCCGTTGTGCATTTTTTCCGGCCTCTTCCATGACATGAAGCACGATGATGGTGGCATCGCTCAATGTGGAAAGGGATACGGCATGCTTAAATACCTCTTTCATGTTGGTGGACAGGTCCGAGGCAAATAATATACGTTGGGGTTTCCGGGTCATAATCTAACTCCTTTGGGTTGCTGCATATTTAATGGTAAGATAATAGCTCATCATTGTTACTAAGCAAGCACTAATCCTCTTTTTTATGGCAATCCGGACGAGCAATCTTAAAAAACATCGTCATTTTGGCATATTGATTGCTGTAATCTTATGAACGTGTAATGGATTAATCCGAATACCCAAGGAGATGACGCATGGAAATTTTAATAATGATCGGTTTTGTTATAGTCTACCTGCTGCTTCAAATTTATATTCTTCCTAAAATGGGGATATCCACCTGAATGCGGGATGCCTGTCAGGTGACAGGGAAAAAGAAAAAAAAGAACCCGTTGGAGGATAACAATTGATTGTTAAGTAACGTTACTCTATCATTGCCCGGTATCAAGTAACGTTAAAAACGTTGCAATCAACCAAATAATGAAACGGGTGACGTGTTGAACAACGACGGGATCTGGAACCTCAATTTTTTATACCATATTTTAGATGCCATGGCCGAAGGGCTGTTTACGTTGGACCAGGAGGGCAAAATCACCGCCTGGAACCGGGCCATGGAAAATATCAGCGGCTACACGGCCGAGCAGGCCGTGGGGCGGCAATGCAACCTGATCAAGTGCAGCCGGTGCTATGACCAGACAAAGCCCACGGATACGTCCCATTGCAAAGTGTTGACCCAGGGCAAAACAGAGGTCAAGGAGTGCTATATCCGGCACAAAGACGGTTATGATGTGCCGGTGATCAAAAATGCAAGGCTGGTCCGGGATGAAACGGGCAAGGTGCTGGGCATTGTGGAAACGCTGACCGACTTGACGGAAATCAAAGCCATCAAGGCCCGGGAAGCATCCGCCAAACAGGAACTTAAAAAGCGTTATGCCCTGGGCAATATCATCGGCAAATCAGCTGCCATGGAAAAGGTGTTCCATGCCATCCGGGCGGCGGCGGACAGCCGGGCCACCATCCTGATCCAGGGAGAGAGCGGGACGGGCAAAGAACTTGTGGCCCGGGCCATCCACTATGAAGCCGCCGGGGGGCAGCGGCCCCTGGTCACGGTAAACTGCTCGGCATTATCCGAAACCCTGTTGGAAAGTGAGTTGTTCGGTCATGTTAAAGGCGCCTTTACCGGTGCGCACAAAGACCGGATCGGGCGGTTTGAACAGGCGGACACCGGCACCATCTTTCTTGATGAAATCGGTGAACTGACACCATACATGCAGGTGAAGCTGCTGCGGGTCTTACAGGAAAGGGAAATTGAGCGGGTGGGGGATACCCGGAAAAAGAAAATTGACATCCGGGTCATTGCAGCCACCCACAAAGATTTAAGCGCCCTGACCCGGGAAGGGTTGTTTCGTGAGGATCTGTATTACCGGCTTAAAGTATTTCCCATCCGCCTGCCGCCCCTGCGCCGGCGTTTGGAAGATATTCCGCTGCTGGTACGCAACTTCATTGAAAAGGGCAACAAACATGAGGACATGGACATCCGCAATGTCACCCCGGATGCCATGAAAGCGCTCATGGCCTATCCCTGGCCCGGAAATGTACGGGAACTGGAAAACGCCGTTGCCCATGGATTTGTGCTCTGCCGCACCCGGGAAATCTCCTGTGCAGATCTGCCCGATGAGGTGTGCGGTGACAACCAGGCGAGTGCGGCCGCCCCAGGCAACGATGCGTTCCCCGGTCCGCCTGCTTTTTCCCAGACGCCTTTGACCCGGGAGCGCCTGGTGGCCCTTCTGGAGGCCTGCAACTGGAATAAGGCGGAGGTGGCCAGACAATTGGGAAAAAGCCGGACCCTTGTCTGGAAATATATGAAAAAATGGGATATTCCACTTAAAAAAGGTTAATACCAAACATAAAGGCAGTGCAATGACAGATCCCCTGTTCGATCCCATCCAAATCAATCAATTAAGCATTCCCAACAGGATTTATATGCCGGCCATGCACCTGGGCATGGCACACGATTTTGAAGTGACGGATCAAATCCTTGCATTTTACCGAAGACGGGCCAAGGGCGGCCCGGGTATGATCTGCGTGGGGTATGCCACGGTGGACGAACTGTCCGGAAATACCCAGAACATAGGCGCCCATGATGATAAATTTATCCCGGGATTGACTCGGCTGTCAGAGACCATCCGGAAAAATGGAAGCCGCTGCGCCGTGCAGATCAACCATGCCGGCCGGTATAATTTTTCTTTTCTGCTCAACGGCAGACAGCCCGTGGCCCCGTCCGCCATTGCCTCCAGGATGACCAAGGAGACGCCCAGGGCCCTTGAAATCAAAGAGATCCGGCAAATCATCGACGCCTTTGCAAATGCAGCGCTCCGGATAAAACAGGCGGGATTTGATGCGGTGGAAATTTTGTCGGGCACGGGGTATCTGATCTCTGAATTTTTATCTCCACTGACCAATCAACGCACCGATGAATACGGGGGCACCCTTGAAAACCGCATGCGGTTTGGACTGGAAACGGTCCAGGCAGTCCGGGACGCCGTAGGGCCGGATTATCCGTTGATTGTGAGAATGAACGGTAATGATTTTATGCCCGGGGGCAATGACCGGTCGGAGCTGATCGAATATGCAAAACAACTGGCCAAAGGGCCCGTGGATGCTCTGTGCGTCAATGTGGGATGGCATGAAGCCCGGGTGCCCCAGATTGTGGCCCAGGTACCCGGAGGGGCATTCGGCTATCTTGCCGGAGATATCCGGGCTGCGGTGGATGTGCCCGTGATCGCAAGCCACAGGATTGATGATCCGGAAACCGCCAGAAAGATGATCGACCAAAAATTTTGCGACATGGTGGCCATGGGCCGCAGCCTGATTGCAGACCCGGATCTGCCCCGAAAAGCCAGGGAGGCCAGAGAAAAAGAGATTATTCATTGCCTTGCCTGTGCCCAGGGCTGCCTTGACAACCTGTTCAATCTCAAGCATGTGGAGTGTCTTTGCAATCCATTGGCCGGTCATGAGTACCGCAGAACGCTGGATAAAGTTGACACCGCCAAAAAAGTGATGGTGGTCGGCGGCGGACCTGCAGGTATGACCGCCGCGCTGGCATCCGCCCGGCGGGGACATGATGTGACGGTGTATGAGCGCTCCGGACGATTAGGCGGCCAACTTCATCTGGCGGCCGCGCCTCCGGGCAGGGAGACATTTGCCCGGTTTTCCAACGACCTTGAATATCAGCTGTCGGTGGAAAAAATCCCCATCGTACTCAACTGCGAGGTAAACCAAGCCCTGATTCTAAAAGAGAAGCCTGACGCCCTGATCATTGCCACAGGCGCCCGCCCCCTTTCCCCGCCCATCCCCGGCATGGACCTGCCCCATGTGACAGGGGCCTGGGATGTGCTTGAAAACAAGGTGGGCACCGGCAAACATGTGGCCGTCATCGGCGGCGGTGCTGTGGGCGTTGAAACAGCATTATTCCTTGCGGAAAAAGGCACTGTTCCCGCAGACACCATCAAATTTCTGCTGGTAAATAAAGCTGAACCTCTGGAAACCCTTTTTGACATGGCCACCCGAGGCAGCAAAACAGTAAGTCTCATTGAAATGACCCATCGCATGGGCAAGGATATCGGTAAATCCACCCGGTGGGGAATGATGCAGGATCTCAGGCGTTTGAATGTGGAAACCCGGACCGCTACAAAAGTACTGAAAATCACGGAAACCGGCATTGAACTGGAAACGGATGGAAAAATCACCGTCATGAATGTTGATACGGTGGTGGTGGCTGCCGGTGCTGAATCCTACAACCCATTGGCACATGTTGTTGAAAAACTCGGTATTGCGTATCATGTGACCGGTGATGCCTTAAAAATTGGTACTGCTTTTGATGCAGTGCATGGCGCCTATGCAGCCGCCGTTTCTATTTAGGCACACTATATTCGATAAAACAGACATGAAAGATACCCCCAGGACCCATAATGTTTTCACCATTACAGACACCGGCCCTCCCCCAAGAGGGTCCCGCATGGATTTTCCTTTTTGACGGCACGGAACTGATCGTTGACCCTGAAACAGTGCTGATACCCGTCCTCAAACCCAGCCAGGCCAAGGACCTGACCCGCAACGGCCTGCACCCTTTCGGAACCTTAAACGGCATGCCCTGCTGCTGCGGCACCCTGATTGATCACACCCCGGAATCCGGGTTGACCGGATCCAACCTTAGAGACTTTTACCAAAGTGCCGACGAGGACATGCGCCTGGCCATTGCCTACGGCCGTTTTGTCGCGGATGTCCACACCAATAACCACTTTTGCGGCCGGTGCGGCACATTGACCCAAATGATGAAAAGGGAACATGGTCGAGCCTGCCCGGCCTGCGGTCTCCATGCCTATCCCAGAATATCCCCTGCCGTGATCATGGGGGTGACCCGGGGAGATGAAATCCTTTTGGCCCGGGGAACCCGGTTTCCCAAAAGGCAGATGTTTTCTGTCCTGGCTGGATTTACCTCCCCCGGAGAGACCCTTGAGGCGTCCGTGGCCCGGGAGGTGTACGAGGAAACCCGTATCCGGGTCACAAATATCAGGTATGTAAAAAGTCAGCCCTGGCCCTTTCCTGACAGCCTGATGATCGGATTCATGGCCGATTATGAAAGCGGAAAGATAGAGATCGACCCCAAGGAGATTATAGAGGCAGGATGGTTCAAGGCGGACCGCCTGCCCATTATTCCCAGCACCGACAGCCTCTCCGGGCAACTGATCAGACAATTCAGGATGCAATTCAACAAATAAAAAAACCAACGGGGTTGGTCCTACATCGGCCGCTGTAGGGGCAGGCCCCAGTGCCTGCCCTGCCACCGTGCCTGCCCAACAAGGGCACCACCGAGAACCTGTGCCATTAGATTTGTCATTTTTAGGCAAAATGGTATATATAAAGAAAAGTTGATTGTTCAAGCATAACCACGCGTTCCGCTGGCCAATATGCGCACCAAAACAAAAAAAGGATTCAAGCTATGTGCCGCTCATGCTTAATTGTCGATGATTCAAAACCGATGCGATCCGCCATCAAACGAACGATTCTCAGGGCGGGATTCCAAGATTTAATAATATTTGAGGCCCAAAATGGTAAAGAAGCGCTGTGCTTGATCAAAAGCACGCCCATTGATTTGATTGTTACAGACTATAATATGCCTGAAATGGACGGCCTTGAGTTCATAACAGTTTTGAAAGGCAGCGCAGACTACAAAGAAATACCTGTGATGCTGATGACAGGGGAAATTAACGAAGCCAGACTGAAAAAATTTAAAAATATGGATGTTGCCGCCCATATTGAAAAAGATATCACGCCCGAAGCGATCAAACCCATACTGTCCGTTGCCTTGAATAAGTTTGATTAAACGGCATCAAATCATTTGCTGTCCGGACCGGTGTCATTCCACCCCGCCCGGCAAAAAACTCAAGTTCATGTCCCAGAACCCATTGACCCGGTCTAAATAATCCTGCTCCAAATTTGACTTGAGCATCTTTTTCAAGGGTTTTCTGCTGTCTTCAAAGGAAGGCCCCAGATATCCCCAAAATCCTTTCATACGTCCGATAAGATGTCCCGGTCCTTTAAAAACCTGTTTATAGCTGTTAAACAGATCTGCATGGAAGTTTTTCAATCGTTCATGGGTTTGGTTACCGACATCCCGGGTGCCGGTATTTGGCAGATCGTTTTGCACCCCTTTGATCTGCTCGGGCAAAAATGGGTTGGAAAGAATCCCCCTGCCGATCATGAAACGACGAATGTTGGGAAACCGCTGCCGGATTCTTTCCCATGATGCCAGGTCCACAATATCACCGTTATAGACCATGGGGTGAGCGCACGCGTTCATAGCCCTTTCAAATGCGTCGACATCAGCTGTACCTGTATACATCTGCTCTCCGGTTCTGGGGTGCAGGATGATTTCGTCAAGCGTATGGGTATTAAACATTGCAATCAGCTCCCGGATCTCTTCTTTACTTTTACGACCCAGACGTATTTTCACACTCAAAGAGGCCTTCATGGCCGGGATGATCCGGGTAAGAAAAGCGTCAATCTCATCCGGGTAACTCAAAAGCCCCGAGCCCCGCATTTTCTTTGCAATTTTTGAATGGGGGCACCCAAGGTTCCAGTTCACCTGGGTATAGCCCATGTCAAACAGGTAATCTGCAAGATAGATAAAATCATCCGGATTATTGCCCAGAATCTGGGGAACCACAGGCAAAGCACGGTTCAAATCCGGGTCCACGTCTTTGAGCCTTGACGGCTTTAAGCGCCTGCTGCTCATGGTGGAGATAAACGGGGCCATGGCCTGGTCAATACCGTTGAAATGCCGGACATACACCTGCCTGAACACCACATCGGTGACCCCCTGTAACGGGGCCAGTATTAAAACGGGACAATCTTCTGCCATGGGGGTGTTTCTCCTTAATCTACAGGCCTTAAGAAATAAAATATTTTGACAAACCCGAGGATGATCCATTATAGAGTCAATATTTTTGATCAGCTATACATAAGATTAATTTGGATTGCAAGGAGTGTTTACCACAGCATGAAAGAACTCTACCAACAGATGATCCACATCAGCCGGATGCCGGATGATGCTGAAAAACAGGCCCGGGTAAAGGCATTTTTTCATTCCTTGAACAGCATGACAATGCCTGATTCATTCAACTGGGCGAGCCAGGTGTTTGAAGGCATTCATGTGGCCCGGACTCCGGATAAAACCGCCCTGGTGTATGAAGATCTGACCACCCTTGAATCCAGTCGTTTTTCCTATCTTGACCTGTCATGCCAGGCCAACAGGCTGATCAATTTTCTGGCGGACCGGGGCGTCGGCATAAAAGACAATATGTATATGATGGTGCCCCTGTGTCCTGAAATATGGTTTGCAAGTCTTGCCTGCATCAAAGCGGGAATCGTCAGTGTCCCCACGGCCACCACCATGACTGTCAGGGAGCTGCAATTCCGGTTTGAAACCTATACACCGGATGTCATTCTGGCAGACATGGCCAGCGTTGATCTCATTGAAACCGCTATCCGGGAAACCGGCATCACACCCAAAGTAAAACTGGTATTAGGGCAGGCCCCGGGCTGGATTTCCTACGACGAGGTGGCAAGTGCATCCGACAAGACTGAGGCCGCTATAACGGCATCCAATGATATACTGTTCTGCTTTTTTACCTCGGGAACCACCGGCCTGCCGAAACGTGTGGGGCACACGGCCGTTTCCTATCCTGTGGGCCATTTATCAACCACCGCCATGACAGGGCTCGAACCCGATGATATCCATCATAATCTCAGCGCTCCCGGATGGGGTAAATGGTCCTGGTCCTCTTTTTTTGTTCCTTTTAATGTGGGAGCCACAGTCACCGCCTTCCGGTTTGATACGTTGAATGCAGATACATACCTTGCGGCCATTGCAAGACAAAAGGTCACCACCCTTTGTGCGCCGCCGACCGCCTGGCGCATGTTTGTAAATGCAGACATTGCAGGCATTGACCTGTCCTGTCTGCGTCAGTCCATGTCTGCAGGAGAGCCCTTAAACCCGGAAGTCATTACACGCTGGCATGAATATACCGGCACCCGTATCCGGGATTTTTATGGACAGACGGAATCCACGGCCATGATCGGCAACCCGCCCTGGATGGCCGAAAACATGCGGGCCGGCTCTTTTGGCCGCCCCGCTCCCATGTATGATGTGGCCCTGGCAGATAGTGAAGGCAATGAAATTACCCAGCCCGATCAAGAAGGGCATATTGTGGTAAAATTAGACCACTGGGTACCGGCGGGACTGTTTAAAGAGTATATCGGCAATCCGGAAAAAATGGGGGACGTATTTGTGGACCACTATTATTACACCGGGGACCGGGCCTCTTTTGATGCCGATGGATACTGGTGGTTTGTGGGCCGGGCCGACGATGTCATTAAATCCAGCGATTACCGCATCGGACCCTTTGAGGTGGAAAGTGCCCTGTTGGAACACCCTGCCGTGGACGAAGCTGCCGTTGTGGGAACGCCTGATCCCCAACGACACCAACTGGTCAAGGCCTATGTCATTCTCAGCCCGGGCGAGACCGGCAGCAGGGAACTTGCCCTGGCCTTGTTCAAGCACACCATGAATATTCTTGCCAAATTTAAAATGCCGCGAATCATCGAATTTGTTGATAACGTGCCAAAAACCATTTCCGGAAAAATTCGTCGAATTGACTTGCGGGATACCGAAACCGAACGGCAAGAAAACGAAAGGGTCAAAGACTCGCCCATCAATGAATATTTTTACTGGGACTTTCCAGAATTAAGCTCAAAGAAAAAATAGCTTCCTTCAGGCACTTAACCAATCGGTGGTCGAGGGGTGGGTTGTATAGAGGTAAGATGTTCGCTGGCTGGTTTATCCCAAGGACGGATCATCAGATGTGGTGGGCGTTTCCTTCATATCAAAGGGCATTGACACTTCAATTTCACCACCTTCTCCACGTACAAATTCTGCGTGGGGATAGGTGTGTTTAAACACACTAATCATTTTGCGGTTTTCGGCCAGAACAAGAGCCGTAAATCCGGTATAATTGTTCTTTCTGGCAATTTTTTCAAGGCAGGTCAACATAAAGGTGGCAATCCCCTTACCATGCAGCTCTTCTTGCACCAGAAAGGCCACTTCCGCATTCTTGGGGTCCACTTCTGCGTAAGACGCCACCGCCACGATCTGTTTGCGTTTGCCCTGCTGCACAAGGGCAATCAGGGTCATGTTCCGGCTGTAATCCACCTGGGCCCACATCTGCTGGAGCATGCGTCTTGAAAATACCTTGCGCCGGTTGAAAAACCGGAAATAGATGGAATCTTCCTGGAGAGAATAATAAAAATTCCTTGACTCGAATTCATCCGAGGGCTGAAGGGGCCGCACTTCCAACTGTTTGCCGCCGGGCAAAAGCATGTTGTATTTATAGGCCACCAGAAACAGCAGGTCCTGGTTTGTGGGCGGCAGTTGGTCGCTGAAAATGTAATGGCGTTGTTTGGCCTCTTCAATGAGCTGCTTGCGGAATTTGGGGTGGGCAATCTGGGCCAATTCCATCACCCGCTGGAAAATGCTTTTCCGCCGAATTTCCGCAATGCCGTATTCCGTGACCACAAGGTCAATATCCCCCCGGGTGGTGGCCACCCCGGCCCCTTCACTCAAATGCGTTACAATCCGGGAAACCTTGCCGTTTTGGGCCGTGGACGGGATGATAACAATGGAAAACCCGCCCTTGGACATGGCGGACCCCCTGATAAAATCAACCTGGTCGCCGATACCCGAATAGAACAGATACCCCTTTGAGTCCGTGCATATCTGGCCTGTCAGATCCACCTCCAGGGCCGAACTGATGGAGATCAGATTATCATTTCTGGCGATGACATTGGGGTCGTTCACAAACTCAGAGGATCTAAAATAGAACATGGGGTTGTCGGCGATATACCTATATAACTCCTTTGACCCCATGCACAGGGACGCCACGGCCCGTTCGGGAAGAAAATTTTTTTTGCGGTTGGTGATGACCTTCTGTTTAAACAGCGGCAAAAGCCCGTCCGTAATCACCTGGGTATGAATACCCAGGTCCTTCTTACCGGCCAAATAAGGCATGATGGCATGGGGCAGGTGCCCGAAACCGATCTGTAGCGTAGCACCGTCATCCACCAGCTGGTTGACATAATGGCCGATTCGCTCAACCACCGTTTTATTTTTGGTCTTGGCCAGGGACTCCAGCAGCTCCTCTTCGTATTCCACGACATAATCAATATCGTCGATGTGGACCAAAGAGTCTCCCCAGGTTCTGGGCATCTGGGGATTGACCTGGGCGATGGTCATCTTGGCATTTTTCATACCCGACAGGGTGATGTCCACGGAAATGCCCAGAGAACAATATCCATGGGCATCCGGCGGACTGACCTGTATCAGGGCAACATCCAGACCGATTTCATTGTTCCGGAACACTTTAGGGATCTGAGACAAATAGGCCGGGATATAGTCAATTTTTCCTTCAAAGGCAAATTTACGCATCAACACGGAAATAAAAAACAACTTGATGGAAAATCGGGCCGAAAACGTGTCGTCATTGAGATATTCAGCCAGGGTGGTGGACAGCATCTGGTATACAACAATATCCTGGAGGGACTGATCTTCGACCATGGTCCGGATCAGGTGCTGGGGTTCTCCGCATCCTGTGCCGATGAATACCCGGGAACCATTGCGAATTTTTTTGACACTTGCTTGTGCGGTGATCAACTTCTCAGGACAGATTTCTTTTAAATCCATGCTGTTTCTCCTGCCGGGTCAATGCCAGAGTCGAGATTTTTGGGCCGTGTACAGGCTAAAGCAAACCATAAATCGGGTTGATAATCAATTATTTTTATTCCGATCATCAGCCTTGCTTGGGTTTAATGGTTTTGGGCTCAAAAGTTAATGTGGCAAAATAGTCATCCATGGTCTCTGCCCGGCGGATCAGTTCAATGCTGCCGTCGGTTTTAAGCAAGAGTTCCTTGGGGCGAAGCTGGCCGTTGTAGTTAAAGCCCATGGCATGCCCGTGGGCACCGGTGTCGTGGATCACCAGGATATCGCCTTCACGGGTTTCCGGCAGCTGCCGCTGGATGGAAAACTTGTCGTTGTTCTCACACAAAGCACCGACGACATCCACTGTTTTCAAGGGTGCGGAACCCGGCTTGTCATGGATGTGAATGTGATGGTAGGCACCATACATGCCCGGACGCATCAACGCCGACATGGAAGCATCCACGCCCACATAGTTTCGGTAGGTATTTTTGTGGTTGATCACAGAGGTGACCAGAACCCCGTGGGGGCCGGTGATAAACCGGGCACTTTCCATATACAATTTGGGTATCCAGCCGTTTTTATCTTTAAACGCCCCAAAGGAACGGATAATGCCCTTGGCCATACCCTCAAGGTTGAAGGGCTCGGCATCCGGCGTATAGGGGATACCCAATCCACCGCCGATGTTGATAAATTCAAAACGGATATCAAGGGCCTGGTTTATCTCCTCAATCAATTGGAGCAGCATATCTGCCGTATCAATCATGTATTGGAAATTAAGCTCATTGGAGGCCATCATGGTATGCAGGCCGAATCTTTTGACACCCATGGCTTTGGCCTGTTCATAGGCTGAAAAAATCTGTTCCCGGGTCAAACCGTATTTGGCTTCCTCAGGCTTACCGATAATGTCGTTCCCCTGGCGTGCGGCCCCGGGGTTGTATCTGAAACAAAGCAGCTCAGGTACGGCCGGCAGCTTTTGAATCAGGGAGATATCATCCAGGTTTACGATGCTTCCTCCATTGTCCATGGCGGCAACCAACTGTTCCCGGGTGGTGTTGTTGGAGGTGAACATGATATCGTCGGCATTGCTTCCGACTTGGCGGGCCAGTTCGATCTCCGGCACCGAAGAACAGTCAAAACCAAAGCCCTGGCCTTTAAGAAGCGCCATCACCGTGGGATTTGGCAGGCCTTTAACCGCAAAATACTCTTTGAATCCGTCAATGGGGGCAAAGGCGTCATTCAGGGCCTTGCATGTTTGAATGATCCCGGTCTCATCGTAGATGTGAAAAGGGGTGCCAAAGGCGGAGGCGGCATCCTGGACCACCGCGGACAGTCTATCTTTGAATTCAGGTGACATGGGCATAATAATAATTCCTTATCTATGTATTAAATATCATCCGGCAATTTGATCTTGGCGCTCTCCTTGAACGTGGATAGCGCAATAAATGTTTGGGTTGCCTTCACGCTGTTCAGATCCGCGATCCGGTTTTGAATCAGCGCTTCCAGCGCCGTGTTGTCGGATGTCTTTATTTTGAGCATCAGGGTGTCGCCCCCGGCCAAATAGTGGACCTCCTGGACCTGTTCAATGGCCGCCAGCTGTTCGCCGGTTTCCCGAATTTTGGACGGGCGGGTCACCTGGATACTGACAAAGGCAATCATGGCCCCGCCGAACATCTCAGGGTTCAGGCGCACCTCATACCCCTGGATGATTTTTTTTGCCTCCAGCTTTTTAATTCGCTCGAGCACTGCGGACGGGGCCATGCCAATGCGCCTGGCGACCTCAACATTGGGAATTCTGGCTTTTCTCTGTAGGATCTTAAGAATTTCCAGGTCCGTTTTATCCATACCAATAACACTCAATTTATGTTAAATTTATCATATACGTCTTACTAATACGGGAAAATATTCATTGTATTGTACAAAGTCAAGAATATTATTCTTTATAAAAACGAAACCAACAAATTAAGTTCTCTTTACATGGGTTTCGTTGAAATCTTAAACAATTTAATTTGGTTGATAAAATACAATGTTTCGTATACATGTAAAATTTAAGAAAATTCCAATTAACACCCACGGGCTGACCGGGTTTATGGACACCCGGCTCCAGCCGACAACGCAAGTGAATAAATCTGCGTCGCGTACACAGAACGAACGTTGTATATAACAGCCATGGGCTGACCTGACATATCAGCACTGAAGGACAGCCCACAACGAAGGTTGAAAGAACTCAGTAAGTTATCGAGCTCTTTTATATAAACGGCCCTGGGCCGACCTGGTGTATCAACGCCCGGGCAACACCCACAACAAAGTTTGAAAGCTCTGAGTAACTTGCACAGACTTTCTTATGAAAAAACGACAGGTTGAGGTGGATGAACAAGGACAATGTTAAAATCCTGGTGGTGGATGACGAAAACGGCATTCTGGATGTCACAGAAGGATTTTTTGAAAGAAAAGGCTACCAAGTGTATACTGCAGACAATGGGGAAACCGCTCTGGGTATTATTAATCGGGAAAAAATAGACTGCATTTTCACCGATATCAACATGCCCGTGATGGACGGCCTCGAACTTGCCGAACAAATCCGCCAGATTGACAGTACGCTGCCCGTTGTGGTGATGACTGGGTATCCGTCCCTTGAAAATACCATACAGACCTTGAAAAACGGCGTTGTGGATTACCTGATCAAGCCGGTAAACCTTGAACAGATGGAGTTGACCCTTCGCAGGATATTGCGGGAACGCGGGCTTTTCGTTGAAAACCTGATTCTCAAGGAAGAGGTGGAACGTCAGGAACGCCTGCGTAAACTCAACAACGAACTGGTTAAAAAAGTTGAGGAAGTCAATACCTTAAACCGGGTCATGGAAGATTTTTCCGCCATTGATTCCAGTTACGAAATTTTTAACAAAGTTGTCCGGTTAGGTGTCGAAGAACTCAAGGCGGACCTGGTCTTTTTTCATGTGTATTCAGAACAGGACAGCCCCCTGGTCCTTGTGGACAAAGCGGCCGCAAAACACAAAACATACCCGCCATCCCATGCCGTAGATATTCCCGAAGCGGAAAAGGCCTTCATAATAGAGTCACTGGGAAGCGATTACACACCCTGCCTTGTCCCGGATGCCTCGGGCATCCCTTCAATGAAACGTCAAGTACACTCCTTTATGGTCGCGCCATTGAAAATCCGGGATAAGATTTTCGGTATTGTTTCAGCATATATTTTCCAGGGCCCTCGTTTTTTCGGCGAACAGGACATTTACTACTTAAATTTTATCACCCAGAAAGCGGCCTCGGGCATTGAAAATATCGCTCTATATGAAAATATATATGAAAATCTGTTTTCCACCCTGTTTGCGTTTGTTACGGCCCTTGAAGTCCGGGATCTTTATACCCGTAAACATTCGACCCGGGTGGCCCAGGTCGCCCACATGATCGGCGAAGAGATGGGATGCTCCGACGAAGAACTGGACATGATTAATGTGGCAGGCAGCCTTCATGATATCGGTAAAATAGGCATCAGAGACGATATTCTTCTAAAGCCGGGACGGCTTACCGAAGATGAATACGAAAAAATAAAAGAGCATCCGGCCATCGGTGCCGATATCATAAGCAACCTGGGGCTTTGGGGCAGGGAAGCCCGGATCATCCGGCATCACCATGAACGATTTGACGGCAAAGGATACCCCGACGGGCTTCAAGGCGGACAGATCCCCAAGCTGGCAAGGATATTATCCGTTGCCGACAGTTATGATGCCATGGCATCGGACAGGGCCTATCGAAAAAAAATAGATAAACATGTCGTCCTCGACATTATCGTTAAAAATTCAGGATCTCAGTTTGACCCTGATGTGGTGAATAATTTTCTGCGGGTGGCGACCCAGGACCTGCCGGATGATTTTTAATGGCTTGAGCCTGAAAATGAAATATGCTAATCTAACCTAGGAAATTATTGAGTGTATACAACTTATATCTTTTCAGCGTGGAGTGAAATTGCATTGAACATTCCAGACAAAGACGACAGGCGAAAATATTCCCGGGTGATTTTTGCGACCAAAATCGAAATCCACATGATTGACGCGTCCGGTCAAAACGCTCGGTTTGAAGCCCATTCAAAGGATTTGAGCCAAAAAGGCGTATTTGCCAAAACAGACAAGCGACCGGCCTTGGATACGATGTGCCGGGTGAATATCTATCTGTCCGGAGGCATAGACGATATCAAGCTGGAAATCCAGGGACGAATCGTCAGGCACACGGACGCCGGATTTGGTGTAGAATTTGAGTCCATGGACCTGGATACATTTACCCATCTTAAAAATGTGGTTTTATATAATAGTGACGACTCTGATTAGTTTCCCCGGCGTCATAGAAGTCTTGCTGTCGGGTAAAATTTAAAACCGGCTGGAGGTGTTGTTCCTTGGATGTCACACTGATAAATCCATTCATCAATGCAACCATTAACGTATTGGAGACCATGGCCTTTGTCAAGGTTACGGCGGGAAAGCCCTATCTTAAAAAAGATAATATCGCCGTGGGTGATGTGACGGGGGTCCTGGGGCTGACCGGTGTCGCCCAGGGAACCATTGCCGTCACGTTTGAAGAGAAATGTATCTTAACGGTCGTTTCCAACATGTTCGGAGAAAAAATGGAAGGTCTCAACGAAGAGATCGCCGATGCCGTTGGTGAATTGACCAATATGATTTCCGGGCAGGCCCGGCGGGAGCTTGATGAAATAGGAAAAGTGTTCAAGGCGGCCATTCCGTCCGTGGTCACGGGAAAACGACATACCATCCGACACTATGGGAATGGCCCTAAAATCGCAATCCCGTTCCAGACCGATGGTGGAGAATTTACAATTGAGGTGTGTTTTGAAAGATAGAAGATGGGTTTCAATCCAATTAAGGAGGAAAATGTGGCAATGGACACATCCATCAAGATTTTAATAGTTGACGATTTTGCGACCATGCGCCGTATTCTGAAGAATATTTTAAAACAGCTTGGTTTTAAAAATCTGGTGGAGGCCGATGATGGTACAACGGCGTGGGACGTCCTTGAAAGCCAGGAGATTGATCTGATTATTTCCGACTGGAACATGCCCAAAATGACGGGACTTGAACTGCTTAAAAAAGTCAGGGCCAGTGATAAGTACAAAAAATCACCTTTTTTGATGGTCACGGCTGAAGCCCAGAAACAAAACGTCATAGAAGCCGTACAAGCCGGTGTCTCCAATTATGTGGTCAAGCCGTTTACGGCGGAGGCGATTTCTGACAAACTCAAAAAAATCCTTAAATAAGTTTAGATCTTATGGCCCAAGCAACTGCCGAAAAAACAACTGCTTCAGTTGACGCCCCGCCCCAAACGATTCCGGGTTTTGACCGCAGCGGCATTGCCGGTGTGAGCAAAGGCCTGATGGCCGTGCTCGACCGGGTGCGCAAGGTTGCGCGCTCGGATTCATCGGTGCTGATCACAGGCGAAAGCGGGACGGGCAAGGAACTTATTGCCCGGGCCATCCATAAAAATTCAACAAGAAAAGACGGTCCCATGGTGGTCATCAATTGCGGCGCCATTCCCAGCGAACTTCTTGAAAGCGAGTTGTTCGGCCACGAAAAAGGCGCATTCACCGGCGCCCATCGTACAAGGACCGGACGTTTTGAAATTGCCGATAAAGGGACAATTTTTCTGGATGAAATCGGAGACATGAGTCCGGATCTGCAGGTAAAATTGTTACGCGCGTTACAGGAAAGGCGATTCGAACGGGTGGGCGGCTCCCAGACCATATCCGTTGATATCCGGGTCATTTCAGCCACCAACAAAAATTTGACCGCAGCCATGGCGGATAATGAATTCAGAGAAGACCTCTATTACCGCCTTAACGTGATTCCCATCAATATTTTGCCCCTGCGCGAACGTCCTGAAGACATCATCCCCCTGGTAAACCATTTCCAGTCCGGATTCACACGACGCAACGCCGAATATGAGGCCAAGATATTTCCGGATTCGGTAAAACAGGTGCTTGAAACCTATGAATGGCCCGGTAACATCCGGGAACTTGAAAATCTGGTGGAACGGCTGTCAGTGCTTGTGGAGACCGATACCGTCAGCATCGCCGATCTGCCAAGCTGCATGACCGATACCGGGACAGATGCCACCCCGGTCTGTGTGACCGGCGTGTTTCGGAATAACATCGGGTTTAATGAGGCCGTGGAATCATATCAAAAATCTTTAATTACCCACGCCTTGAATCAAACCGGGTGGGTAAAAGCCAAGGCCGCCGAACTGTTAAAAATGAACCGGACGACCCTGGTGGAGAAAATAAAGAAAATGGATATTGAACCGGAAGACGAGATGCCGGTTTTTTGACACCTGCCGCCGGAAATCCCCACACCTTATCCAGACGTTATGTGTAAACGCATTTACCGGACATGCGGTTACGTCTGACATGACGCACAATTGCAGGTATGGCATGTTACTTGCTTTTTAATTCTCCAACCATGAACCCTTTTGGATATTAATATATCATGAGAGAATTAAGCCCCACATACCTGAAGGTTTTATCATCGGCCTGGACCGTGTTTTTCTTCATGTTTATGCAGGCAGCATCGGCCATGGCCGCGCAACCCGTTATCAAAGCAATTCACGTCAAGGACAATCCCTTTTCCGTGATGGTTGATATGACCGGGAAAGCCCCTGTCAAAGTGGTCCGCGTCGGAGACCGGGAGGTGCTGGTGGCCATTAAAAATGCACGCCTGCCCAAAGGGACGGTCATCGACGGCAAAAACAATCCCAACCTTGAATCCGTCCATGTGGAAGCCCTTGACGGCAATGTGGTTGCCCTGATGGTAACGGGAAAACACCCCAGTGAAGAAATAATTAAGTTCTCTTTTGATGCCGCTAATCAGTTGACCGTTGTTTTAAATAAATCTGTAAATCTTGCCGCTGCCGTTCCCAAATCCACCCCGGCACCTGAACCTGCGCCCCAGGCCCGGACTGCGCCGGAACCGTCAACACAGGCAGAATCGGCGCCTCCGCAACCTGACAAGCCAGTCTTATCTCAGCCCCAGGAACCTGCCGAGCCCCCTGCCCTTGCCGACACCGCCACCGAGCCTGCAATGCAGAAGCCGGACCCCATAACCCAAGCGTCCCCGGCGCCTGCGCCCAAAAAGGAGACGGTTATAGCCAAGGCAAAAGAGGCGAGAAAGGAAGCACCGCTTTATATTCCGCCAAATCGTCAGGCCAGTCGTTTTAAAGGCGATATCAGCGATATGTACCGGGGCAAAGACCCGTTGCAGGGCTGCGGGGCCAATGCCGTTGAAAATGCCATGCTTCTGGTCAAAAAACAGTTGTATAAAGAAGCCGGGGCCATTCTGGAACAATATCTATTTGAGGAAAACCCCTTCTGCCTGGAACAGGTTCACTATCTCCTGGCCTATGTCAATTTTATGGGTGTTGAAAACAATGATCCGGCAGGGCTTTTAAGGGCAGAACGTATGTTTCAGGATGCCATGGTGTCCTTTCCGAAATCAACCTATCTTCCCTTTGCCTATGCCGCCATGGGATTGATTCATACCCGTTTGAACAACAGTGCCACCGCCGAAGGGTATTTTGATATTATCACCAAGGACTTTCCGGACTACTCCGGCATGCCCGAGGTGGAGTACCATCTGGCCAAAATTTATAGTGCCAGAGGATACAATGACAAAGCCCTGAATCTGTATAAAAAGGTATTTGAGTCCCCAATAAGCAACGGGTATATATCGGATGCAGGCGTGGGCTATGGTAAGGCCCTGTTCGAAAACCTGCGGTATTATGACGCACTGAGCGTGCTTAATTATGTCATACAAAATGATGTAAAAAAGGTGTATGAATCTTCGGACCTGCTCAAATATGCGGCAGATGCCAATTTTGAACTGGGCCTAAGCAAAGGGGCCCGGGAAAATTATATCCGGATGCTGAATCTTTACCCGGATGTCAAAGATCCCGACATGGCGCTAAGCAAGACCGGCGACGCTTACGGCATGGAGAACCAGGAAGAAAAGGCGATCAAATTATATGAACTGGTCCGGGAAAAATACCCAGATTCCCCGGGATTTATAAATGCCTCCATCGGGATTGCCAGATACCTTGACACCGATGAAGAAAAGATTGAAATCTACGAAATGGTCAAAACCCGGTTTCCGGAAAACACCTACGCCCGGATCGCCATGATGCGCCTGGCTGAAATTTATCAGAAAAACGGGGAGTATGATAAGTGCATCAAAGAAATCGAAGACCTGTTATCCACCCATCCCAGGGGGCTGCGCTACGAAGCGGTCAAGCTGATGCAAAAGGCCTATGAGGCACTGTTTAAAGAACAATTAAAGGCAGATGAATATACCTCCGTATTGATGAGGTATGAATCCGAAAAAATGAAGTTAGACAAAATGGGCGGCCGGCTGATTCCCTTTTATGTGGGCCAGGCCTATTTACAGGCGGATTTGTATGAAGAGGCATTTAATCAGTTGATCTCCGCGTACAAACTTTATAAAAGGTCGGAACGCCCGGCCGCGCTTTTGTTTGGACTGGGTAAAGCCATGGACGAGTCCGGCAGGGATAACGATGCCTTAAAATTATTATACGCGTTTACGAAAAGATTTCCAAAAGATACAAACCGGGTTGAGGCCCTGCTCCGGATCGGACAGATTTACCTGGAAAAGGGTAAATTTTCAAAGGCGGATGATAATCTAATCCTGGCGTATAAAGCTGGGGGAGATGCACTGGCCAAAGGGCGAATACTCATGCTTCGCGCAGCCATTTACCAAAAGAAGCCGGACTTGAAAACGGCGGCAGAACTCCAGGCCCGGGCCGTGAAGGCATTCGCCGCATCTCCCGGCGAAAATTACGAGATCCTGGCAGGGGCTTACAAAACCCTGGGCTCCACTTACCTGGCAATGAAATCCTATGGCCAGGCCGCCGATGCCTTTGCCAAAGCCCTGGATTTTTCACAGGGAGACCGGGCCAAGGCCAATATCGGATTTCTGCTGGGGGATGCCTACCAGAAAGGCAATGCCCTGGACAAGGCTAAAGAGACCTTTGAGCAGATCGTACAGTCTTACGACTCGGTCTGGGCCAGGCTGGCCCAGCAGCGCTTGACGACCATGGGGCTGGCGGAAAAAATGATCAATTCATAAGGATGCTGTGGCTGCATGTCTGGACAACGACTATTTCTCATCATTGAAAATCCCAAAGAGCGCATGACCTATACCGACCTGCTGGAAGGGATGGGTTTTCTGGTTGATGCCGTCCCCGAAGGCTCGGATGCCCTCACCCACCTGCTCTCCCAAAAACCTGCAGTGGTTGTGGCCGACGATGGTACGCCGGGATTCTCAGCATTGGATTTTCTTAAACAGGCAGCCGATTCCGACGCCGGGATCCCCAAAACCATTATCCTTACCCAGGACCCTGTGATGGAATATGCCGTCAGTCTCATACAGCACGGTGCCATGGACTATCTGATCAAACCCGTCGACCCACGGCAGCTTGAACTCAGTGTTAAAAAATCGTTGGCTGCATCCATTGCCTCCGTACCCCCGGAAAAAGAGAAACCAGTCCAGCATAAAGCGGTTCAGATTATCACCAAAGATCCCGGAATGGAGAAACTGCTCAAGCTTGCCGCCCGGGTGGCGGATTCGTCTGCATCGGTGCTCATCCAGGGCGAAAGCGGCACGGGCAAGGAACTGCTTGCAAGATTTTTACACGAAAAAAGCACCCGTTGTCATCAGCCGTTTATCGCCATCAACTGCGCCGCCCTGCCGGAAAATCTTTTGGAAAGCGAATTGTTCGGCCATGAAAAAGGTGCCTTTACCGGTGCATTGGCAAAAAAAGCGGGCAAGTTTGAACTGGCAGACAAGGGCACACTGTTTCTGGACGAAATTACGGAGATGCAGTTTCACCTTCAATCCAAACTCCTGCGTGTGCTCCAGGAAAAGGTCGTAGACCGGGTGGGCGGCACCCAGCCCGTGGATGTGGATGTCCGTGTCATCGCCACCACCAACCGGGATGCCAAGGACGCCGTGGAAACCCAGGCCTTCCGGGAGGATCTGTTTTACCGCCTGAACACCATTCCGCTAATCATCCCCCCCTTGCGTGACCGCCGTCGGGACATTGCGCCCCTGTGCGATTTTTTCATAGAAAAATACTGCAGGATTGACGCAAGGTCTGTCAAAGGATTGACAGATCAGGCCCTTTCCGTGCTGGTGAACCACCCCTTTCCCGGCAATGTCCGGGAACTTGAAAATGTGATCCACCGTGCCGTACTCCTTGCTGAAACCGATAGGATTACCCCGCCTGATCTCCTCATGGATGATGGAGCAGGCCTCCACTATACGGATGATGACCCAGAGGTGAAATCCCCCGGTGCTGAAGACTTTAACCCAGGATCGCTAAAAGAGATGGAACAGAAAATGATTTTCAAAACACTGGACCGGACCGAGGGAAACCGAACCCATGCCGCAAAAATTCTGGGGATCAGTGTCAGGACGCTTCGCAACAAACTGAACGAATACAAAACGCCTCTCTGATTTCCCCCGGCAGTTTCTAATTTCAGGCATGCAAATTGCATTTTCCGTTTGCAACATTAATATTCCGGTGCGCTTATCCTGACGTTAAGAAATAATATCACCCGCTGCTGTCCCGGAGCGTAAACGTAAACAACGGAGGTTCACATGGCCGATTCAAGAATTTTCGGGCACACTTACGAGATGATCGGAAAAAGTTTAGAGGTCTCAAGCCGGCGGCATAACATGATCGCAGGCAATATCGCCAACATGGATACCATCGGATATACGCCCAGCGATATAGATTTTCAAAGTGCGCTCAACCGGGCCATGTCTGAACCGGAACCCGATTATCTGGGCAAAACCAATGAGAAACATCTACCCGGCAACGTTGAAGGGTCACCCGGACAAATTAACGGCATGGCCAGCGAAGATGTGGACATCTACCACCTGGATTCGGTGAACATTGATACGGAGATGATGAATCTGATGGAGAACAATGTGAAATTCAGATCCACGGCCGAGATGCTGCTGCGAAAAATGACCATACTCAACTATGCCATTGATGAAGGAGGAAAATAATCCATGGATTTAATGAACGCATCAAAAATCAGCGGCACCGCCCTTGCGGCCCATCGCATGAAACTCAACGTCATTGCTGAAAACCTGGCCAATGTGGATACCACCAACAGCGAAGAGGGTGGGCCCTATCGCAGAAAAATGGTGGTTTTTAAAGGCGAGCACATCGACTCCTTTGAAAGTGTGGTGCAAAAAAAGATCCGAAAGGATCAGTCCGGCCAGATTGAACTGTCCCCCATTGAATTTGAAGATGAAAAAAAACCGGATAACGGCACGGGGGTCAAGGTGGATCAAATTGTCAGGTCCCAGGAAGATTTTCATCTGGTATACAACCCGGCCCATCCCGATGCCGATCCGGACACAGGCTATGTAAAGATGCCCAACGTGGATCATTTAACCGAAATCTCAGACATGATGGTGGCCCGGCGCAGTTATGAAGCCAGTGTCACAGCGCTTTCCACCACCAAAAACATGGTCAGCAAAGCCCTTGAGATAGGTAAATAATTACAGGCAAAAGGATTAAATAAATGGACAAGATAAACGCACAAATTCCCGGCAAACTCTCCCTATACAGGGAGCCCGTGGCGAACGTGGCAGCCAAACGAAGCCCTGAATTTATGGAACGTCTGGAATCTGCGGTCCTGGAAGTCAACAATAATCAGCATGTGGCGGATGATTCTGTGGAAGCCGTCATTGAAGGCAGACTTGGTATTCATGAAGGTATGATGGCCCTGGGCAAAGCCTCCACATCCCTTAAAGTGCTGGCACAGGTCAGAAACAAGGCCATGAAGGCCTATGAAGAAATCATGCGTATGCAGGTATAACCCCCTTGCAAAAGGCCAAGAGAGGCGTAAATGAATCCGGTAGCTGAAAAAATCATCACCATGGTCAAAGAGATGAGCATGGTCCGTAAACTCCTTCTGGGCGGTCTGGTCCTGGCGGTGGTGGCAGGATTTATCACCATGTTTGTATGGGCCAATCAAACCCCCTATAAGGTCGCATATTCCGGGCTGAGCCAGGAAGATGCCGCCGCTGTCGTGGAAATGTTAAAAACCTCCCAGACACCCTATCGCCTGACCGGTGACGGGACCACCATTATGGTGCCCGATAACATGGTATATGATGTCCGGTTGACCATGGCCAAGGAGGGGATTCCCAAAGGCAGTGGCGTGGGATACGAAATTTTTGATAAAAACGAGTTCGGCACCACCGAATTTGTCCAGAAAATAAATAAGAAGCGGGCGCTTCAGGGGGAACTTGCACGGACCATTGCAGCATTTGAAGCGGTGAAAAACGCCAAGGTTATGATTGTGATGCCCAAGGAGTCGGTGTTTGTGGAAGAGACCAAACAGCCGTCGGCATCCATTCTGCTGGAACTGGTCGCGGACCTAGAAAAAGAGGAAGTGGCGGCCATCGCACATCTGGTGGCCTCTTCGGTCCAGGACCTGACCCCGAAACTGGTCACCATTGTGGATACGGCTGGCCGGATTCTGTTTGAGGGCAAATCCGAAGCAGAGCAGGCACGCATTGATGCCGAAAATCTCGCGGACGCCCAGTATCAGTATAAGGTGCGGTTTGAAGAGAACCTGACGCGCCGAATCCAGACCATGCTTGAGCGCATCGTGGGTGCGGAAAAAGCCATCGTCCGGGTCACTTCGGAGATGGATTTCTCCAAAAACAACATGAATGAAGAGATTTATGATCCCTTTGAGCGGGGCGGGGAATTCATCCGCAGCCGAAAAAACAGAGCCGAAAAAGTAGTCCAGCTCAATGAAGAGATCGGTATCCCCTCATCGGTCAACCCCATCACAGATGAAGATCAAACCGGCGATCAAACCCAGGAACGAATCAACAAAAGCGATGACACGGTCAATTACGAAATCAGCCGCCGGGTCAGGGAGACCCAGAAACCCATGGCGGAACTGACAAGGCTTTCGGTTGCCGCTGTGATTGACGGTAAGTACGAGTTCCAGACAGACGACAACGGCGATACCAAACGGGTATATATGCCCAGATCCGCCGAGGAGATGCTGCAGTTTGAAAGTATTGTCACCCGGGCCATGGGGTACAATGAAGAGCGCAATGACCAGGTTTCCATGGAGTGCTTTCCCTTTGCGTCCATCGACGATATGGAGGGCGCCCAGGAAAAACTTACCGGCTGGCGCATGGTCCAGAAGGAGTACGGGCGTCTCATTGCCAACTTACTGCTGGTCTTTGTATTATTCTTGTTCATCATCCGGCCGATCATCAAAACGGTTCGCGACATCAAGGTTACCGTGGAGCAAGAAGCATTACCCTCACCCGAAGAACTTGCCCAGATTGAGGCAGAGGAAAAAGAGCCGGCCTTTGTTGAGATGGATGCGGCTCAGCAGCGTGAATTTTTAGAAATGATGAGCGAAGATCAAAAAGAAGAGTTCATCCAGAAAATGACCGCAGCCGAGCGGTCTGCATACGTAGCCAATATGAGTGACCAGGAAAGGGCCCGATATTATGCGGAAAAAGACCTGAACAGGACCGTGAATATCATTAAGGGATGGATCAGTGAGATAGAGGAAGAAGAGGAGGGTTAATGCGATGGTCCAATCAATTGATCCGGAAAATTTAAACGGTTGTCAAAAGGCGGCAATATTTCTCATGTACATGGGAGAAGATTATGCAACCCAGGTGTTTTCAAAAATGAAAGAACAGGAGATCGCGGAAATCGCCTTTGAAATGTCCAAAATCGAACAGATTACGCCTGAATTACTCAAGGTTGTATGTGCGGATTTCAATGTCGTCTATGAAGGAGAGGCCAAGATGATCATTGAAGGGGACTCCTTTATTAAAAGTGTGGTGACCAAGACACTGAAGGACAAGCAGGCCAAAGCCATCCTGGACGATTTGGAAAAAAAGAAACAGGCCAAGCCGTTCATATGGAGCCGGAATGTCAATACGGGCACTTTATCTACATATATTGAAGGTGAACACCCCCAGACCATTGCCATGATCCTGGCCCATATGCCGGCGGAGATCTCCTCGGAAATCATGATGAATCTGCCCGATGAACTCAAAGGCGATATCTCCATGAGAATCGCAAGGCTGGGCCAAATCTCCGAAGACGTTGTCAGGGATGTTGACAAGGCGTTGAAATATGAACTCAGCGGTGCAGTGGGCCCAGGCGGCAAGGCCGGCGGCCTGGAAGTGCTGGTGGACATCATCAATGGTGTGGACAAATCCACCGAAGATGCAGTGATGGAATATGTTGAAGAAGATGATGCGGAAATGGCCAATGAGATCCGCAAGCTCATGTTTGTATTTGAAGATTTGACCAATGTGGATGATGCGGCCATGAGAGAAATCCTCAAGAAGGTTGAAGGTCAGCAGCTCACCTTTGCCTTGAAGACCGCCACCGAAGACATGAAGTCCAAAATTTTCGCCAACCTGTCCCAGCGGGCGGGTGAAATGCTCAAGGACGATCTGGATGCCATGGGTCCTGTCCGGCTGGCAGAGGTGGAAGAGGCCCAGCAGGCAGTGGTCAGGGCAGCCAAAGAGCTTGAGGCCGACGGCACCATAACCTTAGGTAAAGGAAAGGATGATGTCCTTGTCTGATCAAGAAGCACATAACCAAGAAACGTCTGACACGTCTTTGCCGGAAGAGGATGGATTCAAGGCCATTGATGTGGGCACCCTTGAAAATTTTGACGAGGAGGTATCACAAAAACAACCCGATGCCGAGCCTGATTTTGACCGCTTCAAACTCTTGTTTGATCCCCTGGAGGTTGAAAAAGAGGAGGGCGGATTCGAGGCCCTTTATAAAGTCACCAGACAACTTAAAAAAGAGTTGTTCGAACCATTGATCCAGGGCGCGGATGTAGAAGACCCCAATGCGAAACATGATGATGAATCCCTAGAGGACGCCCTGGATACCGAAACAGCCGAAGAAGGCCCCACCCCCGAAGAGCAGGGGTTTGCCAAAGGGTATGAACAGGGCATGGCCCAGGGGCTGGAAAAAGGCCGGGCCGACGGCCATGCCAAGGGCTATGAAGACGGGATGAAAAAAGGCCGGGAAGAGGGATTTAAACAGGGACAGACCGACGGATTTGCCAAGGGCGAGGCAGAAGGGCTTGAAAAGGGGACGGCGGAAGGTCAAGCGGCCGGGAAGCAGGAAGTTGTCCTGGAGATGGAGCAGGTCCTTGACCCTTTCCGCCAGGCCCTGGAAACCGCAGATCAGATGCTGGAAAAGATGCTGGCACGGTATGAAACCCAGCTGGTTGACCTGGTCTGCCAAATTGCCGAAAAGGTCGTAATGGCCAAGCTGGACTCGGACGACAGCGTGATCAAGCATACCATCCTGGACGCATTATCCCAGCTGGCCTCCCCGGAGGGAATTACCCTGAGTGTGGCCGAAGACGACTATGAATATGTGGAGATGGTTAAAGAGGCTTTTTTTGAAGCTGTCAATTCCCTGGTCCATATTACGGTGAATACGGACGCCATGATTCCCAAGGGGGGCTGCCGCATTGAAAGTGCCGGTGCCACCATTGCCACAGATCCCGAGTCCAAACTTAAGGCGGTATACAACGCCATTGCCCAGGCAAAAGAGTAGATAAAACTATGATGGACGATCTCATTGAAAAAGTAAATTTCAGCGTCTATGCCGATGCGGTGGAAAAGGTCAAAACCGTGACGCCCGAAGGCCGGGTCTCCCAGGTGATCGGCCTGATCGCCGAAGGGGATAGTTTAGGTCTTGGTGTGGGCGGCGTGTGCCGGATTATCAATGACGACGGCATGGCCGTGATGGCCGAAGTGGTGGGATTCCGGCAGGAAAAAGCGTTGTTTATGCCCTTTGGTGACATCCGGGGGATCAGCATGGGCAGCCGGATTGTGCCGGTGGCCTCGTCCCCCATGGTACCGGTGGGAGATGACATGCTTGGTCGGGTGCTGGACGGCATGGGAAATCCCATTGACAAAAAGGGCCCCATTTCTGGGTCCGCCTCCTATTATCTGTATGGCAAGCCCCTGGGGCCCCTGGAGCGAAAAATGATCAAAGAGCCCCTGGATGTAGGCATCGGGGCCATCAACTCCATGATCACCCTGGGCCGGGGTCAGCGGGTGGCCATCATGGCCGGTTCCGGGGTGGGTAAAAGTGTGCTCATGGGCATGATGACCAAACACACCAATGCTGATGTGGTGGTGATCGGGCTGATCGGAGAACGGGGCCGGGAGGTCAAGGATTTTGTGGAAGAGACGTTGGGAGAAGAGGGCCTCAAGCGGGCGGTCCTCGTGGCGGCCACATCGGATTCCCCGCCCCTGACCCGCATGCGCGGGGCCTATCTGGCCACCACCATTGCCGAATACTTCAGGGACCAGGGCAAGGATGTACTGCTCATGCTTGATTCCATTACCCGGTTTGCCATGTCCTCCAGGGATGTGGGACTGGCAGCCGGAGAACCGCCCACCACCCGCGGCTATACCCCCTCGTTTTTTGTGCAGATTCCCATTCTTTTAGAGCGCCCCGGCGTCCTTGAAAGCGGCGGTTCCATCACGGGCATCTACACGGTTCTGGTGGAGGGTGACGACATGAATGATCCCGTGGGCGATACCGTACGTTCCATAACCGACGGGCATATTGTACTCTCCAGAGACCTTGCCAATCGCGGACACTACCCGGCCATTGATGTCATGGCCAGTGTTTCCAGGGTCATGCGGGATGTCAGCAATCCCGACCATATGGCCCTGCGGGACAAAGCCGTCAATATCATGGCATCCTACCGCAATGCCGAGGATATGATCACCATCGGTGCGTATGTGGACGGATCAGATCCCGATGTGGACCAGGCCAGAAAACTGATGCCCGGCATCAACCGGCTGCTGCGCCAGCAAATCGGCCAAAAAATGGATATGCAGGCCAGTGTCGCCGGCCTGAGAAGAGCAATGGGCGTCAAGGGCGCACCCCCTGAACCCAAAAAGGGCAAGGCATAGTCCATGAAAAAATTCCAGTTCAGACTGCAAAGCCTTCTAAGATACAAACGTCATCTTGAGCAGGTGGCCAAGCAGGAGATGGCCCGGGCCGTGGCAGATGTCCTGGCCTGTGAACAGCGCATCATCCAGTTGCAAAACGAAAAAATTTCGGCGACGGACCAGCTTGATCGCCTGGTGGAAAAGGGGATAGGTGCAGGCCAGTTCAACCGGTACAGACAATTCATTACGGGCACAGATCAAACCATCATTTTAGAACACAACAGAAAAACCGAACTTGAAACAATTCTTGATCAAAAACGGGAAGCCTTGAAACAACGAACCATTGACAAAAAGTCATTGGAGCGGCTGCGGGAAAAACAGGAGCGGGAATATACCCATGAGATGCTCCGGGAGGAGCAGAAGGGCCTGGATGAAATTGCATCCTTGAAGACAGCCAGGGAGGTGAACAATGGACGCATTTAAACGCTGGACGGCATACCTTTTGCTGAGTTTACTTATCGCTGCCGGCGCCTTTGTCGGCGTTTCATATATACCGTCGGGACACCCGGAACAAGCTTGGGCCGCGGATGAGGATGATGAGAAACCGGAAGAAAAAGCAGCTGAAGGGGAAACGGCAAAAGGGGAAGATGGTGAAGCACCGTGCCCTGAATGTCCCGAGTGCCCCGAGTGTCCCGACCCGGCCAAGGTCGTTCTCCAGGGACTTGAAGAGAAAAAGAAAGCCGTGGCCGAGGCCAGTGATACCCTTGCCAAGGAAAAAAAAGAGCTGGAGACCTATGAGGCCCAGATTGATGAAAAGTTGGAGTCCCTAACGGCGCTAAAAAAACAGATTGAAGCGGATATGGCCCGGCTTGAAGAGAAAAAAACAGCCAAAGAACAGCAGGAAGCCGCTGCATTCGAGACCAAGATGAACCGTCTGGTAAAAATGTATGCCAGCATGAAGCCCAAGGCGGCTGCGGAGATTGTCAATAAAATGGAACTTTCGGTTGCCTATGAAATATTCTTAAGGATGCGCGAAGTCTCCGCTTCCCAGATTCTGGCGTTTGTGGAGTCCGAAAAGGCCGCAAAAATCAGTGAACGCCTGGCCTTTAGAAAAAGATAACCACGGAAAAAACACGGAAATAAAAATTTTATAAAACATCCGTAGAAGTTACTCAGGACGCTGATCCTTTGCTGTGAACCGAGGCTCGTTTTGATAGGCCAAGCAGTCTATGGTCCGGCAAAGGAGGCGCATACAGTTCACAGAAATCTCTTTTCAGTGCCTTCCGTGTCCTTCCGTGGTTATAAAATCAGGATCACGACAATTTAAACCGGTCCCCGGGTTTTGGGACAAAGGCATTGTATCCTTTGTCTTTTAGGCGTTGGGCAAAAGCCGCACTCTGTTCGGTTTCACCGTGGACAACGGCAATATCTTTCACCCGAAGATTCGATTCGGCAACCACCCGCATCAGCTCATGGCGGTCTGCATGGGCGGAAAACCCGCCGATTTTTTCCACATGGGCCCGCAGGGGATAGGATTTCCCCAGAATTTTGACTTCAGGCGCCTTGTCTCCGGCTTGGCGTTCCTGCATGCCGAGTTCTTCAATACGCCGCCCCAGGGTGTGCTGTGCCATATACCCCACAATAAGAATGGTGTGTTTTGGATTGTGGATTTTATAACGCAGGTGGTGAAGGATGCGGCCGGCCTCACACATACCCGATGCCGAAATCAGTACATGGGGGGTATCGTCCTGGGTGACGCGCATGGATTCTTCCACCGACTCAACAAACTTGATGTCCTTAAAATAAAAAGGATTGATCCCCTTTTCCAGAAAAATTTTATGGGTTTCCTTATCATAGGTTTCAGGATGTTCCCCAAAAACCTTTGTGATATTTGATGCCAGGGGACTGTCCACATAAACAGGCACTTTGGGCACAGCACCGGATTCATATAACTGGTGAAGGATATAAATAAGTTCCTGGGTTCTGCCAAAGGCAAAAGACGGAATCAAAAGAGCGCCCCCCCGTTCAATGGTCCGGCTCAGGGTATCTTTCAGACTGCATGAAAGATCCGCCACCGGGGTATGTTCGCGATCCCCGTAAGTGCTTTCAACGATCATCAGATCAATATCCCGGTCCGCTTCATCAAATTCCAGGGTGGGGTTTCTTAAAATCGGTTTGTCAAACCGGCCGATATCGCCGGTAAAAAGGATTTTAAGGGGGTTACCGCCGTTTTCGGGCGTTACGGTAATCAAAGAAAAGGCAGAGCCCAGAATATGGCCGGCCACGTAAAACTTTACGGTGATGCCCTTCCCGATGGTCACTTCAGAACCAAAGGGGTATCCATCAATAAACGAGAGGGAATCCGCTGCATCCTCCTGGGTATACAGCGGTGTCACCATGTCAAGGCCGTACTCCTTTTGCATTGCGGTAATGGCCTCCACATCCAGTTCATGGGGCCCTTTTTTCAGCAGCTTTTTAACCCTGGCTCTCTCCTTGTTGGAAATCTGCTGCTGTGTTTTGGACTGCTCCACCTGATATAGAAACCCGCGAAGGGCTTTATAGTTCAGATACAATGCATCAGATTCCTGGATATGTCCTGAATCCAGAAGCATGTATTCCAAAGCGTCTTTGGTCGGCCGGGTGGTGACAATGCGTCCGGAAAAGCCATCTTTTGTCAACAGCGGAATCCGGCCGGAATGGTCAATATGGGCATGGGACAGGACCATGGTTGTGATCCGGGACCGGTCTATTTTAAAATTCTCATTTTTTTCCCGGCTCTCCTTTCTCCGGCCCTGGAACATACCGCAGTCCAGTAAAATCTTATCAATGCCTGTGTCCAGCATATGCATGGACCCGGTCACCTCTCCTGCCGCCCCCAAAAATTCAACATCAACCATAGCGTCGTCCCTTTCTTCAACCGTTTACAAAACTAGCCAGGAATGAAAACTGATCACCGTATCAAACGTTAGTTAGTATCTGAACGAACAGCCGTGTTTGGATGAAAAGTTGCCCAGATGCAAGGCGCAAGCAAAGCTGGAACCGGAGCGTACTAAAGTACGTGAGGATTGCAGCTTTGTGCAGCAACGCCGCAGGTGGGTAACTTTTGGTTCAAACACTAGTTAAATAATTTTTTTAACAATTCCGTCGTCTGTTTTGCCGGATTTTCCCGAATCGCCTTTTCCTCTTTTGCCAGATAATAAAAAATGCCGTTCAGCGCTTCTTCAACCGCATACTCGGTCAGATTACCCTTGAGGTCGGGGACCAGGGGCATGGATTTATACTTTTCCACCATCTGGTCATAGGCTTTTACCGCACCAATTTCTTGCAGGGTTTCTTCCACCACCGGGGTAAAGGCCTCGGTGAGATCGCCGGACGTTGTTTTCTTGAAATACTGGGTCGCCGCATCATCCGCGCCATTGAGAATACTTTTGGCATCATCAAAGGACATCTGGGAAATGGCATTTACAAACAATTCTTTGGCTTTGGGTGTGGCGGCCTCGGCAGCCCGGTTCAGCTTCAGCTCCACGTCATCGGCATAGGCCCCCAAACCGGCCTTGTCCATTAAGAGTTGGGCTTGGGACAGATAAGCAGGCAACGGGATATGAATGCTGGAATCGGAATTAAATCCGTTTTGGGCACCCAGCTGACTGATAACGGTGCCGGCGCCCTTTTCCAACGCCTCTTTGAGCCCGGAAACAATTTCATTGTTGGTCAGACTGCCGGCGCCGGATGCGTCACTACTGCCCGTTTCACTGCTGTCGCTTTTATTAAGTGTGTTAAGCAATGAAGCACCCTGGTCCAGCAGGGAATTTCCGGCCAAAGCAGGCCCCATCCCTAAAAAAACGAAGGTAAAGACGAAAGCCACCACCGCACCGCTGATTCTTTTTCTACACATGTTGAACACGTCTCCTATAACTAATTTAATAAACCTTTTAACAATCCCCTGGCCGCATCTTTAATATCCTGTTTCTGACCAGAGTCCGATGTTTCACCTTTAAGCAGTTGTTTAAGCTCATCGCTGTTGGACAGCTTATTTTTTAGAATCGCGTCAAGATCCGGGCGCACCTTGGGTTTCTCCCAGGTTCCTGTTAAATCAAAGGGAATCAACAGCCCCGAACGTTCCTTTTTATCGCCCTGCCCCTTGATTGTAGCCACCAATGTCGGTTCAACCCTGAAATCCAGATCTTCTTTTACCAGATTGGTCCGGCCCTTGGCAACAAGTCTGAGCAAGGGAGAAACAAGGGATGCCTTGGGGATGTTCACAAGGCCCTTGGCAGCCGTATAGGTAATGTTAAATTCGGCGAAATCGGTTTTCGGCTTTTCCGCAGCGGCCTCGGCCAGCCCAAGGCCGGCCCCGACGTTGCGGATGGCGCCGGCAACGTCAACGCCCACAACAGCGCCATCAGTAAACTTAAGTTCCCCGTTGCCGCCCAGGGTCTGTTTAATCATATCCGGGGTGTCTCCGGTCATGGAAAGGGAGAGATCCGAGGTCAACGCCCCTTCAATGATATCCTTGTCTATACCGTCCCGGATGACGGGCCCTGCCTGGATGTTGCGGGTTGTCAGGTGCAGGGTGGTTGCCGGATACTTGTTACGGACATCAATCTTCGCTTTTGTGCCGGCTGTTCCCTGGTACAGATCCATGGCACACGGGTCCAAAGTGAACACCCCGTTCTTGCCTGCCAGAGTGGCCGTGACATTGGCCATACTTAATCCCGCAGCTTTAAGACTGCCGATGTTCACCTTTGCATCAAGTACCAGTTTGCGCAAAGGTGAATAATCAACGGGATCGACTTTTTTAGCGGTTTTACCAGCGCTTTTGGCCGGGGTGGTCGAAGTGGCCGGAGCCCCTTTCCTGGGCGGCGCCGGCTGTTCCGAATCGGTTTTTGTATCCCCAGGCAGATACCGGTCCACATCAATTTTATCCAGGGTCAGATTAAACTTAAGGTCGGGCTTTTCGAACGCCTGGGCCCGGGCAGTGAAATTCATGGTAGAGTCATCCAGCATTAGAATGCCGTCTGATACGGCAACAGCCTGGGCAGAACCTTTGACAGCCGCTTTCAAGGAAAACTTATCCAGAACTGAAGTATCACGGGGTTCAATGGGAAAGGGACGCGCCAGGTATTCAAACAGCTTTTTGGGCGAAAACGGTGCCAGATCAACCGTCATATCAACGGTCTGTTCGGTCTTGGGTTTAATCACCCGGCCTTTCAGGGAAAGGTTCAGCTGCTCCAGGGCCTTCACCATCAAATCAAAATCAATATCCGTTTCACCTGGATTTGAACCCAGAGGGCCCGCTGTTCCGGTCAAAGAGACGGGTTTTCCGTCCACCTTGGCGTTCAAAGTAATGCCAATGGCTTTATCCAGGCTGATGCCTGACAGATCCAGATTAAGGTCTGCAATAGTTTTGGACAGGCCGCTGCCCTTATCCTCATAGGTTAAAACGCCGTTGGTGATGGAACAGCGTTCAACGGTCAATGATTTAATGGAAAAGAACGGCTGATCTGTCGACGTCTTTTCAGAAGCGTCTTGGTCAGTGCCGGACTCGGTCGATGACCCGTTATTGGGACCGCCGCTATCCTGGGAACCGATATTTTCCCAGTTTCCTTGCCCTGTCCTGTTTTTAACCAGGGTAATACTGGGCGATTCCAGAATGAATTTTTCTACTTGAATGTGTTTGGAAAAAAGAGGAAGAACTTTGACCCTGACTTCAAAACTTTCCACAGAAATCATGGGCTGTTTTTCAAAATTTGCAGGATTTCCAAAGGTGACATCAGACAGTCGGATCCCGGCCCAGGGAAACAGGGACAGTTCGAGATCATCCCCCATGGAAAAACTGCGTCCGGTCTGCCGGGTGACCATGGTTTCAATGTCCGGCAGGTAGGTTTTGACATCCACAAGCATTGGGACCAGTACCGCAGCCCCGATAATCAGACCGGCGAGAATGCCGATCGTTACGATGACCCACTTTAAGAATCTGACCATACCACCCCCTTGAGGTATTTAGGAACAGCTCTTAAATAGCGCCCGATCGAAGAACGTGGTTCCTCGGTCAGACACTACATAAAAATGCCCATCCGAAAATTTTATCAGCCGGTTTCCGAATGGGCGCTCGTTTTCTTATTTAACAAGTCCCTGGCATTTAGCTGTTAGGACAATGCTGCCAGTGCAGCTTCATAATCTGGTTCTTGTTTGATTTCCGGTACAAGCTCGGTGTAAACCACCTCGCCGGATGCATTGAGGACAACAACCGCCCGGGCCGTAAGACCGGCCAGGGGCCCGTCCTGGATAGCCACACCATAATCAAGGGCGAACTGGGGATTCCGGAAGGCAGAAGCCGTCACAACGTTTTCAATACCTTCGGCAACGCAGAACCGTTTGTGGGCAAAAGGCAGATCCCCGGAAACACAGAGTACAACGGTATTCTCCTTGCTGCCGGCGGTTTCATTGAATTTACGAACGCCTGTGGCACAAACGGGGGTATCAAGGCTTGGAAAAATGTTGAGCACCACCTGTTTACCGGCATACCCAGAGAGTTTGACCTCTGACAGATCCTGACCCACAAGGGTAAAATCCTTTGCTTTGTCACCGGTCTTAGGAAAATCACCAGCCAAAGTTATCGCGTTGCCACCGAGAGTAATAGATCCCATGAAAGTTCTCCTTTTTTGTTTTCATACAATTTCGTTTGAATGATCATGTTCGGTCTTGGAAAAATATGCACTATAATATATTCCATGCCGGCATCTTGTAAAGGATAATGGCGATATCTGATTTTTCAAGTTTTCCGGATTTTAAAATAGCTGTCGTGAGCCAAAGCCCTGAAGCCGTCTCGGCATTGCCTTCGGCAGGGTGATTGGGTGTGTGAGGCCGGTTCTTCAGTGATGGGGAATCCTATCTTGACTCGCTTTACCAGTAGGCAAAAAGTTCCTATAACGGCCATGGGCCGAGCCAGGTCTATCATGACCCAATCATACACTTTCACTTGGGTGATTTTTGAATAGCGCCCAACTTTTTGACGAACCTTGATGTATCAACCGCTCTTATTTTACCCTATAATCTCAGAATCGCTATACCGTGAAAGGCGCATTGAATTCTTGTGGGGAAATCATGAAGGGGTCAAGGCTCCAAGTATTTCATCATGCCCCTTCACGATTGCCACCTTTGATAACAACGGATAGCTCGGGAGAGAGATGGATTTTGTCTCGCTCTACCCAAGCTGTGCAGGCGTTAGGAATCAGCCTCTCCTACACAATCAGTGAGACGGCTGATAAGGGAACGCCGAATGATGAACGTTGATCAACAGCTTGCCGTCTGCACCGCGAATATAACCAAAGGTAAATTCCACCTTGGCTTCTTTGCCGGTGTTGGCATCTGTGAAGAAGTAGTTACCCATCGCCACAGCGGAATCACTGTCGATGAAAATACCTGCATTTTCAAACCGGACGGCTGACCATGGCTGGAGGGCAAATCCGTGATCCTCGGGGACCACGCCGGTCACAAAATATGAAATCGCATCGGGCTCAGTGAGACGGAATTGCTGTGCGGCAGCCTTGGTTGGCTTGAACAGCACTGTGCCTTCATCATAGGCGTAGAGCGTATCTACATGGGTGGCAGCCAAGGCTTTATAGTCTTCCTTATTCACGTAGGCGCGGCCTATGGCAACGATACCGTCACCCCAAATTTTTTGTGCTTGAAGTACCTCAGCTTCAGTAATTGTCTTGGTTGAGACCGGCTCTTGTTCAACCCAGGCGCAACTGCTCATAAGTAGGAGACACGCACAGATTACAGTGGAAACAGCTTTCATCATAGTTGATCCTCTTTACATATGGGTTAAAAAGTAAAGTCTGAACAGGTCCATCCTGAACTTGTCAGACCACGCTGCGGTGCAAAATAGGTTTGCACTTTATTTCAACGAAGGAGTCATCACACCCCCCTTCGCCCTCAGAGCCTTGAAATCCGGGGACATCCTTACCTATTTTTCTTTCGACCAGGCTTTTTCGGCCTCAATCGCCTTTCTAAAATAGTCTCCAATTGTTTTGCAAAGGTCGTTTTCCCCAACGGTCGACCGGTCCGTTCATGCTTTCCAAACAATTCGATTTCAAAAGTATGAATATCAGAAGATAAAAAATCTCTCCAGGGAATATTGACAAGCCCAAGCAAGGGGCTTGTTTTGACAAGAATGTCATCTTTTCATCCATATGTGCCCCGGCGCTGCTCCATTTCCAATCCCCAGGACGTTCTACAAGACCGGCACGGAGACAGGATTGTACTCAACATACCGGGTACACGCCAATAAATGCCTTTCTTCCATGATAAATGACGCCCCCCTGCCATAAATGACCGCGCCAACCTTCCCTGAAATTGATCATTCTCGTATATCGCCTGTGTGCTTCCCCGATGGCCGGATTTAAACCATCCTTGGTTTCCGGAACGGCAATCAGGTGAGTGTGGTTGGGCATCAGGCAATACGCCCAGATTTCGACTTTATATTCCAGACACCATTCCGACATAAAAGCCAGATAGGCCTCGAAGTCCTGATCGCTGAAAAATGTCTGCTGCCGTCTATTCCCCCTTTGTGTGATGTGATGAGGGAAACCCGGAGCCATTGCCCTTGCCATCCGTGCCATGGTAAGATTTTAAACAAATGCTTTAATTTCTGTCAATAAATAAGTAAGGTGTCCCCGGATTTTAAAGTTTTGGCTGATTTTTCAGCCTTTCAACCATAAAGTGTGACAACGATTGGAACATTGACCGAACATTGTGCCGTTAAAGAAAAAAACAGATATTTTTGTGACGAATAATTTGGGAGATCAAATTTTATCTTTGAGCTACTGTCATCTCTCCTACAGCGTTTGAAAAACAGAAACGATGGATAATTCAAAGCATATTGAAGGAATGTCCCAACGTCCCAATTAAAATATTAAAGAGTTATTACAACAGATTAAGAAGGGACTTTTAGTGGATATTGGGACAAATAGTGATCCGGTTTAAGAAAAGAAAAGGCTTGATTATTTATTAAATACTGTTTTTAATAACAGTGTATATAATAATAGTGTTTAAAAAGCCTGATATGAAAGATTTAACGAAAATACAATTCAACATCTATCAATTTATTTCCAAGTGGCATCAGGAGAACGGTTATCCACCAACACAGGCTGAAATAAAAACTCACTTTGGTTATAAAAGCCAGAACACTGTACGTAATCACCTTGTCCTGATTGAAAAAAAAGGCTATATCCGACTAAATTGTGGCAAAGCAAGGGGAATACAATTGGTTGACCCTGTTTTTAACGGAATGAAAAATGGCTCAATTTCATTGCTTGGGGATATTGCAGCAGGCGTCCCAATATGGGCAGAGCAGAATTTTGATGATCAATTACCCATCAACCCCGTACTATTTGGAGGCGGTGAGCTTTTTGCTCTTAGGGTGATCGGTGATAGCATGACAGGCGCAGGTATTAAAAACAGGGATATAGCGATTATAAAATGGCAGGATAGTGTCAATAACGGAGAGATTGCCGCGGTCCTAATTGATAATGAAGCCACACTTAAGCGAGTTGTTTTGTCTTCTGATCGACTTATTTTAAAGCCGGAAAATCCTGCATTTAAAGACCTTGAAGTCCCTAAAAATAACAATGATACAATCCGCATCCTTGGGTTGTACAAAGGTATCATTCGAACAGAAAGCAAACTGGGGTGCTCATGAATATAACAAATACCGTCAAAGCATTTGGATGCCATGATGTTGTATTGTTTGAAGGCTCCCCTGACCCGAGACACATAGATTATCTTGATTTACTCAAACAGCCAGGACAAAAACATCCAAAGATTGATGCCGTTGCAGAATTTCAATCCAGCCCCCTATTATATATTATTTCAGGGGAAAGGATGCATCATATAGATGATGATAAATTATTAGATCTGCAATGCCTTTTGGCAAACCGTGGAGAAAGGGCCTTTCTTGGAATCATTAGTCCGGGAGAACTGGTTGTTCATCCCATCAATTTAGATCGTTCTGCATTAATAGATAAAAAAAGTATTTCTATCAAAAAGGACTCTGCGAATGCACCACTGTTTTTTCAAAGCATTGTAAATGGTGTTTTCACTCTGGAGGGCCAACCAGAAGCCCCGGATTTTGTTTTTAAAGCAATTCTTGATCTAATAACAAATTCATCAAGAGAGCTGATAGAACATTATGATATCAATCCACTTGACGTTCTTTCATTCCTTGGCCGGGCTTTGTTTTTTCGTTTTCTGTGGGACAGGAAAATAATCCTGCCGAACGAACTTGATTCTATCTGCCCAGGCACAGATTCTCACGCAGGTTGCTTTAAAAATGTGGTCAATTCTGTTGCCACATGCCAATGGCTTGATCAAACCTTTAACGGTGATTTACTGCCCTTCTCTGAAGATTATATCTCTGTTTTTGAAAAGGCTGAGCGTCAAACCAATGGTAAGCTATTTCTTCATTTGAAGGCCATTCTCAAAAGCTGGGAGTATGCCGGAATCAGTGCGTTTCAAACTGTAATTGATTGGGGTGATCTTGATTTTGCCCATATCCCTATTGGGGTGCTCAGTCAAGTATATGAAAATTTCAGCAAGATATGGGATTCCCAACAAAGGGAACAGACAAGTGCGTATTATACTCCGAAAAACATAGCTCGATATCTTGTTGATGATGCATTTGAAGGGCTTTTAAACAAAAAAGAGGCCCGAATTTTGGACCCCAGTTGCGGAGCGGGAATTTTTCTTGTTCTATCGTTTAGAAAGTTGGTGGCTGCTCAATGGGAACATGATGGTAAGAGGCCAAATACAAAAACAATCCAGGCAATTCTTTACCAGCAAGTGTGCGGTTTCGATGTCAGTGAGTCGGCACTGCGCCTTTCGGCGTTATCTCTTTATATTACGGCCATCGAGTTAAATGGCACTCCACGCCCTCCAAAGAGCTTAAAATTCCCAAAACCTCTACAGGGGATTGTGCTGCATAATCATAGGAGGCCAGAAGAAAGAGATACCAAGGAGTTTGTATTAGGCAGTTTACGTTCTGATATACCAAAGGAATTTGATGGTTGTTTTGATATTGTTATTGGTAATCCACCTTGGAGCAGATTAAAAGGAGATAAGTCTGCGTTCACGAAGTTGACACGCAAAATCCTTATAGAAAGAAGACTTACAGACATTTCTGAGACGTATAATAATCCAGATAACAATCCCGATTTGCCGTTTTTATGGAAATCTGCTCAATGGGCAAAGCCAAATGGTATAATTGCCATGGCATTGCCGGGGCGAATATTCCTCAAACAGACAAAGCCTGGAATAAAGGCGTTTAATGCGATATTAAAAGGGATAGAAATCACTGGTATTTTAAATGGCTCAAACTTATCCGACAGTCCTGTATGGCCTGGTATGAATCAACCTTTCATGCTTCTTTTTGCTCGTAATCAAATACCACCCGCAGATCACAGTTTTTATTTTGTTACCCCTCATTTTGAACGATATTTGAATGATAAAGGGAGGCTAAGAATTGATTATCAATCAGCCCACCCGGTATCTATCACGCAATTAATTGAAAGGCCAAGGCTATTAAAAACGCTTGCCATCGGAACGATCCTTGATCAAGGATTGATAGAAAAAATTAACTGTCTTGATTGGCCGACTGTTAAATCTTACTGGGAAAGTCATAATCTATACACTGGACTGGGATTTAACTTATCTCCGAAACGAAAACAATATGATGCCTCTCCCATGCGGGGGTTACCTGTTTTTTCCAGGCCTGGCGACAATTCATTTTTAGTTGATTTATCCTTTGCTGAAAAGTTTACCAAGCCAACAGTCCATAGGACAAGACAGATAGAATTGTATACACCGCCGTTACTAATCATTCCCGAATCTCCAGGCAAATCATTATTCACCCCAAAATCATGGATTGTAAAAACACCCGTCGCATTTAGTAAAAGTTATTACGGCTTTTCGGCATTTGGGAGTGAACAATCGGATTTAGAAATAGCTATATTACACCTCATAACCCATTCTGAACTTTTTAGGTATTATGTGCTGATGACAAGTTCCAGAGTAGCTGCTGAGAGGAGAACTTTCCTTAAAGAATCAATTGATAATTTCCCTTACCCCGAGATAAAGAACCTGGCTAAATCTATTAAAACTAATATCTTAAAATTATCACATAACCTTGAGACATCACAACAAAAGCCCTGGGGAGAGATTAATAACCTCATCTTTGATCTCTATGGATTAGATAAAAATGACCAACAAGTTATAAAGGATACTCTTGAAGTTGGTGAGCCGTTTAAAAAATCACGAGATCGGGCAAATGCCGTACCTACTAAATCTGAGCGCCAGTCATTTTATTTGCGGCTTCAAAAATTTTTATCGCCATCTTTTTCCATTACGAATGAACAGGTATCAATTAATGAAGTTGAATTTAAAAATCAGGATATAATATCCTCTTGGCATTTTTTCTTTGTATCGTCATCTACTATAGTAACGAACCCGGCAGAAAAAATGCATGAAAGCCTACTTCATAAAATTTCTGAGGAAGCGAACAAGACCGGTTGCAGCAGAGTTATAGTCCATGGAGATGGTTACCTTATTATAGGAATCATACGTCAGTACCGCTATTGGACATTGAGTCGTGCTCAATTATGTGCTCTTGAGATCCAGCGCCGCCATCTGGATACATTCCCCATAGGGAGATCTTAATGGCCGTTGGTTTTTTTACACGTGGAATAGAGTTTAAATTACCGCATCCCAAAATTCATCCAAGGACGCAGTTGCTTCTTTGCAAAGTTATTGAAACGGCGTGGTATCTTCTCAAAGAAACACCTCCTTCTGGTTTCGATCTAACAACTGCAGATGAAGACACGATTACCCAGATGTTGGTAGAAATTATTGAGAACCGTCTACGGAAAAATGGCGAGATTGATGGATTTAACAGTGCTATGTTTGGAAGGGTAACCCGAGATCAGAAAATAACCAATTATGATAAAAACCACCCAGACAAAATGCCGGATATCTTTTTTGACCTGAAAAGGGAACACCTGCCTATATTAAGCGACCAAGACGGCCTTTTCGTTGAATGTAAGCCGGTTGATAAAAAACACACTGTTTTATCCTGTTATTGTAAAAAAGGTTTATCACGATTTGTTATCGGAGATTATGCATGGGCCATGCAGGACGCACTCATGATTGGATATGTGACACCCCCCTACTCGTTAGATCATCTCTCCTCTGTTCTGGATGGGCCAAAAAATATGGAATTTAACATAGTTGAACATTCTGAAATTGTTGAGACGGATCTTTACCATTCAACTCACGACAGAAAATTTAATTGGCTCGAAAACAGAGGGAAAGCTTGTAGGATTAAGGTAAATCACCTTTGGCTTCAAATTTAACCTGAAAAATGAAAAATGGAAAACGACTCAATAATCTACAATCACATGATGGAGAGCATCGGGATTCCGCTTGAAATCATTTCAAACGAATATGATGACTTCAAAGGCAATGAACACCATAAAATTATCTTTCAAATAAATGAAGAAGAACCGGATCTGTTTGCATTTGGAATTTTATTTACGTTATCTTTAATGTCATTTTCTTATGCCGCTCCCAGAGGATATTCAGAGATGCATTTTAAACCTGATGAAGATTGGAGTCTTTAAATCCGTAAATCCGGGGACATCTTACCTATTTTTCTTTCGACCAGGCTTTTTCGGCCTCAATCGCCTTTCTAAAATAGTCTCCAATTGTTTTACAAAGGTCGTTTTCCCCAACGGTCGACCGGTCTGTTCATGCTTTCTGAACAATTCGATTTCAGAAGTATGAATATCAGAAGATAAAAAATCTCTCCAGGGAATATTGACAAGCTCAAGCAAGGGGCTTGTTTTGACAAGAATATCATCTTTTTCATCCATATGTGCCCCGGCACTGCTCCATTTCCAATCCTCAGGACGTTTTACAAGACCGGCACGGACCGGATTGTACTCAATATACCGGGTACACGCCAATAAATGCCTTTCTTCCATGATAAATGACGCAAACCGCCCCTGCCATAAATGACCGCGCCAACCCTCCCTGAAATTGATCATTCTGGTATATCGCCTGTGTGCTTCCCCGATGGCCAGATTTAAACCATCCTTGGTTTCCGGAACGGCAATCAGGTGGATGTGGTTGGGCATCAGGCAATACGCCCAGATTTCGACTTTATATTCCAGACACCATTCCGACATAAAAGTCAGATAGGCCTCGAAGTCCTGATCGCTGAAAAATGTCTGCTGCCGTCTATTCCCCCTTTGTGTGATGTGATGAGGGAAACCCGGAGCCACTGCCCTTGCCATCCGTGCCATGGTAAGATTTTAAACAAATGCTTTAATTTCTGTCAATAAATAAGTAAGGTGTCCCCGGATTTCAACAATAAATAAGTAAGGTGTCCCCGGATTTCAAAAGCTCCGATAAAAAGATAAATTTTCCTGCACCAGGGACTCACAAAAGGCCGCTCTGTAAGCCTGGTCCCTCTCCAGCGTTTTGTTCGGTTTTATTTTTCAAACTCTTTTTGATGATTCTGCTCTATTATTTTTTGAATTTCATCTCTATTTTCAAACGCTTTTATAAACGGTATTCTTTTCATGGTTCTTGTGAAATCAATCAATAAATATTCTCCCGTTGTATCATCATCGACAATAAATACGGGTTCTCCATTTATTTTTATTCCTGGATATAAATCATATGATTGTAATTTATGGTCAGAAGGAAGATTCTCCTTAATAAATGAAATCAATTCATCAATATATTCTGACCAAACCATAGTCCACGGGCTTTTTATTTGTAATGCTGTCATTTTTTTTGAAATGACTCTTCATTTGTTTAAGGATCTATAAAATTCGATCAGTCCCTTGGTTTCATCAGATAAAGGTTGAATCTGTTCATCTATCAACAAATTTTCTGCCAACAGTTGAGAAATTTTCAAGGCAATATCTGATCGTTTCCAACCATCGAAACATCTGCTTATAATCTCATCTGAACTTTGAATATGCTTGAATAGCTTATGGTATTTTTTGATTTCTTCAACGTTTGGAGAATCAATAATTCTTTTTGCCTCTTTGTGAATGCGTAAACAGAGTGTGTTCAGCATATCCTGCTTTATTTTGCTCAGGTACTTCCAGTCTTTTTCTGGTATCGTTCTCATAAGTTTTTATACTTCCAGCGTTTCATTTTGGAACCAACCAGAAGCGTTTTATCGATAGTCCCGCTGTAAAAAACGCCACGGCCGTTGGATTATAGTTTACTGTTTTTTAAATTACAGGCGGTTCAACGGTGGAGTTCAGGGACCACGGGGGTTACCCCGAACTTAGATTGAATTTCAATTTTTCATAGTTCCCGATCTTTTAATAAAAAGCCGCCCCCCGTGGTCCCCTGGAACGACTGGTTATACATTGGTTGACCTTAATAGAAAATGATGAAGTTAATCGGTTTGAGTTTTATAAACCTATCCTATAGCTTTATCGCTTTATTTTTTTTGGATTGCCAAGAATATATCCAAAATAGAACAATAACCAACCAACAACTAAACCTGGTGGAGCTAAAAAAAGAACGAACGCTAATGGGATACCACTTGCTCCATTCACCTTTTTAAAAAAAAGTAGTGCATAACCTAATATGACTAACCAAAAAATTATTTGAATGATTAGTACAACAATATAACCAGTAATGCCAAGTATGGCTCCAAAAATCCTCTTATATTTAATTTTTTTTGTGAATAGTTTTACGCTCACGATAAGAAAGGCTATGCTTGAAATTAAGAGCGTTATTAAAGGACCTATAACAATATCCACAAGTCTTCCTCGCTTCAAATGTTAAAATTGATTTAAATGTATAACAGTGAAATAGGCAGAATGGGCCAATATGGTGATAGGCAGATTCTGTCTATTCATTTTTATGATTTATATTTCCGGTTTCATTTTCCAACGCAACATAACCCGGCTGCTTGAAAATCAGAATTATTCAAGCGCCCCCGCCACCTTTATTCCCGAACAAAAATAAGATCAAATACAGATGATCCCTGATCGTTTTCGTATCATCACCCACCATAAATGTCTATCAGGCAATCTCTGAATTTTGATGTTTTGTGGTTTCCTGGCAGCACGGATGTTTCGCCTCGCATCTGAAAACGTAACTCGGATGCACATAGTCACTTCCAAGCCCCCAAAATTTTCAGGAACCGGAATCAAAATTCGGAAATAAAAGCCCGTCAGCTTTTGATTTTTTTCCGGATGACCGATGCTCACTTGCGGTGCTTTGCGAGACACCAACGGCACTTATGGTTTCCCGGAACGGGATGTCGTAATTGACAACCACACTTTTATCAGCCTGTTGTTCAACAGATAGAGGAATATTGAAACCAAGTTCTTTTTCCTGGCGGGTTATCACGGGGAAGCCATAATGGGCATTTTCGTACTTGATGGGTTTTCCGGCGGCCAGACGATCTTGGACAAATTGGGTATGAAGGTCTATGCGGTGCTGGATGGCTGATGAAAACGGGCCAAGGGATTCACGGCACTTATCGTAAAAATTCTCCAGAAGCGTTGGGTCTATTTCATATCCTGCACTGTTGCGTCCTGCTGCCATGGCGGCAAGCGTTGTGGTGCCGGTCCCCATAAACGGGTCCAGCACAAGATCCTCTTTCACCGAATACATATTGATCAGGCGGTAGGCCAGTTCAAAGGGGAAGGCGCCGCTGCGGTCACGGTTCTTTTTCTTTCCCATGGCCTGGCGGGTGCCTTTAAGATCCATCCAGACGTCTGAAAACCATTGGTTGCGCTCCTCCCAGAACAAGGCGCTCTGCCGCCGGTTCTCCTTGGATTCGGCAGATGTAAATTCGCGTTTCCCCCCTTTTCTCAAGATCAGAATATATTCATGTTCCAGGGTGACATAGGCCCCGGCCGGCAGCATACCCGATCCCATGAATTTGTTGGGCGCATTGGTCTGCTTGCGCCATAATATGCAGGGAAGCGCCGTAAAGCCCAATGCCTGGGTTGCCGTTAAAATCCTGGCGTGGTTGGGATACAGGGCAAAATGGTCGTTGATGGTGCGTGTTGCGTCACCGATATTGATACAGGCAAACCCGCCGGGGGAAAGCACCCTGGAAACCTCTTCCCAAACCTTATCCAATACCTGGTGCATGAGTTCAAAGGCGAGAGGGCCGTCCGATTTCTTAAGGGCTTTAGCGATTTTGGGATCCTGGCTGCTAAAGATGTCATCCCACATGTCAATCATGGGATATGGCGGTGATGTCACCACAAGATTGACACTTCGGTCAGCCAATTTTTTCATTTTTTCGGCGGTGCCGATATGGTGGGTGTGAATGGTTTTCATAGATTTACAATCAAACATTAAAAAAGAGTTCAGGAATAAGTATTTTCAAGCCAAGGCCAATCAATATAACGCCGCCAACAACCTCCATTTTACTGCCGAAGGTCGAGCCCACCCGTTTGCCGATGTAAATGGCGGCCACGGACATGGCGCAGGTGATAATGCCGATGAGGGCGGAGGGGTACCAGATATTGACATCCATCACGGCCAGTCCCAGGCCGATGGCCAGGGCATCAATGCTTGTGGCGACACTGAGCATGACCATGGTCAGACCCCTGGATGGATCCCTGTGAAGGCACTCTTCGGTGTGGGATAAGCCTTCCCGGACCATGCGCCCGCCCACAAAGGCCAGGAGCCCAAAGGCGATCCAGTGGTCCACGGCCCGGACATATGCGACAAATCCGGTACCCAGAAACCATCCGACCACCGGCATCATGAACTGAAACAGACCAAAGTGAAACGCCAGACGAAACACGGCCCGCAGGTCTTGTGCATACCCGCAGGCCGCAGCGGCCATGGATACGGCCGAGGCATCCATGGCCAGTCCGATGGAGATGACAACAATATCGAACAAATGCATTGTGTTTTTATTATCCGTTGACGGCAGCAAGGGCTGCCGTCATTTTAAACCATTAAAATATTTTGTATACCGCAGCCATCTCCACCACCGGCAGAGGCCCTAAGGGCTCGCCAGGCAATTGATTGAGAATTTTCTGGGGCATGGAGCGGTACAGCAGGCGCGCGGTCAGTTTGCATCCACTTTGGGGGGCCGGATTTAATTCAAACAGATGGGACGCACTTTCGCCCACGGGGATCCGGGTGTCGGACAAAATTTCCTTGGCTTTTGCAATGTTGATGACAGGATTGCCGTTGCCGTCCCCAAAAACGGTGTTAAATATCACCGTATCTTCGGGCAGTTCATGATTTTCATCGGGAACACCGGTCTTGTATACGATATTGCCTTCACTGTCCACCAAGGTGACTTCAAGCCACATCTGGCGCATATCCGTCAAGCCTGTGGGCAGGCTGTGTCCGGCGCCCGTATTGGCAACAACCACCCGAACACGCTGATCAGCCTCCATCTCCAGAAAGATTTCAGCTGCATGTTTTAAGCGTTCCACAGCCATGTTGGATTTCTCTTTGTCGGAAAACATCCCGGGCAGACCGGAATTGGCACCCACAAAATAGTGGGTAAAGATGTGAGGCCGCTGTTTGGCGTCCTGGGTTGCACTGCCCGGATTTTCGGGCCGGGGGGTGGACGCTGTGGCAGGTACGCCCGGCCGCTGGTACATATGGCACCCCTGACAGGAGATATGCTTTTCCGGATCCGGGCTGTTGTACGGGCCGTTTTCCCATTCCGTGTATGTGGTTTCAAGGTCGGTGCCGAAGGCCACATGCTTCACATCATGGCAGGTACCGCAAACTTTTGAATCGGTGTGCAGTTTTGAGTATGCCGCATCATGAAACTCAGGTTCCGTATCATCAAAAGGCCCATACTTGACACCGGGATCATCCTCACCCTGGCCGGGGGAGAGAACCAGTCCGTTGTTATACATCTTGGTGATGTCTACGGCCACGTGGCAATAATCGCATTGGATGCCCTGGGCCGCAATCTCCGGAACGTCTGCGAATTCATCGGACACTTTTTTGGGGAAACCGCTGACAACGCCCACAGGGGTGTGGCACTTCACGCATGACTCGGCCTCCTCTATATGACCGGCCTCGGTCAGGCCCTGGAGATAAAATTTTGCCACCCGGGTATACACCGGATCCTGATGGGAAAGGTGGTGCATGGAGGTCTGCCACTGGTACATAATCTCATCATGGCAGCCGCCACAGGTTTCCGGGTCAATGAATTGTTCCAGATTAAAGGCCTGTTCTTCAGAATCGGTGTTAACCGAAGGGGTCTCACCGCGAAAAATCAACACCAATACAAAACACAGGCAAACCAGTCCGCAGATGGTGACGGCAGACTGAATCCTTACTTTTGTTTTACTCATGATAGCGCAATCCTTTTTTTTTTTAAACGTGTCAGAATATTCAGCCCCACGGACCGATCATTTTTTCGGAGCTCAGTATTTGCAGGGGCCTCGACCCTGTTGGTTGGCCCGTTGGGTTCCATTTGCGATCCACTCAAAATAGCGGATAATGAAATTTTTTTTCTTCTCTTTTTTGGTGCCTGATTTTATCCCGGGAACATCATTGTTCTTCATGGTTCACCACATGATAAATGAGTAAAAGGTGCCCCTCTCCAATATCCTGATAAGACTCAAGCTTAAGGGCCGTATCAAGATCAAGGGGAGGTGCAAATAAGGACAACCCTGAACCAAACAGCCGGGGTACCATGGTCAAATGCACCTGGGTAATCAGGTTGTCCCGGGCAAACAAGGTGTTGATGGTGGCACCGCCGATCAAGGCCGCGCTGGTGTACCCCTTGTTCCCAAGATCATCAAGAATTTCAGCCGGGGACAAATCCGTAAATATCAGATTGTCTTGATCACTTTGCCTGGATTTATCCCGGGTCATAACAATATTCAGACGACCGGGCAAGGGGGAGCCAAGTGTATCATAACTTTTTGATCCCATGATCATAACCCCTGCCTTTTTGGTCAATTCCACAAAATATTTTTTATCGGCTTTGCCGGTCCAGTCCACAAGTTGGCTGGAATCCTTTGCAATCTTACCGTCCACGGTTGAGGCCATCAGCAAAATGACTTGCATATAAATTCCTTGTTCCCCCCAACATTGCAGAAGTCATAATGTTGGGGTTCAGATGGAAACAGGACAGACAGATACCGTCATAAATCCGGCAGCACTGTCTGTCCTGTTTGATTTTAAAAACAAATTTAATATAAAACTATGACTTATACCAGGCCTTCAAAAAAGTCATTGCCCTTATCATCAACAATGATAAACGCAGGGAATTTTTCAACCGTGATCATCCACACAGCTTCCATGCCCAGTTCTTCATATTCAACCAGCTCAACATTTTTAATAAAATCTTTACCAAGACGTGCGGCCGGACCACCAGGTGAACCTAAATAAAAACCACCGTAGGTTTTACAGGCATCGGTAACGACCTGGGAGCGGTTACCCTTGGCCAGCATCACCATGGAGCCGCCCTCTTTCTGGAAGATCGGTACATAGGGGTCCATACGGCCGGCAGTAGTGGGGCCGAATGATCCGGAGGCTTCGCCTTCGGGGGTCTTTGCCGGGCCTGCATAATAGATGATGTGATCTTTGATGTAATCGGGCAGACCTTCGCCCTTTTCATACCGTTCCATGAACTTGGAATGGGCAATGTCTCTGGCCACGATGATTTTACCGGTCAAAGACAGACGGGTGGATACCGGATACTTGGTCAGCTCGGCACGGATTTCATCCATGGACCGGTTCAGGTCAATCTCAACGGCGGGTGCCATTTCTGGTTCGGTGGCGGGCAGGTATTCTGCCGGGTTTTCAACCAGCTGTTCCAAAAAGATGCCGTCACGGTTGATTTTACCCTTGATCTGACGGTCGGCGGAACAGGAGACGCCGATGCCGATGGGACAGGATGCGCCGTGGCGGGGAAGTCTTACAACACGGATATCCAGGGCAAAGTTTTTACCGCCGAACTGAGCGCCAAGTCCCAGATCCCTGGAGCGTGCCAGTACTTTTTCTTCAAGGTCGATATCCCTGAACGCATGGCCGGTTTCACTGCCCTTGGTGGGCAGGGTATCCAGATATTTGGCAGAGGCCAGTTTCACGGCTTTAAGATTGAGTTCGGCAGAGGTGCCGCCGATGACAAATGCGATGTGATAAGGCGGACAGGCTGCGGTACCCAGATGCTTCATCTCTTTAAGCATGAAGTCAATCAGGCCCTCTTCGGTATTGAGCACGGCCTTGGTCATCTGAAACAAAGCGGTTTTATTGGCTGAACCGCCGCCTTTTGCCATGAACAGGAAGTTATATTCATCGCCCTGGACCGCAGCGATCTCCACCTGGGCAGGCATATTATTTTTGGTATTCACTTCGTCGTACATGGTGAGCGGCGCATTCTGGGAATAACGCAGATTGTTTTTTGTATAGGCGTCAAAGGCGCCTTTGGACAATTCGCGCTCATCTTCGGACCAGGTCCAGACCTGCTGGCCCTTTTTGCCCATAATGATGGCGGTGCCGGTGTCCTGGCACATGGGATAGACTTTCTCAGCAGAAATTACGGCGTTTTTTAAAAGCTCCAGGGCTACATAACGGTCATTGTCAGAACTTTCAGGGTCATCAATAACAGCCTTCACCTGCGCCAGATGTTCAGCCCGGTATAAATGGGCCACATCCTTAAATGCGGCTTCGGCCAGCAGAGTCAATGCAACGGGCTCCACCATGACCACATCCTTGCCCTCAAACTCCCGGACCCGGACATGATCCTTGGTCAACAGGCGGTACTGCGTTGCATCCTTTTTCAACGGAAACATGGGTTCATAGTTAAATTCCATTAGTTTGTCCCTCTTTAAGTTTGTCCCTCTTTTAGAAGATCTGACAAGCAGCAATATTGACTCCCTGCTGCCTGCCGACAATATTTGCAATAGTTAATATAAAAGTCCGAACCAATTGTCCAATTTTCTTTTATATTTTTTAGCATTCTTTAACACGAATAAAGCATCATTGCAGGCCTGCCCTATTCCACTAGGCCTCACAGGCAATGGACTTTGTTTTTCTCGAATACATTCGTTCAACGCTCTTTTCGCATGGGACCCTGGGACGAGAGAATGACCCGGATATTTCTCACTGGCCGCCCCCAAAAACGCTGTCAACACGAGTAATAGATCCAAACCACGGGTTTTGTCAAATATTTATTGCCGTAAAAACGGCTTAAAAAGACCAATAAATAGAGGATGATGGCGTCGTAAACACGTTAAGGGAGATATCATTTCAAGCGCCCCGCGATTTTTTCGAAACGCCCCTGATTTCGCCCAAAGCCGCCGGGATCTTTAGTTTTTTCTTGCAGTTTTACCTTTGATGCGCCACAATAGGAAAGTTGATCTCCAATCTGGACAAATCTTGATACATAGCGCCGTTTTTAACTGCAGACCTTCTGGTGTTCTGCTACAATATGATTTTTCATTTATGCGACGATCCATATGCTTGAGAAACTTGCCTTACAAAAAAAATTCATTACAAACGCCCAATGCGCCCAGGCCATGGCCGCATGTCGCGACGCAAAGAATCTTGATCTTGCGTTAAAGAACTATTTTGAACGAGAAAATATCCTCACAGACAAGCAGATGAAACAGCTTCTGGCCAGCTATGCCGCATTAAAAACCATTCAAAAAAATCAAAAATTTGGAAATTGCGCGGTTGATTTAGGCCTTGTCACCAAAGAGCAGTTCGTTGGGGAGATGGCCCGGCAGACAAACAAAATCGCTGAAAAAAGACAGCCGGAACTGATCAGTAAAATATGGATACAGGACCAGACACTTAACCAGGAGCAATACCAGCAGGTCGAACAGCAGCTTCAAGGCAAACAGCCCGCCCCGAAAAAGACCAAACCAGCCGCCCCGGAGGCTGCAACGGAGCCTCCACAGGCTGAACCCCAACTGATCGACTACTCCCTGGACAGAAAACTTAACTGCGGCGTACAGCTCAAAGTTGAACCATCGGGTATGTCGGCATTTATACAAAAAACCGATACCTTCGTGAACACCGTCTCCGCCGAAAAAATCATTGAACAACTGGAGGACAACGGCATCGTTTACGGCCTGGTAGACGCATCTCATGTGGAAAGATTCATAAAATCCTCGGGATTCAAAACCAACCCGTTTCGGGTGGCCCGGGGCACGGATCCGATACGGGGCAAGGATGCCAGGATCGAATATTTTTTTGAAACGGATTACCTCAAGGCCGGCGGTATTGATGAAGACGGCAATATTGACTTCAAAGACAGAGGCCCCATTCCCTGGTTGAAAAAAGGCCGTCTGCTGGCAAAAAAATTCCCCCTGACCGAATCCCGCGAGGGGAAAAATATTTTTAAAGAGTCGCTTTACGTCCCCACTCCGGCAGATGCGGCACTGAAATCCGGCAAAGGCGTGGTCCGCTCTTCGGACGGCCTTGAACTCTATGCTGCAATCACCGGAACCCCGGCACTTGACCCATCAAACAAAGTTGACGTGAGCCCTGCCTTTACTGCGCCCGCGGATGTTAATTACGAAACCGGGCACATTAGCTATGAAGGAAATATCATTATCAAAGGCACACTGAAGTCGGGATTCAAAGCCGAGGGACATGAAATCCGGGTCGGCACGGTGGACGGTGGAGAGATACGGGCCTCGGGAGATGTTACGGTCCTCAACGGAATGATCGGCGGTTTTGTATATGCCCGGGGCAATGTCAATATCAGATTCATACAGAACTCAACCATTTTTTGCCTTGGCAACCTCATTGTGGACAAAGAGATTATGGACAGCCGGATCATCACCTCCGGCGCCGTAATCATCACAACCGGAGAAATCATCTCTTCGGAAATCACCTGCAACAAAGGGCTTTTCACCCAGCATCTGGGGACCGAAAAATCCACGCCCAACACCGTGACCTTTGGTGTGGATACCTTCACCGCCCGGGAATTGAAAAACATCCAGGACCGCATTGTGCGCACCACGGACGGACGGGCATCTCTCCATGAAAGACTTGATGCCCTGGTCGAAGAACTCTCCCGGGATACAGCAAATACCTCGGCACTGGTTCACGAAATTGACAGGGCCAGACACGAAAACTTTGTATTGTCAAAAAAACAGGGGGATCCTACAGCTCGCGGTCTAAAATCCCAGATACAGGTAAACAACCGGTTGCTGGTGCGTTTAGACAAAGAGCTGAACCATCTGCTTGACCGTATTGAAAAAAAGAAAAAACAAAGAAAAAAATTCAAGACTGAGTTGGAAAAGCTGGAAACCAACCTTGAACGACTAAGAAGCGAGCAAAGCAATTTTACCCGATGGCAGCAGCAGAACCCAGGTGTCTCCCAGGCAATTGTCTCAGGCCGGGTCATTCCGGGAACCTTAATAAAAGGGCCGGAGGCATCAATGGAAATACTTGAAACCAGAAATAACGTAAAAATTTTTCAAACCCTTGTCACCACAGATGAGGCGCCTGAATTGGGAATAGAGATCGTTGACAATATTAGACGAAAATAAAGTCCAGACGTTCCGGGACAGACTATACGCCCATGACATGCCCGACATCATGCGTAAAGGGGCCGAGGGGTTGACCCCCATCAAAAAATACCCTGAAGACGAGAATGGCTATCCCCTTGTCCCCATCAAGCGCATTACCCGCTTTTTCCTCGAAGAGATGGAAAAAGAGCCGTTTGTGCTGCCGGACCAGCATATCGAGGCGCTTTATGCCTTGTTTAAAGCATTGGTCGAGGATATGCCGGCGGTTTCATTTGACCTAGGGGTCAGCATTTCCCAGGAGGATATCCAGGAAGCGGACAATAAAACCACCATTGAGCTGCTCACCACCAATGTGATCATTACCTATTTTCACCTGGTAAAATCAAGTCTGGGCAACCAGGACAACAGCCTGGTCAACCCTGATATGCAGTCCATTATCAAGCAAAGCACGTCGGGCAGGGATTACAAGCGACTTGTATCCAACACCCTCAAAGGGCTTATTTTCAGCCTGGCCCAGGACAAGCCGTGGTTTGAATATATTGACGATATTAATGACGCAGACCTGGTCTGCCGGCTGGCCGGGGCCAGACTACCGAGCATGGAAAAAACAATCCTGGGTACAATTACTAATAAGTCCCGGCAGGAGATCGCCGGGTATAATGACATTTTCACCAAGCTGCTTTATACCCGAGCCAGGATCGTAACCAGCCAGGAAAACAAAAAAGAGTATCTCAAGACCATGGACAAGCTGGATACGGCCATCTATGGTCTATTAAAAAAGATGGACCGCTTTCTGGTATTGGGGTATCGGTTGAGTGAAATTATAGACATTCCCATTCGATCCATCATCGGCGAGACATTTTCCAAACTGCGACAAAATATGCTGTGGCTCTTCTTTGAAGTATGGCCAAAAGCGCTTGAACCGGGGGACATGCCCCACCAGGTCGCGATTTCGGCCTTGAGGTGCAGGATGGATGTCTTGTTCAGCGTACCGCACATTACACGGTTCTGCCGGGAATTCACACAAAACCCGGACTACCAACCGCCGGTGAATGATCTTTTCCAGCAGATGTTCAAGGGGCTTATAGAAAGAATTGATCTGGTTTCCATGGAAAAAGATGAGATCATCGGCGACCTGGCGTGGGTGGAAAGTGCATTGTTTGAAATCCGGCGGGCCATTGAAAACCTTGACCTGGATAAATCCCGGCTGTTGGATGAAAAAAAAGCGGTAAAACAAGCCTTTCTTGTTTTGATAGGTAAAACCGACTTTGAATCTTTGGATGCGGTTTTAGATCTTTGTGACATGGTTTGTGACGTCACCCATGACACGGACCGGGAAATCATGGTCAGCATCCGGGCCGTTCTTATGGAAAAAAGCTTTTCAACCCTTAAGGAATACGCCGTCACAAAAGTGCCGCCCAAAGAAGCCATTCCGGAAATCACCAGACGTCTCCAGGCATTTGCCGTCCATTACCGCCCCCAACGCGCCTTTTACCGGATATTTTTCAACACCTATTTTATTTCCAAACCCAGCCCCAACGCCCCCCATTTTACGCAGTTTTATATGATCAACAAATACTTTGCCCAGGCCTTGCTCATGCGATTTTCAGACGACAAAGCCATGAAAGACCTTTTGCCGGAGGCCTACGTTCAAAAAGCCAAACACCTGCTGCTGGATCTTCTGGAGCAAATGAGGACGCCGGTCTGAACCCGGGGTATTTGTTAAAGCAACAACAACACGGCATGTCACAACCATGGGAGAATCCGATCCATCGCCACGGATACACCACCTGCGATAAAACATAAAAGCAATTTAACAACGTATTAAAATTTGATATAAAAGGCCATGGGCCGACCTGGTCTATCAACGCCCAGGCTTGGCCCACAACAAAGAATGAAAGAAGTTTAGTAACTTATCTAGCTCTTTCATATAAAAAAAGTCATCGGCTGGTTTGGCCTATTCAACCCATGAGAACCGTTGAAAATCCGTACAATTTAAACAGAACTTTACTATAAACTCAACTTTCGGGTTTAAAAATTACCAGCTAACTTTCGATTTTCTACAAAACCGAATTGCTGGAGGGTTGTTCCCATAACAGCATCAAAAAATGCCGTTGCGGTCTTCTCACAATAGTCACCGATTTTTTTCAATTGGTCACCGGCAATAATCATTATTCTGTAAAGAGCTTCCACAAAAGATAGATCGGCGACCTCATCGCAGCAGGCATAGAATAATTCTCCGAAGGTCCTGTCATCGGTTTGGGTTCGATTTTGATAGGCCAAAAACATATATCGCATGAAAACAATAGTGGTGTGGGCTACCAGGGCATCATAGTCCCGGCATTGCATCTCTTTTGCCAGCTTCAGATGCTGTTTTGCCATTTTGAAAAACACCTCAATATCCCAGCGTTTACCATAAATTCTAACGATGTCTTCATTTGACAATGCAAGGTCTGTGGAGAGTAACACCAGCCAGTCCTTTTTGCGCCGGTCGCGCACGAAAACAAGCCTGGCAGATAATCCACCCTTCAATGTAACAACGGTACTTGCCAAAATTTTTGCCCGACCACGGCGCTTTTTTAGCTGCCGGTAGATCGCTTTCACATCCACCCAACGGCCATTGAATTCATAATGAATTTTTGACGTTTTTTTCACCATACCCACAACATTAATGTATTTGCTCAATGCTGTGACTGTGGCGGGCATCATAAACCAGCTGTCCATCAATATATGTTTTGCACGAACGCCAGTTGCCAGAACTCGCTTAACCATGGCTTCCAGGCTCTCGGGAGCTGTAATTGTAGCCTCTTGCCTTCGTCTCCATGCACTGCATCTTTTATCCATGATTTTTTGATTTTCACAAAGACGCTTTTTGGCATCTGATGAGGACAGAAGACAAAAATCTAAGGGCAGACAACTGGCTCCATCTGACCAGCAGAGCGTCAGCATTCGGAATCCCTTGATAAATTTACCCGTGCTGTGATCCCATACCCTTGAAAGAAGCTCTACTTTTTTTGATCGAGAACGGTCATAAGGGCTATCGTCAACGATCAGGACCGATTCACGATTTTCATCGGTCAATCGATCGAAAAACTGGTACAGTTTGATACCAACAGACAAAAGTAAGCGCCTCCAGTTAGAGTGCCTTCCCTTAAGAACTTCATATGCAGCGTCTTTACGAAATGACACGTCGTCATTGATTACAATTCCCCTAAAGAAATCTTTTTGCAGGAATGGTAATGTAAATATAGCCATAATCAATGAACGAACACTATACCCATGACGTTTTCGGACACCACATCGGTGCAAAGATGTAGCAATGGAAAATTTGCTGAAAAAGTCATCAATTTTGCCTAAAATCTGAATGTCCGTTTGAGTTTTTGTTTCAATATTGGTATGTATCATGTGAGCCCTTACTGTTTGATATTATTGTATTTTTTGACGAATTTATTATATATCAAACAGCTGGGCTCTACAAGTTTTTATGTTATAAATTCAATTAGTTGACAGGATCGGTGGTCTGTTTCAATGAATCCCGAAAGTTGAGTATAAAGAAAAGCGATATGGACACCCGGCAACCCAAATACCGATTTAACAGAAATGAATTTGCAGGCGCCATGGGGGATCTCGGCACGATCCTGCCCATCGCCCTTGGCATGATCCTGGTTAACGGACTTGCCCCCGTGGGGCTGTTCTTTTCCATGGGCCTGTTCTACATTGTCGGCGGTGTCTATTACGGCATCACCGTGCCCGTTCAACCCATGAAGGTGATCGGCACCTATGCCATTGCCACCGCGATGACGGCCGACCAGATCCAGGCGTCGGCCTTTCTGATGTTTGTCTGCCTTGTGGTGATCGGTGCCACAGGTTCCATGAACAAATTCAGCACATACATCCCGCGGTCGGTCATCCGGGGCATTCAGTTGTCCACCGGACTGTTGCTCATGATCAAGGGGATGAAAATGATCCTGGGCAAGGCCCTGCTCAAAGGGGCTGACCAGGTCGCCGAACCCTACCTGAGTATCCAGTTTGCAGGCGCAATACCCATCACCGTTATCATCGGCATCTGCGGATTCGTTGTAACCCTGGTCTTTTTAAACAACAAAAAACTGCCGGCGGCCCTGATTGTGATTGCCCTGGGCCTGTTCATGGGGTTGATTTTAGGCACAAAACAGGGCCTTGACACCCTTAAACCGGGCCTCTATTTCCCCCACCTGTTCCCCCATGGATTTCCCGCCCTGCCGGATTTTACCTTTGCCCTGTTTGCCGTGGTGCTCCCCCAGATTCCCATGACCTTGGGCAATGCCGTCATCGCCCAGGCCGATCTTGCCAAGGACTATTTTGGGGACAACGCCGAAAAAATGACCTACACGGCATTGTGCCTTTCCATGGCTGTGGGTAACCTTTTAAGTTTTATTTTCGGGGGCATGCCCATGTGCCACGGGGCAGGCGGTCTTGCGGCCCATTACCGGTTCGGGGCCAAAACCGCCGGGTCCAATCTGATCATCGGCGGGATCATGGCAGGCCTTGCCCTGGTGCTGGGGGCCGGATTTCTTTATGTACTTTTCCTGATCCCCATGTCCATCCTCGGTGTGCTGCTGGTCTTTGCAGGCGGCCAGCTTGCGTTGACCATCAACGACATGCACACCCGAAATGAATTATTTGTCATTATGACCATCGTCGCCCTGACCCTTGCCGCCAACCTGGCCATAGGCACTGTTGTGGGAATTATTCTGGCATATGCAATCAAAAACATCCAAATTTAACACCTGCCGATACCCCAAGGAAAATCCCATGAATGTGTCACACCCATTTTCTGATTTGAGAACCATATACCAGTCCGCCATCAAACGGGTGGATCCGTTTACCATGGTACAGTCGAGGGTAACCCTGGACAAGAACATCCTCAATATCTGTCTTGACGACCGAAGCATACAGCTCGCCCTGGACAAATTTGAAAAAATATATGTGATTGGTGCAGGCAAGGCCACAGCGCCCATGGCCAGGGCCATGGAGGAAATCCTTGGGCCCAGGCTCTCCGGTGGCCTCATTTCAGTAAAAAAAGGGCATACCGACACCTTAAACACCATTGAAATCATTGAAGCCGCCCACCCGGTCCCGGACGACAACAGCCGAGTGGCTGCACAACAGATTATTGATATTGCTAAAAAAGGGGACGAAACCACCCTGTTCATCAATCTGATTTCCGGGGGCGGTTCAGCGCTTCTTGCCTGCCCGGGAGAATACAAGGCTGGGTCCATCACCCTTGCAGACAAACAGAAAACCACGGAACTGCTGCTGGCCTGCGGTGCCGACATCAACGAAATCAATCGGGTGAGAAAATTATTGTCCGGGGTCAAGGGCGGCAAACTGGCCCGGCACATGTATCCCTCCACATCCGTGAATCTGATTCTTTCCGATGTGGTGGGCGATGATCTCAGCGCCATTGCCTCGGGTCCCACAGCCCCGGACACGACTTCCGTGAACCAGGTGCTCGGCATCATCAAAAAATACGCATTGGCCACCCGCCTGCCTTCAAGGGTAATCAACATGCTTGAATCCGAAACGCTGCAAGAGACAGACAAGCCCCGGGTCAGTGAGGATGAAATTTTTTCAAAGGTTTACAATGTCCTTTTGGGCAATAATTTGTCTGCCCTGAATGCCGCCCGGCAAAAGGCGGAAGCCCTTGGCTACAATACCGTGGTGTTAAGTTCCCGGATCACCGGTGAAGCCCGGGAAATTGCCAAGTTTTTTTCCGGCATGGCCCAGGATATCGCCCTTGGCAACCTGCCACCCAAGCGGCCGGTCTGCGTCCTTGGCGGCGGCGAAACCACGGTAACCATCAAAGGAAACGGGAAAGGCGGACGAAACCAGGAGATGGCCCTCGCCTTTTTACAGGAACTTGACGCCCATGCTGACGGCATTGAAAACACGTTTTTTCTGTCCGGGGCCACCGATGGCAATGACGGTCCCACGGATGCGGCCGGGGCTTTTGCATCCCAGGCTGTTATAGAAGCAGGAAAAAAAGCGGGCCTGGATATCAATGAATATCTGGGCAGAAATGATTCATACACATACTTTAATCGCACAGGGCATCTGTTCAAACCCGGGCCGACCAACACCAATGTGTGTGACTTACAAATTCTTATAATAAACTAGGCTGACGCCCCTTCGGTCAAACCATGGGCTGATTTTAAAACCACCATATCGTTTTTACTGACACCGAGTAAATTTGCGATGGGGAGACATTTCGCAATTAATAGGAAAAATTCATTGGGATGGCGGCTTTCCATCAGGCCTTCAAAATTGCCCTGCCCTTTGGATATGACAAGATCGGCATTACTGTAAGCATCCGTAAATTCGTCCGAGCAGAATTCCATGAGTGTTGACGGCGCATCAAACCCATTGGAAATCACCCTGCAAACCGTATCAATACCCACCTGGGCTGCATCTTCACGAGTTGCATCGTTTATGACAGGTTTTCCGCGCACCGCAAAGGTAACGTTCGGGTGGTTCATTGTTTCAATAAACAACCGATCAAAAACGATCTCGCCGCAATTATCGCCCAGGTACAAAATATTTTCCGCTTTATTGATCTCATGTTTTAATGCTTGTGTCATATCAATTTTCAAATCTTTTTGGAAAAATGAATTGATTTGACCCGATAGGTCATCTTTAACGCTTTGGGCGCCATAATCAATGATATTGCCGATCACCGACAGCTTTGCAGCGGTGAAAAAAGGATTTTGGCTTTCATTGACAATGGCTTGCCAATGTGAATATTCCTTTAAAAGAAGATCATTGGCCTTTAATTTCTCTTCGGCATACAGGTTTGTATTGTGGAGATGATCCTTGGCCATGCGGTGGATTTCAGTTGCCGTTTGGGGATTTGAAAGCGCCCAATTGGCTTCAATCAACTTGTGGACCGACAAAATAAAATCCCGGGCCGTGTTTTCATCCGGTTTGAACTTATCAATCAATTTTTCAATGGTCCTGATATGGCAGAAATAACATTCGTGTCTCATGGTTTACCTTATGACCCCACCTTGGGCAGGGAATCTTTAAAAACAACGCCGTAAATATCCCAGATGGTGACAAACAATGCGGCAATAATAGGCCCGATGATGATGCCGATAATGCCGAACATGGCAATGCCGCCCAGGGTGGAAAATAAAATCAACAGATCGTGCATCTCCGTATCTTTGCCCACAAGCCGGGGACGCAGAAGATTGTCCACACTGCCCACAATCACGCCGCAGAAAACAACCAGGGCGCCTGCCTTGACCCACATGCCCTGGGCGGCCAGCCACAGGGCTGCCGGAATCCATATCAGGGCGGTCCCGATGCCCGGTATAATGGACAGCACCGTCATGACAGCCCCCCAGAACACAGAGCTGTGAATCCCCACCACGGCAAAGGCGATGCCCGACGCCCCGCCCTGGACAACACCGATGATGGCCGTGCCCTTGATGGTGGCCCGGGCCACAGAGGTAAACCGGTCAAGCAGCCGTCGTTCATCCTTATCCTCCAGGGGCATATAATACAAAATTTTCTCCAACAGCCGGTCCCCGTCCATGAGGAAAAAAAACATGGTGTACAAAAGAATGGCCACCATAAATAAAAAATTGATCGTGCCCATGGTGGCGGCCTGGAGCCCGTTGACAAAAAACTCACTTGCAGCCCCCACCAGTTCACCGGCTTTGGTATATATGGTCTCCCTGTAGGGTTCGACCTGATCGTAAAACGGCAGGCCCTCCAGCCACTGGGAAATGGCCACCGGCGAAGACAATTGTTTCTGAACCCAGGGCGTTGCGGTCTGGCCCACCTTGATGGCCTGGCTGGTGACAATACCCAAAAGCCCGCTTAACGGCAGCAGCACGATAAAAACAATAATCAGGATGGTAATGCCCGAGGCGGCGGCCTGCCGGCCTTTCAGCCATTTTTTCAGCCGCTGGTACAAGGGATAGGCCAGGGCTGAAAAAATGCCTGCCAGCAAAATGGCCATGAGAAAAGATTTTATCATCACCAGAAAAACGGCTGAAATAAAAAACACCAGCAACAATAAAAATGAGGGATGGATCAGGTCTCGATTCATGGCAATTTGCCTCCAATAAAGATGTATTTAACGCCTTCTCCTACCAATACAGCACGCTGACATCAATAACTTATTTGCATATCTTTTTTTCCGCCACAACCAAAAACCCCTTAACCGGTTCCCCGGACTGCTTGCGGATTTCCGTGCTGTCCAGTGTTAAGGGTTTTAACCCATGCTGTTCAAGACAAGTTTGAATATATTTTTGGGAATGTGCATACCGGCCGCTGGGATAAAGCGCATAGTCTTTTAAATCGTCTTCTAGTTTCTCCACTGAAAATGCAATTTTCCCACCCGGCACAAGCGCTGCCGCAGCCGATCGGATAATTTGATCCAAACTGCCGAAATAGACAAAGACATCCGAACTGTATATCAGATCAAATTTTACCGGAAATGTCCATGGCTGAAGAATGTCAAACACCGCCAGGTGGCTGTAAATTTTCTTTTCAGCCGCTTTTTCAAGCATCTTTTCCGATACGTCCACCCCGGTCAGGCCTTCGGCAAAGGGCTGGTACAGCACGGCACCCAACCCTGTGCCGCAGCCAAGGTCCAGGATCTCCATATTTTCGGTCAGATGGGGACGAACCAAACGGAACAAAAGCTCAGGCGTCTTATACGCCAGTTCGTCAACCAGGATATCCTCAAAATTTTCCGCACACTGGTTGAAAATACTGCGCACATGTTCCACCGGAGCAGCATCAGGCGGACTATCCCCGCCCCGGATACTCTGGAGCATGAATTGCGCGATGTCATTTTCAGGCTGAGTGTCAATCACCGCCTGGTAATGTTTTTCAGCGTCTTTAAACCGATCAAGTTTTTGAAGCAGGATGCCGGTGTTCAAGTGCGGTGAAACATATTCCGGCTCAATTTTAATCGCCTTTTCATATGCGTTTAACGCCTGTTCCACCTGCCCCTGTTCATCCAGTGCCACCCCCAGGTTATTCCATGCCTGGGCCATGTCAGGTGCAAACCGGACCGCCGCACGAAAGCTTTCCATGGCCTCATCCGCCCGCCCTGTTTCCCGGTACGCCACGCCCAGATTATTCCATACCAGGCCGGTCTCGGGCTGCTGATCGATCATCTTCCGGTATAAGGGGATGGCCCCTTGATGATCATTGTCCATCTGTTTCAACCGGCCCAATTGATAACATGCCGACAAATCCGGCGGGTTAAGATCGACGGCTTTTTCAAATAAAGGAACCGCTTTATCCGGCCGGTTTTGATCCAGGTACAGAATACCCAGCGCACTCATGGGCTGTCCCCATTCCGGTTTTTTCTTCAGGACTTTTTTGTAGCCTTTTTCGGCCTCGGAAAATCTACCCGCCTTGTGATTATGATAAGATTTATGGAAAATCTGCTCGACATAGCCCGCTGCTGACTTTTTCATACAATACATCTCTTTTTCTCACCAAGGCCCGCTCCGCAAAATCCAACATGCCTTATGCCTCGATGATATCCCTGCGTTTAATCATCAAACCACCCCACGCTTTGTTGCAAGGGGTCTTAAAATTTTTTCCAACCTAACAGGGCAAGCCCAATTGATCAAGATGTGATGATGGACAGACCAGGGGGAGATTAGACCATGGACGACGGTTCGTAGACCGTCACGCAATTGCGGCCGCTTTGCTTTGACGGATACAGGGCCTGATCCGCTAAATCAAAAGCCGTTTGGCGCGTATTTTCATCTTGTTTATCCTAAGGCGTGTCCACAGGTTCATAATAGGTGCCCAGGGCGCAGGGACGGCACAGGATCTGATTGTTTTTGAACACCTCTTTTTTATCCCTGACCACAATGCCGCATTGGGCACAAACCGCTTTGAACTGTGTGGGGCCGGGCATGTCCGATGCCGGGACATTTACCTTTACCTGGGTAACGGTAAAGAGATCTGAATCGTCCATGATTTTGTAGGCTTCAAACTGGGCCTGCCTTGGATCTTCAATGTGTGGCCTCATTTCCAGGGCAAGATCCCGGGCGGTTTCCGTGGAGACGATTCTAAAGGCCTTGTCCGTTTCAAGGTTCACAAAGGTGGCTGCCATAATCCCGTTATCAATGAACTTTAAGGAGCGTCTGCCAAGCTTTACGCCGGTGACATAGGAGATGGCGTCCGTGGCGCACCGGTCTATCTCCACATAGACAATAATTTTTTTGATCTGGGGCAGTGTGGCCGGTTCATCCAACCCGATGAGCCGGCAACCGAGCATGGCCATACGCACCCCGATCACCTGCCCCGGACACAGATGACCATGGGCCTTTGCCGATCCTTCAAGTAATGTATTAAAATCTTCCAATGGTCCCCGACATGTTTTCCGTTTAAATTTCTTTTTCTCTCAGGGCTTTTAAGAATACATCAAATGGGGAAGGAATAAAATAATAACAGGAAAGGCAATGAGAATGATAACCCCGATGATCAGGGCGATCAGAAACGGGGTAATCCCCTTGAATATTTTCTCCAGGGGCACATGATGGGACAATACGTTTTGGGCCACCCCGTAAACCACATAGACATTAATGCCCACAGGCGGCGTGATAACCCCCATCTCCGTAACCATGACAATGATAATGCCGAACCAGATGGGGTCATACCCCAGTTCCATGACCACCGGGAAAAAGATGGGGACCGTGAGGGTTACAAAGGCCAGGGCATCCATGAAACAGCCGCCCAGGAAATAGATCAGAATAATCACAGCAATGACCAGGGACGGCGCCATGTTAAGTCCGCTCACCCAGGATGCAATCTCAAAGGGTATCCGGGTTACGGCTAAAAATTTGCCGAAAATAACGGCGCCTGCAATCAGCATCAGCACCATGCAGGAGGTGGTCAATGTCTCCATTAAGGATTTCACAAACCCCTTCCAGGTGAGTTGACGTTTGACCACGGCAATGACCAGGACACCGAATGCGCCCACCGACGCCGCTTCGGTTGGCGTAAACAGCCCGTAAAAAATGCCGCCCACCACCAGGGCAAAGATGATCAAGGTTTCGCCCAGGCCCAAAAGCGCTTTGAACCGTTCGGCCCAGGAAAATTTTTCCCCGGCAGGTCCGGCATGTTCGTCCAGAAGGCAGGTGATATACACCGAACAGATAAAGAGTACGGTCACCAGAAGGGCCGGGAAAATACCCGCCACGAACAGCTGGCCAATGGATTGTTCCGTTAAAATGCCGTAGATGATCAGCACCACCGACGGGGGCATGATCATGCCGATGCCGCCGCCCGAGGCCACAGAGCCCGTGGCCAGGGTATCGTCATAGTTGAATCGCTTCATCTCGGGCAAACCCACCGTGGCCATGGTGGCGGCCGTGGCCGGACTTGAGCCGCAGACCGCCCCGAATGCCGTACAGGCGGTAACCGTTGCCATGGCAAGGCCGCCGCGCACGCTGCCCAGAAATTTATACCCAGCCCCATAAAGCCGCTTGGATATACCGGAGTTGAATCCCAGCTGCCCCATGAGAATAAACAGCGGGATCGTGGTCAAATCATAGGAGGCAAAGGTTTCATAGATATTTCTGGATAAAAGGACAAGCCCGGTATCGGGGCTTGTCATCATTGAAAATCCAACAACCCCCACCAGGGCCATAACAAATGCAACGGGCATCTGGGTCATGAACATGATGATCATGACGGCAATGCCGAGAATTCCTGCAAGAACGGGACTCATCCGGTTGTGCCTTTTCTTAATTGGTTGACGGTGTCAACAATCTGCTGAAGAATGGTACCTGAAAAAAACGCAAGGCACACAGCCAGAACAAGAACAATATAGTGCAGCGGAAATTCCAGGTTCATGGAAACTTCACCGGCCTGCTTCATGTCTTTGGCATAAATGAACATCTGCCAGGCCACCACGGCAAAGAGAAGCAGAGTCAGAACCCGGGTAAACAGATCCAGCAGCAGACGCATCTTGCGGGGCAAAAGCCGGGTGATGATCTCAACGCCCACATGTCCCCCCACTTTATAGGTATGGGGCAGGGCCGCTGCAGCCACGGCCACAGCTAAAAAGCCCACGATCTCAACAGATCCGAAAATGGGGTGCTTGAAAAACCGACCCACCACATCCACCACGGTGATGAGCATCATCAATGTCAGTGCAAGGGCACCGGCAGATCTGAGCAGGTCGGAAATAAAATTTAAAATACGGTCCGGCAATTTCATAAACAGCAATTACATATTGGATTTGATAAAATCCACAACAGCCTTTCCATCTACGCCCTTTTCAGAGACTTTTTGAATATAATTATCAAGAACGGGTTGTGCAGCAACGCGCCACCGTTCAGATTCTTCTTCGGACTGGGGAATGACAACCCCGCCCTTTTCCTTGAAAAAAGCCATGCCCTCTTTGTCGGATTCGTCCCAGGCCTGGGCATGCTTCACGGCCCACTCCCGGCTGATCTGAGTCATGGCGTCCTGCTGTTCCGGCGTAAGCTTGTTCCACTGACGGCTGTTCATAAATACACCGAAGGTGGTGGTATACGCCGTGGAAAAATTCTGAATCATATAGTGAACCACTTCACCCAGTTTCCAGCCTTTGTTGGATTCAATGGGGTGGCAGGACCCGTCCACCACACCTTTTTGCAGCATCTGGTAGCACTCTCTCATGCTTTTACCCACGGGGGATGCGCCCAAAGCACCCATCACCAGGCCGCTGGTTCCGGTGCTTCTGATCTTAAGGCCCTGCAGGTCTTCAAGGCTATGAATTTCCTTATCCCGGGTGTGGATCAGGCCCGGACCATGGGCATGAAAATATAGGATATGGGTCTCTTTGAACTCTTCTGGCTTAAACTGTTCGTACATGGCATTGGCCACGGTCGTTGCCTGGACCCCGGAGGTGTATCCCATGGGCAGATCAATGGCCTCGGCCACCGGAAAGCGCCCCCGGGAATAACCCAAGGCGGTCATACCGATATCGGTAATGCCCTGGACCACCCCGTCATAGGTCTGGGGGGCTTTGGTCAGGGTGGAGGCCGGAAAATACTGAATAACCACTTCCCCGTGGGTTCTTTTTTCAACTTCCTTGCACCAGCTCTCAGCAAGCTGACTCTGAATGTGTGTGGGCGGGAAAAAATTGGAGTATCGAAGGGTGGTTTTGGCTGAGACATGACATGCCCAGGACAGGCATAATAAAAAAACTATTAACACAGACCATTTTTTCATGGCACCTCACAATTTAAAAGTGATTATTATTCAATATAACGGCCATGGGCCGACTTGGTAAATCAATACCCAGGCTCGCCCCACAAAAAAATATGAAAGTAACTTAGCAACTTATTGATACTTTCATTTTAAAAGCTTAAGGATATCGGCCTATACTATCCGAGCAACCCGGGCGTCAAGTAAAAAACAGCTTGAATGACAGGCGTTTCGGGTAAATTTAGTTGCACCATCAACAACACAACCCATAAAACCGAACAACAACAAACCAATTTCCATACATCCCTAAAAATACAGATAGATTGAAACACACTCCCCGCTTTGCCATGATAGCTTTAACCTTTAAAAAGGCGGATAAGAATTTTGCGAAACCAACTATATTAATTATTGCATCGTCAACAAAATAATAAATTTCTCGTTTTGCTTGACCAAGAATTTGCCGACGCTGTCATCGACTTTCTCCTTGCTTTTTTCTGCCTGTCTGATAGCGTCATACCCATTATTTTCTTATGGAAACCTTGCAATGATTAAACGACTTAAATTTATTATTTATACCCGCCCATTTATCTGCTTTATATATTATTTCATACGCCTTTATACTGCGACCTTCAGGCTAAAAATTGAAAATGAAAAAAGCTGGCAGGCCATGCGCAATGGGAGCCGGCCGGTCATTCTGGTGACCTGGCACCAGCAGTTTCTTTCGGCCATCCGGCACTTTAAAACATATGAGCGCTTCCACCCGGGACTGATGATTTCAAAAAGCCGGGACGGGGAGCTTATTTCCGGCGTGGCCCGGCGCAGCGGATGGCACACCCCACGGGGATCATCCTCAAGGGGAGGCAAAGAAGCCCTGGCAGAAATGATTGCCCATCTCAATACCCATGGATTCGGCGCGCATATTCTGGACGGCCCGACCGGCCCCATGGGCAAGGTCAAGCCGGGCGTCATAAAAATGGCATTGCAGACCAATGCCGTAATCGTCCCATTTTTTACCGATGCCGACCGGGCCTGGTTTTTTAATTCCTGGGACAGGTTTATGGTTCCCAAGCCCTTTGCCAAAGTCCGGCTGCGTTTTTTAGATCCCATCCACATCTGCGACAGGGAAAATGAAGACTTTGAAACCCTGCGCAAAGGTCTTGAAGAGATGATGCTGCCGGGCCTGCACTGTCAGGACAGTCAGGACAGCTGAATAACCACAACCCCGCCGCAGTCATACCCGAAGGGCCTGAACACCCCCGCGTATCCGGTAGCGATACCTTGATAAAACCGCTCAAAGGGAATGTCATACGCCTGGTGCTGATCCGGATCAACATCCAGGATGGTGACCCAATCGGTTGAGGGATCAAAGCCCCCCACGGGTGAAATATGGGGGATATTCAGTTCTTTTATAAACGTGCCCTGGTCAAAGTGGGCAATGATCACGCAATTGTCCAGGGATTGAAATTTTTTAAGGTGTCCGAGAATCAGTTGTTTCACCCTGGCCTTGCCCGGGCCCAGGTCTCCCTGGATCATTTCAACCCGTTTAAAGGGGACACCATAGGCCTTAAGACTGTCCTGGACAACATCGCTGAGAACGGCCAACGGAAGGCCCCGCCGCCCATTATACCCGTCCGGGCCCATGCGCTCTTTCCAGTGGGCTGTTCGCACCTTGTCCAGAATGGCCTGCTGGGTAACTGCGGGACCGGTGCATCCGTACCGTTCCCTTAAGGCGTTGACCACCCCCACCACCGACGCCACGGAACACGAAGATTCATGGTATTGTTTGACATGGTGCCGAAACAGGGCCGCTTGAATTTGCCCTTTGGCGCCTTCGTCAGATGAGGCAATATGCCGTGCCTGGCCCGGGCCAAAGCTGCCTGTGCCCGTTGCCCAATGGAAAAAATATCTGATGGTCAGATAAACCCGGACAATGTAAAATTTAAAAAGATGTTTCATGAAGCTGGTCTATCGTTCACGAATGACCGTCTGGGTCCGGCCAAGATTCAAAGCAAGTCCCTGGGGCGTCTCCTCTAAAAAAGATGACATCCGGGCCAGGGCGTTCTGGCTAAATTTGATCAAATGTGCGTCCGATTCCATAAAAAGTGCATCCGATTTTGTGTAAAGGGTGTCAGGATCAAGGGCAATGGTCTCAAGGGTATTTAAGTTTAACTCGATACCAGTCTCTTTTTGGACAAAATCCACCACAAAAACCGCTGTCTCTTCATAGGGGAAATAGACCTTTTCTTCAACATCATTGATGATCTGTGATAAAAAATATCCCTGTGCGTCTTTTCCAATGGACTGGTTAAAATATTTGATGATCCTTGGATGTTCCAGCTTCCCGTGCTCATTGTGCCAGGTGCCGTCTTTGTCCATCCAGAAAACAGCCTCTTCTTTGGAAATGATGTTCTGCTTTTTTGCCTCACCCATAGATATGTCCTTGTGTATAGGGGTTAAGGTTTTCTTGTAACTGAAAACAAAACCGGTTACAAGTGGCAAACATGTTTAACGATATGGAGAAACACCTGGTTATGACCCGCCATCCGGAAAACGGCCTTTCAATGCTGCCTTCCAATGTAAGAAACCGCCCTGGCATTTCAGACCTGCCTGTGGTGGCGGTGCTGGGCCCACTGGATCAAGCCCTGGAAGAGAAAGGACGCGCCCTGCTTGCCGCCCCGCCGGGCGCCGGAAAAACCACCCTGGTGCCGTTAAGCCTGATGGACCGCCCCTGGCTGAAAAACAAAAAAATCATCATGCTCGAACCCCGGCGGCTGGCCGCCCGGGCCTGTGCCGGACACATGGCCGAACTTCTCGGGGAGACACCGGGGCAGCGCGTTGGATACCAGGTCCGCATGGAACGCTGCATTGGCCCAAAGACCCAGGTGGAGATTGTCACCGAAGGGATTCTCACCCGCAGGCTGCAGTCTGATCCGGGGCTGGAGGGCGTGGGGCTGGTTATCTTTGATGAATTCCATGAACGGCATCTCCATGGGGATCTGGCCCTGGCCCTGAGCCTTGATTCGGCCCAAGGATTTGCCGATGATCTGCGCATTGCCGTCATGTCCGCCACCATGGATATCCAGGCGCTGTCCGCCCTTTTGGGGAATGCACCGGTGATCTCATCCCAGGGCAAAACCTGGCCGGTTGAAACCATATATGTAGATCCGCACAATCAAAAAACCGCATCCGGCACCAAAACTGGATGGGCCGGCATTATGCCTGCCTGCCTAAAAACTGTGGCCAAGGCTGTGGCCGGGCATGACGGAGATATTCTGGTTTTTCTGCCCGGTGCCGCAGCCATCCGAATGCTTGCTGAAAAGCTGAATGAAACATTCAAACAGGATCCAACCGTAGAAGTGGCACCATTGTTCGGCAGCCTCTCTTTTAGGGACCAGAAAGCCGCCATTGAACCGGCAGCGCCAGGAAACAAAAAAATCGTTATCGCCACACCCATTGCAGAGACATCCCTGACCATCCAGGGAATCCGGGTGGTGGTGGATGCAGGGCTGGTCAATCAGCCGGAATTTTCACCGGGCCGGGGCATGACCCGTCTGGTCACCCGGCCCGTGTCCAAAGCGTCTGCGGACCAGCGCCGGGGCCGTGCCGGACGCACCGCGCCGGGCACCTGCTACCGGTTGTGGCCCCAATATATCCACCAGGGCCTTGTGCCCTTCAATCGTCCGGAAATCCTGAATGCGGATCTGGCCCACCTGGTCCTTGAACTCGCACTTTGGGGGGTGCGTGATCCATCCGAACTCGAGTGGCTGGATATCCCTTCCCCAACGTCGATCTCAGCGGCAAAAGGTCTGCTTGTGTCCCTGAATGCCCTGGACCATTACGGCGCCATCACAGCCCATGGCCGGGAGATGCTGACCGCGGGCATCCACCCCCGCCTGGCCCATATGATTCTTCGGGCCAAAGAGATGGGTCACGGCTTTTTGGGGTGCTGTTTGTGTGCATTGGTTGAGGAAAAGGATATCGTTGCCGGTGAACATGACCGACGGGACCCCGATATCGTGCTGCGCCTGGAGATACTGGCCAAACTATGGCAATCGCAAAAAAGCCGTTTCCCCCACCGGGAACGGGCATTATCCATTCTGAACCAGGCCCGGCGGCTGGCAGGCATCTTTAATATCCAAAACCGGAACATGGATATGAGCGCGGCAGGCAGACTTCTGGCCCAGGCCTTTCCCGACCGGGTGGCAGTAAGTCGCAAAGCCGGATCGTTATCATTTCTGACAGCCAACGGCAATGGCGTGTTTTTTGACACCCAAAATGCCTTGTCGGCCCGGGAATTTATTGTGGCCGTTGAGGTGGACGGCCAGGCAAAAAACGCGCGTATTTTTCTGGCGGCAGCCCTGGACCGGGCGGATTTGGAAAATGATTTTTCAACAGCGCTTAAAACCCAGGATCTCGTAGAGTGGGACCAGGCGAGCGGTTCCGTAAAGGCGGTCAGAAAAACCCTGTTCGGGCGGGTTGAAGTCAATCAAATGCCCTTAGCTGCACCGGCCCCCGAAGCCGTAAAATCAGCCTTAATCCGGGGAATCGGACAAAACGGTCTTCAATCCCTTGAATGGCAGAAAAAAACTATGAATTTCAGACACAGGGTAATTTTTCTAAAAAAAGCGGCCAAAGCCCGGCCGGATTTTGCCCAACTGCCGGATGTGGGAGATCAGGTCCTGACAGAGACCCTGGCAGACTGGTTCGGCCCGTTTCTTTCCGGGGTAACCTCTGCGGCCGGACTAAAGCGGGTGGATCTGGATGGTGCCATAAAAGCGATGTTTACCTGGGATCAGTTAAAAATAGTCGACCGACACGCCCCGACCCACATCCAGGTCCCCTCCGGATCAAACATTCCCATCCGGTATGCGGACAAAAACGGCCCCTTGGCATCGCCGGTACTTGCGGTCAGAATACAGGAACTCTTCGGCATGACGACCACCCCGGTGATCGCCGCAGGCCAGGCACCCTTGACCCTTCATCTGTTATCGCCGGCATCCCGGCCGGTTCAGATCACAAGCGATCTTGCTCATTTCTGGGCCCATACCTACCAGGAAGTAAAAAAGGATCTCATGGGGCGTTATCCCAAACATTACTGGCCCCAGGATCCCCATACGGCCCAGGCCACAGCCAGGGCAAAACAGCACAAGACCAAGTAGCACCCATCCCAACCACCCTTTTTATCCACTGTTTTGAAACCCTGCCGATCGTTAAATATTTTTTTACCTGCCGATCGTTCGTTAAAACGATTTACTTCAGATGGTTGCATAATGTATACTTCTATTATTTTCGCTCAGACATGATATAGGCACTCTATTTCTCCAATGTATCAGGCTTAGATTAACGATAGGTTTTACGATATTTGTGTGCTGTGCAACAAATCACCATAACGAACAGTTCATTAAAATTATTGTTCGCACAAAAATGCAGATAAACCACTAAAATCTTAAGAAATTTATTGTGGGCTACACCTGGCACTTAATATTTCGGGACGGCCCATGGCCATAATTTAAGATATAAGGAGGCGCTAGACGGGGGTATGAATAAACTATCTTTAAAAATGAAATTAATCGTTGGGTTTTCCTTAATTCTGATGGTGCTGATCATTATTTCTCTATCCGGGTTTATTGCCATAAACCGCGCAAGCATCGGATTTAAACAGTATGAGGACATGGCGATGGCGACCAACCTTGCCGGACGTCTCCAGGCCAATCTGCTGACGGCCCGTTTGAATGTCAAAAACTACCTGATCTCGGGCAGTGAAGACGCCTTAAACAATTTTGAAGCTCGATGGAACGCGATGGAAAAATTTGATCAAGAGGCGGAAAAAATGATCCACAATCCTGAACGGGCCGCACTGATCAAGGAGATAGGCACGCACATTGAAGAATACCATGACGGATTTAATCAGGTAGTAAAGCACAAAGAACATCGCAACAGGCTGGTAAACGAGGAGATTGACGTTAAGGGACCGCTGATGCTTAAATCTCTGACTGAAATTATGACATCCGCCAAAACCGACGGAGATGTAGAAGCGGCTTACTATGCCGGTTTGATCTTGAAAGATCAAATAATATCCCGCCTTTACATGGAAAAATTTTTAAATACAAATGCCCAGGCCCATGCCGACAGGGTCCATAAAGAGTTTGAAAGGGTGGACGAAAAGCTGTCCACGTTGGACAAGCAACTTGAAAACCCAAAACGCAGGGCCTTACTGAAAAAGATTATTGAGCTAAAAAAAAGCTATGCTAATTCATTTGACGAACTGGTCAACACGATTTTTGCCCGGAACGAAATCATTGCCAATACCCTTGACCGCATCGGGCCTGAAATTGCCGACAATATCGAAAAAGTAAAACTCAGCATTTTAGAGGAGCAGAAAACTGTCGGCTCACAGCTTAATGCGGCAGATAGAAAGGCCGTAGCCCTCATTGCTGCGCTCAGTGTTGTTGCACTTGCACTTGGCATCGGGATTGTTATCGTAATCATCCGAGGTGTTATGTCCCAGCTTGGCAGTGATCCCAATGAAATAGAACAAATCGCCCAAAGTATCGCCAATGGGAATCTCGCACTTAAGTTTGATGGTGGCGCTAAAAACAGAGGGGTTTATGCCAGTATGAAACATATGACTGAAAACCTGACTGCCATGATCAAAGATATTACGGTGGGCACCCAGACAATCGACCGATCCTCAGCCGAACTGTCAACGGTCACCGAGCAGATTACTGCCAATGTCGAACAGGCGTCCGATCGGTCAAATAATGTATCGGCGGCGACCGAAGAAATGTCCACGAATATCAACGGTGTTGCGTCTGCGACAGAACAGACCACAGCCAATCTTCAAACCATTGTTGCAGCAATAGAAGAAATGAGCGCCACGATCAATGAAATCGCCGGAAACACCGCCAAGGGTAGTGACACCACATCCAAGGCTGTCAAAACAGCTGAAGCGGTTTCCGGCAAAGTGGATGAGCTGGGGGCCGCAGCAAATGAGATCAGTAAAGTAACCGAAACCATAGCCGATATTTCAGAGCAGACCAATCTTCTGGCATTGAATGCCACCATTGAAGCGGCCAGGGCCGGAGAAGCCGGTAAAGGCTTTGCCGTTGTCGCCGGCGAAATCAAGGCCCTTGCCCAACAGACGGCAGAGGCAACCGGCGAGATCAGCACCCGGATTGACGGCGTCCGCACGACCACAGAGGAGTCGGTTGCGGCAATCCGGTCGATTGTGGACGTCATTGATGAAATAAACGGCATTGTTACCACAGTGGCCGCAGCCATAGAAGAGCAGTCCGCCACCACACGTGAAATTTCAAGTAATATCAGCCAGGCCGCTTCGGGTGTCCAGGAAGTCAATGAAAACATGAACCAGGCCGCGACAGTCGTTGCCGAAGTCAATCAGGATATCACCCAGGTGAATGAGGCAACCCAGGAGGTGAAGGCCGGCGGTCTCAAAGTCCAGGCCAGTGTGGCACAGTTCTCTGATCTGGCAAAAAACCTGAATGAGCTGGTGAGTCGGTTTACGCTTTAGTGACCCGGAAACCGGAGGATGTAAAAAACGGTCAAGAGGGAATTATTGACCCTGTCACGCTGTTGAAAAAATCTTTCAACCCATTAAAATGCCCAGCATAAACGCCACAACAAGTTGATCTGCCCGCTTTTTTATGATTTGACCTGATACCTAAGTTAAATTATAACGTGAACGGGAGAATTTTAATCCCAGTAACTTTTGCAAAAAACCGGACGATATTTAATGGACCTAAGTTCATAATCATTTACGATGGAGGAATTCAGCGATGACATCCACATTACCGGAACAGATGAAAGTGATTGAAATTACCGAACCCGGCGGCCCCGAGGCCCTTGCTGTGGGAAGCAGGCCCCTGCCCGAGACGAAACCGGACGAGGTGCTGATCAAAGTGGCGGCAACCGGTGTAAACGGGCCCGATATAGTTCAGCGCAGGGGACATTATCCCCCGCCAAAAGGCGCATCCGACCTTCTGGGTCTGGAGATCACAGGAACCATTGTTGCCGTAGGCAGCGATGTCAAGGAGTGGGCTGTGGGAGACCAGGTCTGTGCCCTGACCAATGGCGGCGGTTATGCCGAGTATTGCGCAGTTCATGCGCCCCATTGCCTGCCGATCCCAAAAGGCTTGAGTTTGGTGGAAGCCGCGGGAATTCCCGAAACGTTCTTTACGGTTTGGAGCAATATCTTCATGGGGGCAGGACTTAAAGAAGGAGAAATCTTTCTTATCCACGGCGGATCAGGCGGTATCGGCTCAACGGCTATCATGCTTGGAAAAGCCTTCGGCGCAAAGGTGTATGCCACCGACAGCCCGGCAGAACGATGTGACGCCTGTAAGCGTTTGGGTGCCGACCGGGTGATTGACTACAACACGGAAGATTTTGTTGAAGTGGTTAGAAATGAAGTCAAGGGTGCCAATGTCATTCTCGATATTGTCGGCGGAGACTACATTGCGCGCAATATCAAAGCGTCGGCACCGGATGGACGCATCGTCCAGATTGCATTTAACAAGGGCTCAAAAGTTGAGATCAATTTGATGCCCATCATGCTCAAGCGTCTCCTTTTCACGGGCTCCACCCTGCGCAGTCGTACGGACGCCTCCAAAGCTGAAATTGCGGCACAGCTCAGGGAGAAGGTATGGCCGGTGATTGAAGCGGGAAAAATCAAACCCAATGTCCACAAAACATTTCCCCTGGACCAGGCGGTAGAGGCCCATCGGCTTATGGAAAGCGCAACGCATGTGGGTAAAATTATCCTCGAAGTGTGACCGTCTGAAGCGTATTCTTGTCACGGGATATTCTGGGCCCGCGACAAACAAAAAAAGCAATTAAACAACTTATTTCGTTACATCTCAATGTTGCACTCTTTTCGGGGACGGGCCTGTGGAGGCTTCTTCTCCGAAAAGAAATTTGTCGTAATTTTTGTCGAACATGTCAAAGTGGTGTGCGGGCCACCAAACTCCCAGGGGAGCCACGCCCGATAAAGGGCCTGCCTGCTTTGGAATAACGTCTTTGGGCAAAGGCTCCGTGCACATTCATAATCCGTTGTCTCCTTTGTCCCCTTTGGTCAATGGTCCTGCCAAAGGAGACAAAAGGTTTCACGGATGCTGTCCCAAACATTACTACCAATTGCTTTGGGCTTTCTGCCAGGTGTCGAACCAGCGGTCCAGGCGGTTTCCGGATACGCCGACACCCGTCAAAAACAGGGTGGATTTCAAAAATCCGGTTTCATACCCCCCCGTAAATGTACCGTTTTCGATCAGATCCGAGGGCTGGACTCCCTGTCTGAGATGACCGCCATGCTTAAGAACTTCTGAATAACCCGAGTCGCTGTCCAGAAACCCCTGGGTAGTGGTCAGAAAATGGTCCATGACCGACTCTGCGCCGTCAAGATCGGCAATATAATCGGCCACGGTCAAAAATTCGGTCTTCACAAAGCCGCTCAGCGCATCGGTGATGTCAATCAGACGGTCCAGGCTGTCCCCCGATGCGGCCGCAGCATTGAGAAAATCCATGGTCTCACCGGCGTCCAGGGATTGGGCCGTTTCAAGAAGGGACTCAAAGGTATTAAAGCTCTGCCCGCCGCCCAGGGCCTCTGCCGAAGCCTGGATCAGGTCGTTCAGGCTTGTTTTACCCAGGGTGTCGGCATAGGCAAGGAAGGCTTCGCTTTGGGTTGGGTCAAGGCGGGATGTAACACCCATGAGGGTTCCAAGCATCTCCTCTCCGGCCCTATCCGCAACCGATAAAAAGGTTTTCCGCTGATCCTGGGTCATCTCGTTGAAATCCTGCAAAAAGCTATCAAAATCCTGGGCGTATGCCCCGGCCGCCGTCAGGGTCTCCATCTGACCTTCACCCAAAACACCGTCCAGGTAGACATATTCCTGGGCTAGTCCCGGTTCGTCCCCATCTGCGGCAGCCTTTTCATGGGTTAGAAAGGTTGTCAGTTCCGTCCCTGCGAGATCTTGTGCGGTTGTGATGAATTTCCCCGCCGCTTCCAGTGAAGTCTTGCCGATATTGGCAACCGTATATAAAAAATCGCTTTGCTCGCTTCCTTCCAGGGTTTGGATCATGGAAGAGAGCGCCTCAATATGGTCCGGATTCTGGGCCGCAGCATAGAAAAGATAGCTCTGATTCTTGCCGATCAGACCCTGGGCCGCCTCAATCAATTCATCCGCACTGGAAGGGGCGGCATCGGCTCCTGAGATGAAATTGGCCAGATCAACATAATCAAGGTCCGCGGCAAAAAGGAACAGATCCGACCGCTGCGCCTGGCCGAGATTCTCAGCCAGATTCAGCACCTTATTGAAATTGTCCCCGGCCAAAAGGGCTGTGGATAAAAAGCTGGACCGGGTTCCGGGGCTGTCGGCAAGCTGGTCCACCATTGATACAAACCTGTCAAGGTGAGCGTCGGCATCAGCGGCAAGGGATAGAAAATCTGTTCTTTCCGAGCTATCAAGGCTGGTTGTGGTGGCCATAAGGCCGTTTATATTTTCTTTTTCACCCTGGGTGGCCAGAAGAAAATTTTCAATATTTCCCTCACCCAGCCGGCTGGTAAATCTTAAAAAATCTGTCCGGCCGTTTCCGACCGTATCCTGTGTGAGGGAGAGCAGGTTTTCCAATCCATCTTCGGCCAACACCGCAGCCTCAAGAAAATGTGAGAGGTCCCCACCCGCCAGCATATCCGCCGTCCGGATGAACGTTTCAATATCATCGCCTGCGCCGGCCGCGCCTTTCAGAAAGAGTGAAAGGTCTTCTTGTTCAAGTTCTTCAATATTCCCGAGGATATCCTCAAAGGTTGTGGGCTCCTCGGCGATTGCTGCAATAAAATTCTGCAGGTCTCCTGCCTTTGCAGTTTCCCGGGTGCGACTGAGAAGGTCAACTGTTTCCAAAAAAAGGGAGCGTCTGTCCGCCGAAAGCTGTGATGTTGCGTCAATGAGGTTTTCCAGATCCTGGCCGTCGCCGGCCCGTTGGGCCGTGCTCAAAAACAGGGATCGGTCGTCCCCTTCAAGGCTTTTTACCTGGGTTACAAAGTCTTCCATCAAGGTCCCGGCATCCGCCAAAACAGCCAGAAAATTGGCCCGGTCACTACCCGCCAGTTCCTCGGAAAGCAGGGTGCCGATATCCTCCCATAAACTATTTTCCTCCCCCAGCTCAAGGTAGGCGGAAAGAAGGTTCCCATACTCGAATTGAGACAGGACTGAATTCACCCCCGAATCCTGCCGGGAAGCGGACTCCACTTCCGGATTCACGACATAGATATAGGCTGCCTCCTCTGTTGCAGCCTCTTTTGTTAAGACGTCCTCCGCGGCGGCGGCCCTGGAACCGGCGGAAACGGAATCCGTGTTTACCCTAAAAGTGTATGACGCGTAATTAGACTGAACCTGAATACCCATGATTGACTCCTTGAATTAAACTCATTGGAAATCATGATACTCATCGGCACGCCTTGGTATATTCTTTACAATTTTAAACAAACATCCTTTTTACCGGGGTGTTATTTTTTTTGACTGACCAGCACCCCTAACCCGACCAAAAAGGCTCCCCCCGCCTGCCCCAAAGACAAAGATTCATTAAGCAGGGTCCAGCCGAGCACCACGGCAATTACCGGCACCAGGTTAATGAAAACAGCCGCCCGGCTCGCCGGAATCCGGGCCATGGACCAGTTATACAAGCCAAAGGCGCCCACCGAGGCAAAGGCGCCCAAAAGCATCAGCACCCCGATTAAATCAATGCGGAGAAATTTTTCAGGTGAACCGGCAAGGTGGACTACGCCGGGAGAAAAAAAGATGAGACCGGCGATAAATTGAAGTCCGGTCAGGGTCCAGGTATTATAGCGGTTGCTTAAACGCTTAACCAGGAGCATATTGCCTGCGGCACAGGCCATGGCGCCAAATTCAAGGCAATTTCCAACAAAAGGGTTATCCCCCGCCCGGACCGGACTTGCCTGCAAAGTCAAGACCGCCACCCCGGCCATTGATACAACCAGACCGAGGACCACTTTCACGGTGATCTTTTCGGATAAAAAAAGCCAGGCGCCCAGGGCCACCAGCAAAGGCACCGACGCAGAAATAATCCCGGCCTGGGAAGCGGTGGTCAGTTTCAGTGCGTTGGATTCCAAAAGAAAATAGAGACAGGGCTGAAGCAGGACCATGGGAATGACCAGCGTTAAATCCTTTACCGCCCAGGAAGCCGGTTTCAACTGCCGGACAAAGGGGGCCATGATCAGGCAGGCAACCGCCATACGGCAGAACATCACCGCCTTGGGGTCCAGCAGGCTGACGGCAAACCGGGTGGCAGGAAATGACGCTCCCCAGAAGAACGCTGCCGCTGCAAGGGCGGCATAGGGTATTAAAGTGGACTTTAAAGTCCGGTTGTCCGGATGGGTCAAACTTCTGAATTCTGTTGTTTGCATGTGAATCTCCTTGAATATAAATGAATTTCAAGGAGATCTACACCAACTGTTATATAAGGTCTTGCAAAAAGGTGCGCAATTTTAAGATGATTCCAGATACTGTCTTGGTGTCGCCCCCACATACCTGCGAAAGGTATTTGAAAAATGACTCTGGTCGGCAAATCCTGTTTCAAGGGCCACCTGGGCAGGCCGCATGTCCTGGGACAACAATTTTTTTGACAGATCAATCCGTTTAAGTGTCCGGTAGAGGTGGGGAGAAATACCGGTATTTGCCTTAAAAATCCGTAGAAAATGAAACCGGCTCACGCCCACAATTCGTGCCACCCGGTCCAAAGAGAGTTTTTGATCCAGATCGGACGATAGAAGCCTCTTGGCCTCTTTTACGGCGTGGCGGCCCTGGGGCCTGACGCCGGCAGGCGACGTTCCGTTGAATCCATATTTTGAAAGGATAAAATGCAAGGTTGACACCAAAACCGCCTCTTTTTCCAGGCGGTCACGGCTTTCCATCAGGGTAACCAACAGATGCCGCACCAGGGCGGTAACCACAGGCGCCTTTAGGGTGGATGCCGTAAACTCCGGAACACCGCCCGACATAAAATCCGATGCCAGATCAGCCATGGCGTTAAGTGAAAAATAACACAAGGCATAGTCCAGGGAATTTTCGTCGGCCGGGGCACCGGTATGAATCTGTCCGGGATTAAGCAAGGTCACCGTTCCCGGCCCGGACACCTCTTCCTGCCGTCCTTTTCCCAGGCAGTAGCAATGGCCGGATATAATCATACTGACAATATACAGATCGTCATGGAAATGTTCCGGAAAATGGTGACGGCTTTTAACCACCCGGCAAACGTCAATTCCCGGCAAGGATTGATCCCTGTAATATCTGACATCGGTCTTAGGTCTCATGGTGCCGGTATAGTGATCTTTTTTTAAAAAGTATTGTAAAAAATTGCGGTCAACCTTTTGGGAATTTGGAAAAATTAATTCCCGTTCCGGCTATTGCCCGATTTTGGCCATTTCGTTGCTCATGTTTTCCATGGCCTTTTGAACCGCCGGATCCATCATATACGAGGCGGTTTTCATCATGGCGGCCGGCATCCTCACGGATAGTTCTTCCAGCCGCTCAGCCTCTTTTTCCAACCCTTTGGGAGCCTTTCCGTCCCTGTATCCGGGATATTTTTCACCCAGGCCCTGAATCAGGGGAACCAGCTTTTGCATTCCGGCTGTATATGCATCAACGGCCTCGGCCACATCCTGGGCGCTGTGTGCCGCTTCAAGCTTGTTGACAAATTGTTCGGTCACATCGGCATGTTGTTTGATCACATCGGCGGCATCATTACCCGGGGTAGATCCACAGCCGTACATTAGAATCCCGGCCACTGCAAGCACGGCCATAATAGAAGCTATCTGTTTCATCTCGTCCTCCTTGAAAACGTGTTTTTAAGACAATCTGTGTCATCTGAACAGATCTACTTTTGTTTTGGATTGAATCCGGGTGTTAAGAGACCGGTTCAGTCCAGGGGTGCTATGAACTTTATTGCTTGAATCATGTTGCTTTTTTGGGGCAAGCGTTGGTGCAGGAGGGCTGCACCAACGCTTAGGTCGCATCCGGCAAGATGTCGTTTCAGCAACGAAATGCTGAAATGAAAACAGAAACGCTTGGCATTAGGGAATCGGACGAAAAAGCGATCTGTTAAATGGGCGCATGTTAACGCAGGGCTTTCATGGCACCCATATATCCACGCAGTTTTTTACCCACAATTTCCACAGGATGGTTCCGGATGGCATCATTGACCTGGATCAGGCGGATGTTATCCACGCCGTTGTCGTCACAAGCCATGCCTTTACCGATCACTTCAGTATCCAGGCCGGCCATGAACTCTTTTAGCATGGGAACTGCGGAATGGGCAAACAGATAACAGCCGTACTCAGCCGTATCTGAAATCACCACGTTCATTTCATATAATTTTTTCCTGGCAATGAGGTTGGAGATCAGGGGGACCTCATGCAGGGATTCATAATAGGCGGATTCGGCAATAATGCCCGCGGACACCATGGTATCAAAGGCCAACTCCACACCGGCCTTGATCATGGCCACCAGGAGAATACCGTTGTCAAAATATTCCTGCTCGGGAATATCCGCCTCCTGGGAAACCGATTTTTCAAAGGCCGTATCCTGGGTCTGGTCACGCCATTTGAGCAGGTTGGCGTCATCATTGGCCCAGTCTTCCATCATGGTTTTTGAGAAAAAACCTGTCATGATGTCGTCCATGTGCTTGTTGTACAACGGCGCCCAGATCTCTTTGAGCTGCTCGCTTAACTCAAAGGCCTTGATCTTAGCCGGGTTGGACAGTCTGTCCATCATATTGGTGATACCGCCGTGTTTCAACGCTTCGGTCACGGTTTCCCAGCCGTACTGCATCAGTTTGGATGCATAGCCTTCATCCATGCCGTTTTCAATCATCTTATCGTAGCACAGCAGTGCACCGGTCTGCAGCACGCCGCATAAAATGGTCTGTTCGCCCATGAGGTCGGATTTTACTTCGGCCACAAATGAGGACTGCAGGACACCTGCTTTGTGACCGCCGGTACCGGCGGCATAGGCTTTGGCAAGTTCAAGGCCCTCGCCCCTGGGATCGTTCTCACGGTGCACGGCGATCAGCGTGGGTACGCCAAATCCTCTTTTGTACTCTTCTCTGACTTCGGTGCCCGGGGATTTGGGCGCCACCATGATCACGGTGAGGTCCTCTCTGATCTGCATACCCTCTTCAACAATATTGAACCCGTGGGAGTAGGAAAGGCAGGCATCCTTTTTCATCAAAGGCATGACCGATTCAATGACATTGGAGTGCTGTTTGTCCGGGGTCAGGTTGATCACCAGATCTGCTGTGGGCAGCATCTCTTCGTACGATCCCACGGCAAAACCGTTTTCAGTGGCATTTTTCCAGGACTGGCGTTGTCCGGAAATGGCGGCTTCCCTTAAGGTATAAGAGACATCCAGGCCACTGTCTCTTAAATTCAAACCCTGGTGCAGACCCTGGGACCCGCATCCCACGATCACAATTTTTTTCCCCTTGAGCGCCTCAACCCCGTTAAATTCAGAAGGGTCCATGAACCGGCACTGGGACAGTTCTTCAAGTTGCAGCCGTAACGGCAGGGTGTTAAAATAGTTGGTGCCCATATCTTATCTCCTTAATTTTAATGTCCGAACGAGACGTCACCCATCTGGGTTGTTGCAAAAAAATGTTGCCCAATTATTAAGATCAGGCTTCACGACCCTTAAATAGATTAGGGTCGCACATTGTTTTGCCGCTTGCATCGGGGGAAACGTCTCGTCCAAACACTAGGTAAGTGTTTTAAATAAAATGGCTTAAAACCATTATTGCGTCAAATGAATCATTTGCAATTTTATATTGCAGATATCGAAATGCTTTTATAAAATACACCAAAAACAGATCTTTGACCATGCTAAGGCAAAAAAAATGGATATACGCACCCTTGAATTATTTCACCACCTGGCCGGCTCCCTGCATTTTTCCAGGACAAGCCAGAGCTGCAATATTTCACCTTCGGCCCTGACCCGGGTGGTCCAGCGCCTGGAAACCGATGTGGGAAAACAGCTGTTTATCCGGGGCAACCGCTGTGTGGAGCTGACCTATGCCGGACAGGTCTTTAAAAAATATGCCGAGGATGTACTCGGCCGATTTGAACAACTCCAGGGAGAGTTATCAAAGGACGCCGTCCTGTCCGGCCAGCTCTCCATTTACTGCTCGGTCACCGCGGCATACAGCCTGCTGCCCCAATTTATTCCCCGGTACCGGGCCGTACACCCCGGCGTCCAGATTTACCTTGAAACAGGGGACCCGGCCCAGGCCATAGATCGGCTGATGAACCGGGAAGCCGATGCCGTCATTGCCGCCCTGCCGGAAACACCCGGGGCCCAGATCAGTTTTTTAAACATGGCCGTAAGTCCCCTGGTGTTTATCGGGGCCAAGCACTATCCCGATGTCCTGGTCAAAGACGCCGACGGGGGGCCCGACTGGCAGAAATTCCCTTTAATTCTTGCGGACAAAGGCCTGAGCCGGGAGCGTATTGATAACTGGTTTGCTGAAAACGCGGTGGTTCCGCGTATCTATTCCCAGGTTACGGGCCACGAAGCCATTATCGGTTTAGTGAACCTGGGATTCGGCATCGGCCTGGTCCCCCGGCTGGTTCTTGATAAAAGCCCGCTTTACCAGGATATTATCGCCCTAAACAACATGCCGGAACTGCCGCCCTATGAAATAGCGCTTTGCACGCGGGATGCCAACCTATCCAATCCCCGGGTCCGGGCCCTGTGGGATATCGTTGCAGGTGTGCCTTGACTTCGGTTTTAAATATACATAATGTTTCTTAAAACTTTTTATAAACCCAATTCATCAAACAGCCTCTAAAATTATCAGGAACATACATTGATCCATAAACAACAAAAGAGACTCAAATTAAACGGTTGGTCCTTGGTTATTGCTTCTTTTATCTGTGCAGTGGTTTTCTCCGGTCTATGCCCGGACAGTGCCTGGGCCGAACCAGAGCCGCTGACCATTGCCTGTTATCAAAATTACCCGCCCTATTCAGACGTTGATGACCTGGGCAAGCCCCGGGGCCTGCTCATTGATTTCTGGCGGCTGTGGGCCCAAAAAAATCAATTATCCGTAACGTTTGCCCCGGGAGCCCTGGCCGATTGCCTGGAAAAGGTTAAAACCGGCCAGGCTGATTTCATGATTGGGCTTTTCAAATCCGAAGACCGGTCCGTTTTTATGGATTTTTCAAAATCGTTTATGTCGGTGCACACCAACCTGTACGTCCAACAGGATATGGACATTGAAACCATTGAGCAACTGCCCGCCAACGTTGTGGTCGGCGTGATCAAAGATGATTTTGCCACCTCTTTTTTCCAGAGCCGGTATCCGAGAATCAAGGTTCAGCAATTTCCCAGCGCCAAAACGATCCTTGGGTATGCCATGGCAGGGAAAATAGAAGCCTTTGCCCTGGATTTTCCCAATGCTGTTGTGCTGATGGCCGAACATAACTCATTGGAAGAGTTTAAGAATTTAAAAACATTATATACTGAAAAACTCAGGGCAGGTGTCGCCAAAGGCAATAAAGAGCTTCTGAAAAAAATTAACAAGGGACTGGCAGCCATGCCCCAAAAAGATGTCCAGGCCCTGTACAACAAATGGGGAATTGCCCCCAAACCCTTTATTCTCCAGCACCGGGGCCTGCTGGCAGGAACGGTTGTTGTGCTGCTGGCCGGCTGCATCATTTTCGGCATCTATGTTTTCAGGCTAAAATCCAGAATTCAAAAGATGAAACAGGCCGCGCCATCCTTTGATATGTCGGAGTGGGAACAACTCATTTCAAGTGGTGAAAACGACACGGTGGAATTCAAGTCATCCCTTCGCTGGAACATAAATGAAGAAAAGGTTGATAAACGCCTGGAAGCGGTTGTGATCAAAACCTTGTCCGCATTCATGAATACCCGGGGCGGCACATTGTTCATCGGCATCAACGATGCGGGAGAGCCTGTGGGTATTGAGCCGGATTACAAAACATTCCAGAGAAAACCCAATCAGGACGGATTTATGCTCAAGCTGTCCGATCTGATTTCCAAAAGCCTGGGGGGCAAAAGTCATAAATTCATTGTGTCCGATATTCAGGCCATGGCCGGAAAAGATGTATGCAGGATAAGTGTATCGCCGTCGGACGGGCCTGTTTTTGTCACAGACCAGGGCAAAGAAGCATTCTACATCCGTGCCGGGGCATCTTCTATTCCCCTGGGTATGAGCCAGGCACACGAATATATCAGCTCCCGCTGGTAACTTGTACTCAACAAAATTTCCAGGTTTTCGTTCGGACGCAATGATCTATTTTCGTTTGAACGAAAGAAAAATGGCCATGGGGTTTACCGTATCATAATAGATCAGGGTGTCGTGGTCCCGGGCCGTCTTTATTTTGGTGGAAAAGGCCTCGGCGTTCTCCATGTTTAAAGGCGTCTCATCCGGGAAATAGATATCGGAATAGTATTCCGGATCATAGGGGGACAACACCACCTGCTTGGGTGTATCCACGGCTGAAACATGGCAGGGTATAAAAAATTCATAACAGATGATTCCGTTATCAAGCCAGGCATTAAATGTTTTAATAAACTTCACATCAAAGGGCTTACCGTCTATTCTGACATGGATGTAATAGTTGTACGCAGCGATATACCCAAAGGCTTTTTCCTTAATCACCGCCACTTCTGCAGCATCCAGAACCTGGTTATGGTCCGAGTCAAAATCCTCGCTGATCATGGCGGAAAACATCTCGTCAAAGGTCCAGTTCACCCTGAAACCGGCCAGGCCTTTATCATCAAACACAAAACCTGTGTGCTGGGAAATGAACACATGGGGATGGGCTGTTCCGGATATGGGAGACAACACAATCGAACAAACAAGCAGGAACTGGAAAAAACAACTGAGTCGGGGCATGAGTGCAAACACTTTTATGGGTATCGGTTTTTTTCATTTATATACATAACAACTCATATTTTCAAGCCGGTGCCCCGGACAAAGCGCATGATGGTGTGCGGGTTTCTTTTGGCACACTGTCAAACGAAACCTGCACCCTTGAATTTGAAAAATACCTAATTATATTCCTTCGCAGTTTTTACCGAAATACTACAGCGTTCAACAAACTATTTAAAAATATCAACCTGTAACAAAATCCCCGGAGACCATATATGCCAGAAAAAAAACCCCTTCCGCCCGGTGCAATCCTGCAGCGGGACGGTCAATCATTTGCCGTCCGTATCACCCCGCCTTCCGGAAAAATAAGCGCCCGGGATCTGGAAAAAATGGCCGAACTGATCAGAGCCTATGAGGTGCCGGAGGTCAAGCTGACCTCGGGCCAGCGCATTGGTTTTTACGGTTTGACCCAAGACAATATTCACGATATGTGCAATGCCATGCCGTTCAGAACCGGCGGCCACTATGTCCAGGCATGCCCCGGAACCAAGTGGTGTAAATTCGGTCAACAGGACTCTTTAGGACTTGCCCGGACCCTTGAAGAAAAATATGGAACGATGCCGACACCGGCCAAAATCAAACTGGGCATTTCCGGCTGCACATTCAGCTGCGCGGAATCGCGGCTGCGGGACATAGGATTTATCGGTACGCCCAAAGGGTGGCGCATGTTTGTGGGCGGCAACTCCGGCATGAAACCCAGAATCGCCGATGAGCTGGCAAAAGGATTGTCCACCCAAGGCGCCCTCGAACTTTGCCGGAAATTTCTCAACTTTTACTGTGAAACAGCGCCTGCCAAACGCAGGACCTCGCGTTTTGTTGAAAAGATGGGGATTGAGACCATCAAAGAGCAGTTAGGCCTTTAGCATTAGCCCCCAATTTTTTAAACCGACATTCAGGAAAAATAATGGAATTAAACACAACATTTGTAAGCCCTGACACCTTAACCACCCGGCAACCCTTTAAAAAACTGTTTCCCATCCAGGAGGAGACCCTGGCTGCCATATGCCAGAACATGGAGGTCAATGGGTTTGATCCGGTATTTCCCCTGGTGGTCTGGAAAGAAGAAAATGTACTCGTGGACGGGCACACCCGATTTACAGCCGCCAAAAACATGAATCTGGATCAGGTACCGGTGGTGTATAAATCCTTTGAGGACGAGGACGACGCACTGCTTTACAGCTTTCATGCCCAGCGGAACCGGCGCAATATGTCCGACGATGACATTGTAAAGTGCCTGGCAATTCTGGACAGTGTGCACAAAAAAGATCATAGCGATCAAAAAACCACCCGCAAGGCCGAAAACGAAATCCGGGCCAAGGAGCTGGGCATCAGCGCCCAAAAGGTGGACAAAGCCCGGAAGGTCATGGAATACGGCAGCCCGGATATTCAGGAGCAGGTTCAGACCGGGGAAAAATCCATTAATAAGGCCTTTAACGAGGTCCAGGCCCAGCGCCGTGAAAGCGGTGAAATTAAAGGCAGGGAGACCGACGGTCTCGGACTTTCGGCAAAGTACACCCAGTCCCTGGGAAAATTCCTCAAAGAGCTTACCCGCATCCGGGAGCAGGGGTGGCAGGAGGTCAGCCGTGAAAAAGCCGTGGCCGACATTGAATCCATCCTTGACCTGATCAAAAACTAGGTTCAGCAAAAAATATGATTAGGCACGTTTATTGATTTTGTGTTAAATTTATACATTTCGTATTTTCATGTTTTAAACCCGTACGCAAGATCGGGGCTTAATTAAAGCCCCATCATAATATTCATCAGCAAAACGCGTAAATGTTCCCGGGGCCTAAAATATTTTGTTAAAATCATTATTTAAAAAAATTAAAAAATTTAGCGCCTCCGCGGTGACAGCCCAAAGATTGAATTCCGAAAAGGAATTTTATTCTGCTTTCAACGCGATGAAGTCGGCCGTCTGGATTATTGATAAAAATCACAGTATCCTGAAAGCCAACAGCGCTGCAGAACAGTTATTCAATCAAAGCAGGGCAGACATCATCGGCAAAAAATGCTGGGACATCGTACATGGTATTGACGGCCCTATCCCAGCGTGTCCGCTTGACAAAGCCGCCCAAAGTCTGCAGCAGGAATCCATTGAACTTCAAATAAATGACAGATGGTTTGAGGTCTCTGTGGACCCGATTCTCGATTCAAAGGGTAACGCCGTAAAATATGTTCACATCACGACAGATATTACCGAAGCAAAATCAGCCAAGGCAGAACTTATGCTGCAATCGGAAAGAACAAAAACCTTTTTTAATTCCATCAACGACGCCATATTTGTCCACCCACTGGTATTAGATGGGTTTAAACCCTTCGTTGAGGTCAATGATATAGCCTGTAAACGATATGGGTATACCTATGATGAGATGATGAATCTTTCGGCACCTGATATAACCGTTGAAGCGGACGTTATCGGGCATTCCAAACCCGATTGCAGAAAAAATTTGCTCAAAAAAAAACTGTTGGTTTTTGAAACATTTCACATTAAAAAATCAGGTGAGATATTTCCCGTTGAAATAAATTCAAACATCTTCTATCAAAACGGAAAACCTCATATCCTTGCCGTTGTTCGGGATATCACAGATCGAAAAAAGGCTGAAGAAGTGCTTCGAAAAAGCGAACAGGCCTTTCGCAATCTGTTTGATAATCATGCTGCCGTAAAACTCATTATTGATCCCGGCACAGGCCGGATCATAGCGGCCAACAAGGCTGCAGAGGAATTTTATGGATGGCCTTGCGACACGCTGACACAAATGAGCATTGATCAAATCAACACAAAATCCCTTGGCGACATTCAAAAACTGATGGGCAATGCGAAAAATCAGGAACGTATTTATTTTGAATTTCAACACCGATTGGCAGACGGTTCCATACGTGACGTCGAGGTATTCAGCAGCGGGGTTGAGATGAACGGACAAAAATATCTGCACTCCATTGTTCATGACATAACCGAACAAAAAAAAGCGACAAAAGATATGGAGGCGCTGCGGATTCAAAATTGGCACCTTAAAAAACAGGAAAGCCTCAGCCGAATGGCAGGTGCTATTTCTCACCACTTCAACAATCACCTCATGGCGATCATGGGAAATCTGGAGCTGGGTATCAAATTAATTGAGAAAGAAAGATCTCCGCAGAAAAATCTAATGAAAGCCATGCAAGTTGCTCAAAATGCGGCCAAAGTCAATGGATTAATGCTGACCTATCTTGGAAAAAACACCTCTGGAAAAATGCCGGTGGATATGGGCAAAGTCTGCAACATGGCCAAGCCGCTTCTGAGGGCCTCACTGCCGATCAACATTGTCCTGGAAACGGATTTTCCAAATCAGGGCCCCATAATCCACGGAAATGAGAATCAAATTCAGCAGCTTGTCACCAACCTTGTAACCAATGCCGCAGAGTCATATCAAAAAAAAGGGATAATTTTTTTTAGTTTAAAAACCGTTAACGCCGACCAAATACCTAAAAAACACCGATTTCCTGTGGATTGGGTGCCTGAAAACAAAGATTATGCATGTATAGAGGTTGCCGACACAGGTTCTGGTATTGAGGAACAGGATATCGAAAAAATATTCGATCCATTTTTTACGACCAAAACCACGGGAAGAGGACTTGATTTACCTGTTGTTCTGGGGATTGCCCAGATAAACAATGGTGTCATTACTGTAGAAAGCGAACCTGGAAAGGGAAGTACCTTTCGTTTTTTTGCACCTGTCGGATCACGGCCAAACTCACCTTAATCAATTCTGCCCCAAACCATCTCCCCCATTTAGCAACCCAACAAACAATCCGGACGGGAAATGTCATATCTTTTCTTGACATATGCCGTTTCTCCTTATAAAAACGTCTGGCTTGTTTCTTTATACAGAAACACAATCGTTCGGCAAATTGATATATATACCCTTAATGGAAAAGGAGCAGGATCATATGCCCACCAAAATTTATTTAACCGAAGATGAAATCCCCCGCCAATGGTATAACCTGGCAGCAGACCTGCCCGGCACCATTAATCCCCCCCTGGGACAGGACGGCAAGCCCATCAGTCCGGATATGCTGGCGGCCGTGTTTCCCATGAATCTGATCGAACAGGAGATGTCCCAGGAACGCTGGATCGACATTCCAGAGGGTATTCTGGATCTGCTCTACCGGTGGCGCCCCTCTCCGCTGCACCGGGCAATACACCTGGAAAAGGCCCTGGGCACACCGGCAAAAATTTTCTATAAAAATGAAAGCGTCTCCCCGGCCGGCAGCCATAAACCCAATACGGCCGTGGCCCAGGCCTGGTACAATAAGGAGTTCGGCATCAAGCGTCTGACCACGGAAACCGGTGCCGGCCAGTGGGGGTCTGCCCTGTCCCACGCCTGTGCCCTTCTGGGTATGCAGTGCAAGGTGTTCATGGTCAGGATCAGTTTTGACCAAAAACCCTTCAGAAAGTCACTCATGCAGACCTGGGGCGGGGAATGCATTGCAAGTCCGTCCACTGAAACCCAGGTGGGCCGGGATATCCTGGCAAAAATACCGGACACGCCGGGGTCCCTGGGCATTGCCATTTCAGAGGCCATTGAAGCGGCCGTCAGTGACGAGACCGGAGGCACCCGCTACGCGCTAGGGTCCGTGCTCAACCACGTTATGCTCCACCAGACCATTATCGGCCTGGAAGCCAAAAAGCAGCTGGACAAATTCGGCATAAAAAAAGTAGATACGGTGATTGGCTGTGCCGGCGGCGGGTCCAACTTTGCCGGCCTGGCCTTCCCCTTTGTTTTGGATAAAATCAACGGGGACGACATTGAGATCATTCCCGTGGAGCCGGCATCCTGCCCGACGCTTACGGCAACCCCGTTCTCCTATGACTTCGGGGATGTGGCCCAGATGACCCCCATGCTGCCCATGCACTCGTTGGGGCATAAATTCATCCCTGCCCCCATCCATGCCGGCGGGCTCAGGTACCACGGCATGGCCCCCCTGGTTTCCCACGCCGTTGAAGCCGGTCTGATGAGCCCCATGGCCATCAAACAGCTGGAATGTTATGAGGCCGGTGTGATGTTTGCCCGCACCGAAGGTCTGGTTGTGGCCCCTGAAACCTGTCATGCCGTGGCCTGTGCCATCCGATCCGCCAGGCAGGCAAAAGAGGAGGGCAAGGAGAAAACCATTATTTTCAACCTCTCCGGCCACGGCCTCATGGACCTTGCCGGGTATGAAAAATATATGGCAGGCGAACTCCAGGATATTGTCATGTCCGCCCAGGATGTGGAAGCGTCCAGGGGTATCAGCATTGACGGATATCCCGTACCCCAAATTTAGTCTCTAATACCTCACCCGCCATCTGCCCCGGAACCGCCGGGGCAGATGGCGGGGTAACAGGTAATTCTTTCCCTTATCGTCTATTTTTATGGGAAATTCCTGCCCTGCCCGCTATCATACGCTCAATTTTTCGCCCACCCGCAAAAACCATAACAAATTGAAAATATTAATTATTTATCACATCCATATGAATTGGCATGATGGTTGCTTTTTTTGACACTGAAACGGATGAAAAAGGCCAATAAATTAAAGGTGACCCATGCTATCCAATACTTCAGGCATCAATGCGTTATTGACGGAAAGTTCTCCAACCGCCCTCATGGGTGCAACCGGCAGTGACACCGCCGCCACAGACAATGCCGTCTCTGCATTTCAAGGGCAGCTGGAAAAAACCATGCAGCAGAAATCCAGCATGGAAAATACAAACCAGGAGAACGTTGCTGTGGAAGACACGAACGCCAGCCTTCCAGAGGGTGGCAGCGTCCAGACCGAGGGCTCACCCATTACCGATGAACAAAAGCCCAATCTCTCACCAGGGCAGCAGGACACTGAAATGACCACGGTGGAAAAATCTAATATTGTGGTCCGCACGGCCCAACAAAAGGTTTCAGATGTTGAAGACGCACTGGAAAACGGCGGCGGCACCCAATTTCTTACGGAGCTGAAAAATCTGCTGTTATCCCTTTCCAACGGCGATCTGGACAATCTATCCCTGGATGAAAACGGGCTTGAAGCACTTGGCGATCTGCTTGTTCAGGCAGGTTTTGACCCGGCGTCCGTTGAAGAACTGATGTCGGACTTGACCCTTACCTTTGAAGAAAACACCGGCTTGATCTCCGTGTCCGATCTCATGGCGGATCTGTTTGAACTCCCCCTTGCCGAAGAAGAGGACATCACCCAGGCAGATACACTCATGCCCACATCTGACCTGCCGTATATCAAGTCCCTTTTATCAATGATGGGGGTGGATGAGCAGCAAATCACCGCAATGATGGATGAAGCCTCCGAAGGAACCCGGGGATTTGATTTCGACGATTTTATCGAACAGTTAAAGCAGATTTTAAAGGCCGCCGAAGACTCCGGCCTGACCTATCAGACAGAGGGTGACGACGACGCCTATACCACCCTCTTAAAGCAGCTTGATCTCGATTCTTTTGTTGAAGACGACGACACACCGCTGACCCTGGCCACGCTCATTGACGCCTTTGCCCGGAAGCGCGACCTAACAGAAAACAATATATCCAACCCGACTGAACAATCCGTAGCAGAAATTTTTACAACAGACGATTTTGATGCCCTGGCAACCCGGTCCGGCCGCCACGGTTTGCTGAACCAGCTTTTTTCCGGATTGACAATTCAGAACGACAGCGAAGAGACCGTTGATTCAGCCATAGCAATCAGCGCGAATTCAAACGCCATGGCCAAGGAAATTGAAACCCGATTCCAGGTTCAGTTCATGGATCAGGTCAACCCAAATGAAGTGCGTGCGAAAACCACTGCTGCAGGCCAGGCCGCCACCAATAAAATGACCGGTGATGTTCAAACAGACGCAACCGATGCGGACGGATTACTTAAATTATCCAACAATATCTCAGATGCAGGGGGCGCAACCAAGGAATCGGCCTCCCGGGCGCCTATCAAAGCAGCCCAGGCCGATGGGGCAGCACTGGAAAAAATGAATGGCGCCACGTCATTGTCGGGGGAGACAACATCCAAGGGGTCTGACACCCAGAACCTTATGTTCGGTGTGGAAAAATCAACCGCCACATCCACGGTGGGCGCTTCGGGCACCCAGCGTACCCAACAGGCCTTTTCCACACTGCCCGACTTTGTCACCCGACAGGTGGGCAAAAGCATTGTCCGGTCAATCAATACCGGCAACAACACCATCCAAATGCAACTCAAGCCCCCTGAGTTAGGCAAGGTCTTCATGAACATTGACCACAACGGCAATGCCGTAAAGGTCAGCATCATTACCGAACACCAGTCGGCAAAAGATATTCTGACAGCCAATGTCAATGAAATCAAAACCATGCTCTCTTCATCGGGCATTAATCTTGAGAGTTTTGAAGTTGATATGAGCAGCGATTTTCAGCAGTCCATGGCCGATGCGCGTTCCCGGAACCAGTCAACCGGAAAGAAGCAGGCCTCCCGAGGCTCCGATGACGATGCCCAGAACGATATGACAGATAGTTTAACGATGCAGGCCACGGCGATCAATGATAACGGCTCCCTGCATTTTGTTGCATAAGCATCATTCTGCCATGGGCCTGTCAAAACATTGACAGGCCCATGGCGGAAGTGACGCTTTTTAGTCCCAATCTAATAAATAATTTTGCAAATTTTTCTTCTTTCCTATACTCTTTCCATTAATGGTCATGGGCCGACCCGGCCTGTCAACACCCAGGCGAAACACACAAACAAAGGTCGAAAGAATCCAGTGACTTACTGAAGACTTTCTTATAACGGCCATGGGCTGACTTGACATATCAGCACTGAGGTACAGCCCACAACGAAGGTTGAAAGAACTCAATAAGTTATCGAGCTCTTTCATATAAAAATAATTTTTATTTTCATACTATCAAAATAAAATAACGCAGCCTGGCATAAGGCTTGCTGTAGTTCTTTTTAACCTGAATTATCAAAAATATTCGCAACTCCCGCCTGCAAAGGCCGGCTGGACAAACGAACGACCAGATTATTTTGGGAGGCGTTGTGACTGAAGATCTGCAAGAAAAAACAGAAGACAACGAACTGATCGAATCCACAGGCGAAGAAAACGGGGACTCAGAACAAGAACCTGTCAAAAAAGGGTTGATCGGCAAACTGCTGTCCGGGAAAAAAAAGCTGATCATCATTATCGTGCTGGCTCTCTTCTTATTAGGTGTGATCGGCGGCGTGTTATTTTTTCTGCTCGGCGGCAAAGAAGAAGAGGTTCCGGAACAACCGGTCGGCGAAGATGTCGTGACCGAAGAGAGCATCCAGGCCGCCCTGGAAGACCAGAGCAAAGCCATATTTGAAGATATTGTGCAGCTGGAACCCTTTGAACGGATTTTTTTAAAACAAGACTCAAAAATGCAATTTATATCCCTGGGTATCGCCCTTGAAATGATGGACCCGGAATTTCGAAGACAGGTGTATGCCATGGAGCCCAGGATCAGAAAAATAATTGAAACCCAGGTGCGGCAAATGAGTTGGATGGCACTGCGAACCCCCCAGGGAAAACTTAAACTCAAATTTGCGCTTCTGGGCCGAATAAACCAGATATTTCCCAAAGTTGCCATAAGGCATATTTATTTTACTAATTTTATAATGCAGTGATGGTGCCATGAGCGAAATACTATCCCAGGACGAAGTTGACAGTCTATTAGACGGACTTGATTCCGGAGAAGTAGAAACTGAAAGCGATATACCGGAGATCGCCGAGGAGGCGATCGGGGGTGTCATTGCCTATGATTTCACCAGTCAGGACAAGGTGGTCAGGGCACGAATGCCCACCTTTGATGTCATCAATGAACGCCTGTCCAGGGAAGTTCGGGCCACATTGTCTTCGTTGCTTCAAACCAATGTGGATGTCTCTGCCAACCCCTTTGACACCTTGAAGTTTTCTGAATTTGTCCGCAGCCTTCCGGTGCCCACAAGTCTTCACGTATTCAGGATGGAGCCGCTAAGGGGGCATGGACTGGTGGTGTTTGAAAGCCAGCTGGTTTATAACCTCATTGATACGTTTTTCGGCGGAGAAGCTTTGGGAAAGGCAAGGGTTGAGGGCCGGGAATTCACCACCATTGAAGAGGTAATGATCAAAAAGGCGGTGGTGGCGGTTCTCAAAAATATTGAAGCTTCCTGGGCCCCCATAGAGCCGGTCAAGGCATCCTTGATCCGTTCGGAAATGAACCCGCAGTTCACGGCCATTGTTCTGCCCACGGACCTTGTTATTGTCACCCGCTTTGAAATAGAACTGGAGCAGGCCGCAGGCAACCTTGTGGTCTGTTATCCCTATTCCATGATCGAACCTATGCGCCATAAACTCTCCTCGGGTGTCCAGGCGGAAATTGAAGAGGTGGATTATAACTGGCGACGGATGATCCAAGAGGTCATTCTCAACTCCGAGGTCGATTTAAAAATTCTTCTGGGCAAAACAGAGATTACCGGAGAACGGCTTTTGTATATGCAGCCCGGAGATGTCATCCAACTGGATAACGACGCGTCTGATCCTTTATCCTGTTTTGTGGGAGGGCTTGTGAAACTGACAGGGTTCATTGGGGTTCAGCGGGGATTTCAGGCATTTAAAATCAACGATAAAATTGTAACCGACTGTGAGGGGTAACATGGTTGACGAAAACGGCACCATAAATGACCAAGAGATGGAAGAAGAAGCTGAACACAGCGAGGAGCATAGCGCAAGGGAACTGGACTTCATCCTGGACATCCCGCTGGAACTCTCCGTGGAACTGGGCAAGACCAAAATGCTGGTCAACGATCTTTTGCAACTGGCCCAGGGCTCCATTATTGAGTTGAACAAACTGGCCGGAGAGCCCCTGGAGGTTTATATCAACCGCAAGCTCATTGCCAGGGGCGAAGTTGTGGTGGTCAACGAGAAATTCGGCGTGCGTCTCACCGATGTGATCACGCCCATTGACCGCGTCAAATCCCTGGCCGCGGAAGATCAATGAATACGCATACGAATTTGTGGATGGAGTTCGGCAAAAGTTTTGGTATGCTGTTTGCCGTTCTGTTCATTTTTTTGCTCATCCTTTATCTTGTTCGCAGATTCTCGGGCAGGTTCGGCAACAGCGGCCCAACGGCATTGATAAAGGTGTTATCCGTCCATCACCTCTCGCCCAAAGAAAAACTCGTGCTGGTGGCGGTTCAGGAGGAATCGATTCTCATCGGAGTTTCGCCTGCCGGCATTTCGCCTATAGCCCGTTTTGATACCTTGCCCGAATCGACCGCGGCATCGCCCAGCCCGGCAATCAACGAAAAATTTCAGAACATTCTCAAAAAAAGCCTGTTAAAAAGCAACACGCCGCAGAAAAGGCCCGCAAATGACTCTTCCGATCCTGGTAGCGTGTCCGGTCAAGGAGAGCGATCATGATGAAATATGCCCGGCCGACAAGTTGCATAGGACTTATCTTATTGACAACCGTCATGATCGCAGCCGTTGCGGATACGGCTTATGCCGTGACCTTCCCGATTCCGTCACTGGAGCTGAACGTCACCCCGGCCCAGGAGCCAGAAGAGGTTGCCGTTGTTCTTGAAATCATCGCCTTGTTAACCATTATCTCCCTGGCACCGGCGATTTTGATCCTGATGACGCCGTTTACCCGTATCACCATGGTGTTTCATTTTTTGCGCCAGGCCCTGGGCACCCAGTCAAGCCCCCCCAATCAGGTAATCGTAGGGCTTTCGCTGTTCATGACTTTTTTTATTATCAAGCCCGTGGCGTTGGAAATATATGACAAAGCCTTAAACCCCTATCTTGAACGCGAAATATCCTATGAAACGGCCTTTACCGAAGCCCAGAAGCCCATACGAAAATTTATGCTGCTCAACACCCGGGAAGCCGACATCGCCCTGTTTGTCAAAGAGGCTGACGTGAAAAAACCCGACACCCGGGAGGATGTATCGCTTTTAACCCTGATTCCGGCCTATGTGATTTCCGAGATAAAAACGGCATTTATCATCGGCTTTATTCTGTACGTTCCCTTCCTTGTCATTGACATGGTTGTGGCGTCGGTGCTGCTGGCCATGGGGATGATGATGCTGCCGCCGGTTATGATTTCCCTGCCGTTCAAGCTAATGCTTTTTGTCCTTGTGGACGGCTGGAATTTGATCGCAAGGTCCATGATTAATAGTTTTGGAGTGTAAAATGACACCTGAATTTGTAATCGCATTTGCCAAACAAGCCATTACCCTGACCATCCTGTTGGCCATGCCCATGCTGGGGTTGGGCCTGGTTGCGGGTCTGACCATCAGTGTGTTCCAGGCGGTGACCCAGATCCAGGAGATGACCCTGACCTTTGTGCCCAAGATCCTTGCCGTTTTTATCGGGCTTTTGTTTGCCGCACCGTGGATGCTGGAAAAGCTGATGGCCTTTACAACCAATGTTATCAACAATATACCGATGTATATCAGGTGAATTAGTGTTTGGACGAAAAGCCACCCACCTGCGGCGTTGCTGCACAAAGCTGCCAAATTATGAGATCGGGCCTCACCTAAGAAAGTACGCTCCTGTTTCAGCTTTGCTTGCGCCTTGCATCTGGGTAACTTTGTAGCCATGCGCACCTCTGATGAGCTGCCCAAACACGAAGTTTCGTATAGGTACAAATTAGGGGGAAACAGCGTTGGAACTGCTTGATCTCCTTGATCCCATTCGCTTCAGGACCTTTATGCTGGTTCTGGCACGGGTGTCCGTATTTTTATTTTTGTTTCCTATTTTTGGGTCCAATATCATTCTCAACAGATTGAAAATGGCCCTTGCCCTGGTCTTAACCCTGCTGTTTTATACGGTGGTGCCTGTTGATCCGGCCCGTTTCCCGGAGGATGTCCCCACTTTTGGCCTGATGCTGGGCGCGGAAATTCTGGTGGGCTTGGCCCTCGGCCTTTGCCTGAGAATTTTTTTCGCCGGCATCCAGATGGCCGGCCAGGTCATCGGCTTTCAGATCGGATTTGCCATGATCAATGTCATGGACCCCCAAAGCGGTGAAAACGTCTCTATTATGGACCAGATCGGTTACTGGGTAAGTCTGATCGTTTTTTTGATAATCAACGGCCACCATATTGTTATTATGTCCATGGTTGACAGCTTTGACCTGGTGCCCATAGGTGGATTTGTGATGCATTCGGCACTCACGCCAAAGCTTTTGGATGTGGGGGCCGGCTTGTTTGTGACGGCCATGAAAGTCGGTGCCCCGGTCATTGCCGCACTGACATTTGTCAACACCGGTTTTGGATTGATTGCAAAATTTTCACCCCAGACCAATGTGATGATTGTGGCGTTCCCGGTGAAAATCGCCGTGGGTCTGATTTTTTTTTCCATGACCCTGCCCATCATCGCCATCGTTACCCGAAATTACCTGGAACCGTGCAGAAAATTATTTCTGGCACTGTTGTTTTATATGGGCGGAGGATAAGATATGGCCGAAGATCCGGAAGGCGGAGGCGAGAAGACCGAAGACGCGTCGGGGAGAAAACTCAATAAGGCAAGGGAACAAGGCCAGGTTGCCAAAAGCCAGGAGATCCCTTCGGTGGTTATCGTATTGGCTGGTGTTACGGCGTTATATGTCACGGCATCTTTTTTCTACCAGAACTGCGTGGAAGTCTTTCGTTATAACTTTATGTTCACCCGGGTACCGGAACTGAACCCGGCGGACCTGACGGTCATGCTGATTTATCACGCCAAAAAGATATTTTTGATGTGTCTGCCCGTATTTTCAGCCGTAATGATTGCGGCGGTTATTTCCAATATAGCACAGGTTGGATTCCACATATCCTGGCAGACCCTGGAACCCAAATTAAGCAAACTAAATCCCATCAGCGGATTCAAATCGAAATTTTCGTCCTCGGCCATCGTCGAATTTTTAAAATCCCTGGCCAAGCTTACCGTGATCTCACTGGTATGCTATCTGGCCACACGGGGTGACCTCTCCGAGGTACTGACCCTGTACGATAACTCCATCGCCCAGATTCTTCTTTTTCTTTTTGTTAAATCGTTCTGGATTTTTATAAAAGTCTGCATTGTCATGATTTTGGTTGCCATACTTGATTATACGTTCCAGAAATGGAAATTTTTAGAAGACCAGAAAATGACCAAAAAAGAGGTCAAGGATGAACGAAAGCAAACCGAGGGAGATCCGGCGGTTAAATCCAAAATTCGCCAGCTTCAGATGGCGGCGGCCAGAAAAAGAATGATGGCGGCCGTGCCCCAGGCGGATGTGGTGGTGACCAACCCGACCCACCTTGCTGTGGCATTGCAGTATGACAAAGAAAAGATGGATGCCCCGGGCGTTGTGGCCAAGGGGGCGGGGGCCGTGGCCGAAAACATCAAAAGGATTGCCCTGGAAAATGATGTCCCCATCGTGGAAGATAAGCCTTTGGCCCGAAATTTGTATAGAGTAGTAGATATTGGCGACCAGGTGCCGCTTGAATATTACCAGGCTGTGGCGGAACTGCTTGCCTATGTTTACGGGCTTAAGAACAATTAGGCACAACATAGTCAATTTTTTGGCACCAGATGTCAAGCGTCCATCAGAATAGGAGGATATATGGCGACGGAAAGCGTCGGGATATGGGGCACAATGAAAAAAGAATCATCAGACATTCTGATGGTTGTGGCCTTTATCGGTATTCTAATGGCAATGATTCTGCCGTTGCACCCCATTATCCTGGATTTTTTTCTGGCGTTGAATATTTCCCTGGGGATTGTGGTGCTGATCACCACCATGTATACCCAAAAACCCCTTGATTTCAATATTTTTCCCACCCTGCTTCTGGTGCTCACCCTGTTCAGACTTTCGTTGAATGTGGCATCCACCCGGCTGATTCTTCTGCACGGCAGCGAAGGACCCGAAGCGGCCGGGGCGATCATCATGTCTTTCGGTGCCTTTGTGGTGGGCGGCAACTATGTGGTGGGGCTGATTATTTTCATTATTCTGGTGCTCATCAATTTCATGGTCATCACCAAGGGTGCCGGGCGTATTGCAGAGGTGGCCGCCCGGTTTACCCTGGATGCAATGCCCGGCAAACAGATGGCCATTGATGCGGACCTCAATGCCGGTATGATCGACGAACTTGAGGCCGGGGAACGGCGGGCCGCCATTGCCAGAGAATCGGAATTCCACGGTGCCATGGACGGTGCCTCCAAATTTGTCCGGGGTGACGCCATTGCCGGTATTATCATCACCTTGATCAATATCGGTGCAGGCTTTGTCATCGGTGTGGTACAGCAGGGGATGCCCCTTGCCGAAGCGTTAACCAATTACACGTTGCTCACCGTTGGGGACGGCCTTGTCTCCCAGATTCCGGCACTTTTGATTTCTGCGGCTGCAGGTCTTCTGGTCTCCCGGTCCGGTGCGGAAAATAAGATGGGACAGGAATTTGCCAAACATCTGTTTTCCAGCTCCACCCCGGTCATGGTCGGTGGGGTCATTGTTTTTCTCATGGGCGCCATCCCGGGGCTTCCCACCATCCCCTTCATGACATTGGGCATTACCATGGGAACCGTTGCCTGGTATTTTTTCGGCCAGGAAGAGAAAAAAGCCGAAGAACAACAGCAGGAAATTGAAAAGGCCCAGACCCAGGCCCAGGAAGAGACGCCCGGGAAACCCGAGGACGTGGACCACCTGCTGCGTCTGGATACCATGGAACTGGAAGTGGGGTATGGCCTGATTCCCCTGGTGGACAAGCAGCAGGACGGCACGCTTCTCGGGCGAATCAAGGCCATTCGCCGGCAGTTTGCCACGGAGATGGGTATCATCGTACCGCCCATCCACATCCGGGACAACCTGAATTTAACGCCGGCCCAGTACCGCCTTATGATCAAGGGAGTTGAGGCGGCCGGTGCAGAACTCATGGTCAACCACTACCTGGCCATGGATCCGGGGGGCGCCGCCAAAGAAATTGACGGCATTGATACGGTGGAACCGGCTTTTAACCTGCCGGCCCTGTGGATTCCCATGTCCCGGGAAGAGGAGGCCAAGTTTGCCGGATACACGGTGGTGGACAACTCCACGGTAATCGCCACCCACCTGACGGAAATCATCAGAAACAATGCCCACAATCTGCTGAGCCGCCAGGATGTCCAGCATCTTCTGGACAACCTGGCAAAAACCAGCCCCAAGGTGGTCGAGGAGCTGGTGCCCAATCTGTTGAGTGTCGGCGCGGTCCAGAAGGTGCTCCAGAATCTGTTGCGGGAACGTATCTCCATCCGGGATCTGCTGACCATCGTGGAAACCCTGGCGGACTTTGCCCCGGCGGGCAAGGACCCGGACCTGTTGACCGAATATGTGCGCCAGCGGGTGGCCAAGGGGATGCTCGCGCCCTACTTGCAGCCGGGCAAAAAGCTTCAGGTCATGACCTTGGACCGCAGGCTTGAAGAAATTTTAACAAAGAACATTAAACGGACCGACCATGGGGCCTATCTGGCCTTGGAACCCGTCCTGATCACTGAATTTGTCGGCGCCGTATCCAAACAGGTGGAAAAGCTCATCACATTGAACACCCAGCCGGTGCTCATGACCTCGCCCACATTGCGCCGTCATGTCCGCCGGCTCATTGAGCCGTCCCTTCCCAACGTATTTGTGGTCTCCCATGCGGAGATCGTGGATGATATCAATCTCCAGGCTGTGGGAAAGGTGAGTTTAAAGAATGGATAAAAAAATTTTCAGAGCGCCAAATATCCAGGCGGCCCTTGCCGGCGTCAAGGAGGAACTGGGACCCGATGCCATGATCCTTTCCACCCGAAAGGTGCCCAAATCACCCAAAGATCCCTACGGTAAAACCATGTTCGAGGTTGAGGCCGCCATGCCGTCATCCGAAGATGCCCCCCCCCAAACACCTGTTCCCCAGGATGTGGACGCCCTGAAATCCGATCTTTCGGAGATCAAGGACATCCTTTCGGTGGCAGGTTTCGGCTCCGGGATGCACGCTATCCTATGCAACCATTTTGAATCCGTGGGTGTGCTGGCCTCCCTGCTTCGCTGCGGTATCAGTGAACGACTGGCGGCGGATATTGTGCAAAGAGCCTCGGCAGATCTGACCAAAGACCTTGATAAAGTTTCCCAGATGAAGGCGTTGAAAAAAAATGTGATGGAACTGTGCCTGGATCAATTTCGCACCAAGGATTTCTTCACCCGGCAAAATGCGTCGGAACTTCCCCAGGTGGCGGCCTTTGTGGGCCCGACCGGCGTGGGAAAAACCACCACCATTGCCAAGCTTGCGGCATTCTTAAGCTTTACCCGAAAAATGAAAGTGGGGCTGGTCTCCATAGACAATTACAGAATCGGGGCCTTTGAGCAGCTCAAAGCCTATGCCGGCATCATGGGGCTTGTGTGTATACCGGCCTTTTCACGTAAGGATCTGGCACGGGCCCTGGAGCGGATGAAAGCCATGGATATGGTGCTCATTGATACGGCCGGGCACAGCCACTATGACAAGGAAAAAATTGACGAAATCCTTGAGCTGATCAGAAACGATTTCCAGATCAGCGTTCATTTAACCTTGAGTGTTACCTCTGAATTGATTAATATGAAAGAAGCGGCATCTGCTTTTTCCGTATTTAATCCAGACACCTATGTATTTACAAAGACCGATGAAACAAAAAGATGCGGTAAAATTCTTGACCAGGTGGCAGGCCATGACCTGCCGATATCACTGGTGACCAACGGCCAGAAGGTGCCCGAGGATTTGATTATTCCGGACAACCATGAGCTTTTGAAGATAATTTTAAAACAAGAGCCCAAAGGAGATTAGGTGGATCAGGCAAAAGGACTGCGGCAGATGGCCAGGACAAACGCGATGCAAAAACAGGAACGAAATACAAATTCCAATGGACGTTCTTACCCCCGGGTCATTGCGGTGACCAGCGGCAAGGGAGGGGTGGGCAAAACCAATATTGTGGGAAACCTGGCCGTGGCCATGACACGGCTTGGAAAACGGGTGGTGATCATAGATGCGGATGTGGGATTGGCAAATATTGACATCGTTTTTAACCTGAGACCCAAATACAACTTCCGCCATCTGGTATCCGGGGAAAAAACATTGTCCCAGGTGATGGTAAAAACGGATCACGGTATCAGAATTCTCCCCGGCGGTTCCGGGTTTGCCGATTTGACCCGGTTCAGCGAAGGGGAGAAACTGACCCTGCTGTCGGAGTTTGAGGCGTTTTCCGATATGGCGGACATTATTTTGCTGGATACCGGGGCAGGTATTTCCTCCAATGTGCTCTATTTTAACGCATCCGCCGACCAGTGCCTGGTGGTGGCCACCACGGAACCCACCTCCATTACCGATGCCTATGCCCTGATGAAAGTGATGTCCCAGGAGTACGGCATAAAACATTTTAAACTGGTGGTGAACATGGCGGACACCAGGGCCGGGGCCAAAAAAGTTTACGGCTCTTTAAGCAATGCCCTGGATAAATTTTTAAAGAACGTGGTTCTGGAATACTGCGGGTACATCCCCTTTGATCCGGCCCTGCAAAAGGCGGTTCGAAACCGTAGCATCCTTTTGGACTTAGTAAAATACAGCCCTGCAGGCGATGCCATGTCCGATCTTGCCAAACATCTGCTCAATGACGGCAGGACAAACCAGAACCAGGGGAATCTGACCTTTTTTATGAACCGGGTATTTGCAGCGGCCCAATGAACGGTTGGGGAGTTTGATGACAAAAGCAAGCAATAAAAATTCCATGAAATACCCTGATAGAAAAAATCAGGCGGCATGGGAAGCATGGCGGCAGGAGAGCATTGTCAATTACTCGTATCTGGTCCGGTACATCGCTTCCCGGTTTGCCATGCGGCTGCCCGCAAGTGTGCTTTTTGACGAACTGATGTCGGCGGGGTCTTTGGGGCTCATTGATGCGGTGGACAAATTTGATCCAAGTAAACATGTCAGCCTTGAGACCTATGCAAGGTACCGCATCAAAGGAGCCATTCTGGATGAACTGCGCAGTATGGACACCTATTCACGATCCATGCGAAAAAAAATCCAGGATATCTCCCGGGCGGCAAAAACCATTGAGGATGAGAAGGGGCGGCCGGCCGATGACGATGAAATATGTGAGGTGCTGGGCGTGGACCTGGAAACCTACCAGAATATGCTGACTGATATCCACGGGGCCGCGGTCCTCAGTCTGGATGATTTCATCAAGACGAAAACCAATGAGATATCCTCCCAGACCCGTTTCCAGGCAGGGCTGAGAGGGGAGCAGAATCCCGAAGACGATTTCTACCGGGCCGAACTGAAATCCGTTCTGGTGGAGGCCATCAAAAAATTGACGGAAAAAGAACAGATTGTTGTCTCCCTGTACTATTATGACGAGCTGACCTTGAAAGAAATCGGCGAAGTTTTATCGTTGACGGAATCCCGGATCTGCCAGATCCATACGGCGATCCTGGTGAAACTGCAAGCCGGCCTGGATAGCTACGGCACATAATTTAATTTAATTGGCCCGGTATTTGCTTAATATATTTACGGTTTAGGTTAAGCAGATTACAATCGTTAAGTGTAATGTTAGTCGCGTTTATTTTTTAGATTTTAGGGGGAGTTATGTCAGACCCGATTTTGGAAGAAGAAGACGATCTAATTTCCCAAGATGATATCGATAAACTGCTGGACATCTCCCCGGAAGATGACGATGCCGGCGACGAGGAGGCCGGCGAACTGTCCCAGGACGACATCGACAGCTTGATGACGGACAATGCCTCGGATGACGAGGACGACACCGAAGCGGATGAGGCAGGAGAATTATCCCAGGATGATATCGACAGCCTGCTCAACGGGCCCGACCCGGACGAAGCCGATTCAGACGCCGGAGAAGAGGACGCCGGAGAACTGTCCCAGGACGATATTGACAGCTTGATGTCGGACGATCCCCCGGATGATGAGGAGAGCGACGAAGCAGATGAGGCCGGTGAATTATCCCAGGATGATATCGACAGCATGCTCAACGGGCCCGACCCGGATGGGGCCGATTCCGATGCCGAAGAAGAGGACCTTGGCGAACTGTCCCAGGATGACATAGACGGCCTGCTCAACGGCCCGGATCCGGATGACGGTGATGACGATGATGACGAATTTATCTCACTGGAAGATATACAAGGCGCTATAAGTGGGGAGACCCAGGAAAATGGGGGCGCCGATCCTGAGCTTGATGCAGAAGCCGCACCTGAAGCCTTGGAAGCGGAATCAAACCAGGACGATGCGGCCGAACCAACCATGGAAGACGACCCCTTAGACAGCGGTCCGGACGTTGATGATGCGCCGGCCATGGCGGCATCGGATCAGGGCGATGATCCCCTGGATGCACCCATAGAGGAAGATCAGGCCGCAGATGTGGCCGATTGTATGCTCACCCAGGAAGCCATGGACGCCCTGATTGAAGCCGGCCTTCCGGCGCCTGAGGTTGCTGCAGTGGGTGCCGAAACCCTTGAAACCGAGGCCGTAGACGAAGAAGAGGATATTCCACCGGACGAGGTGGATCAGGCACTGGAAATGGATGACGACGGGGTGGATGATGCAGTACAGGAAGATGATGTCACCCAGGAAGATATTGACGCCCTCCTCCAGCAGTCCGATGAACAGGACGAATTTCTGGATGAAGATGAAGATATCCTCATATCCCAGGACGACATCAACACCCTGCTCATGGCCGCAGATCAGGAAGATGAAGACGTACTCGGCGATATTGACGGAGAAGACGATATATCAGACCTGGAGGACGAGTTAGATGACCTGGAAACCGACTCGGACCAGGTGGTGCTGGAGGGCATTGAAGACGCAGAAATTTCGGACGGAACAGAAGCGCCTAAAGAGGGAAAAATCAAAGCCCTTCTCAAATCAAAAATTGTACTTGCTGCCGCATCCGTCCTGCTGGTTATGGGCATATCCATCCCCTTAAGTTATTTTTTGTTTTTCTCAAGTGAACCTGAAGCACCGCTGCCGGAAAGACAAACCGCCTCCTTGACGGAAATTGATCTTATCCGGGACGGCCAGGCAGACGGGCCCGGAACCATGCCGGCCCTGCCGCCCAGCCGCAGATCAGGCACAATTTTATTAACGGACTTTATCATCCTGGCATCCGATCAAAGCCAAACCATGACCTATGTGTCTGCGGATGTATCTATTGATTATTCAGACCAAAGGGCTTATGATGAAATAAACAGTAATCTCGCCTTTTACCGGGATGTAATTTACGGCGCTATCCAGACCCGGCTGGTATCGGAAAAGAACAATGAGGTGACCGAAGCTGATCTGCTGTGGGGTGTGGAAGCCTCATTGAAAAAGGTGCTGCCGCCCCAATACATAGACAAGATCAGTTTCAAATCTTTTAAAGCAACATAATGCAGGTAACAGATGACCACAGTTCATGGACATAACCAGATTTTTCAGCAATCCGGTATTGCCCAGGATCTGAGCCAGCAGATCCAGTCTCCCAAACCTGATCCGGATCAGGCTGCGATACTGCACCAAACCCAACAGGTTGAGGAGAACACAACTGTCCAGGAGAGCGAAGAAGCCCTCTCCTTAAAAGAAAAAAAAGAAAAAGAGAAGAAAGAAAAGGAAAAAGCCCGTAAAGCCAAACGTGCAAAAAAAGAAAACCCTCAAGCGGAACTGCCGCCAGACCCGGATGGACCGGGGCGGCTTTTAGATATCACGGCATGATGCTGAAGGGTCCCACGGAGTTTCTTGTTGTCCTTTCCCTGATCATTGATTTTTTTTTAATCTTCCTGCTGTTTCTTTTTATCCGGCGGGCCAACCGCCTCCAACGCAGTCCGAGTCCAGATCAGGAAAACGACCTTGGGGAAATTGTTGCCCAAACCCGCGAAAAAGCCCAGGTGGTGGCCCAAGAGGTCCTGGCGGAAACCGCCGAGATGATCGAACCCATTCTGGAAGCCTCAAAAGAAGCGGCTGTGGAATTTGAGCGCCTGGTAAAGGAAAAACAGACGCTGACCCGCAAGCTTGATAAATCCCTGGATTCCAAAATCATCAGTATCAACCTCCTGTTGTCCCGGGCCAACACCCTGTTCAGCCAGCTCGAAAATCAGCATAATTCCCTGCTTGCCCCCCAGACCAAAGGGGGAACGGCCTTATTTCACAAAGAGACCGATGTTCTTGATCAACAACAGCGGATCTTGGATCTTTACTATCAAAAAATGGATGTTGACACCATTGCAGAAAGGCTTTCCATACCCAAAGGGGAGGTTGCGCTTGTCATTGACCTCAAGGAAAAATTTATTGCAATGGAGAAATCCAGATGATTCCCAGCCTCCCCATTGCAGCCCTGAAAATTATCAGCGGCAAGCAAAATCAATCCGGCCAGTTGGATCCCATCAATTTAAAGCCGGGCCGGATTGTCGATGCAAAGGTACTTGATGTTAAACCTGAAAATCTTGTTCAACTGCTTTTATCTGGGAAAACAACACACCCTTCCGGGCCGGGTAAGCTTGTTCAAAGCCCGACCCAGCAACGGACAAACGGCAGGCAAACAAACGCACAAACCGCATCATTTTCTTCAAATTCCCAAGGGAGCGCCTTGCCCGCCGGTCAAAAAATTGAGGTGTCAACGTCACTGCCGTTAAAGCCGGGCATGGCACTGACGTTGCTTTCTGTTGCCACCCCGGACGGTCCGGTTCTCAAACCGGTTCCCTCCACGAACTTGCCTTCTTCCCTGACCCCTTCTTCGCCTGGAACGGATGCCGCTCTTAAAATACTCCCCGTAAAACAGCAGTCTACGCCATTACCGGGATCAGGTATAAAACCCGGCAGAACAGTCGATGCAAAAGTTGTTGATGTTACCGCCCAAAACCGGGTCCAATTACTTGTGGAAGGGCAAAAACTGACGGTTTCCACCCAACTGCCCTTGGCCCGGGGCATGGATATCCCCATGAAGGTCGTCCGTTCCCAGGATGGTATTGTGCTGAAGCCGCATCCCAATCCGCCTGAGACAACGCCCGGCAAACCGACAGGACCGGCCGTGAATATTGGCAGACCGGTATCTGACGCACCGGGTTCATCCCCGCTTCCTGCACGCGAAAAGCCGTTTCAGGGCAATGCGTCTCAATCCTTTTCCCCTGCAAAAATTTTTCTGGGCTTGGGGGCGCTCAGCCAATTCAGAGAACCTCTTCTCAATGATATCCTGATGACACTTTCCCTGAAATCCGATGTTCGGGATGAGCATTTTTTACCTAAGATCATAGAAAATATGGGCTTACGCTTTGAAAAAAAACTGGCAGACGGGCTTGGAAATGCCCAGGATAAAAAAAAGGTTGTTCAGGATATCAAACAACTGGCGGGCCAGGATCTGAAAGCCGCCGTTTTATCCCTTGCCGGAATGGAAAACGACCCGGTCAAGGGCACGGAACTAAAACATATAGCAGATGCGCTGGACAATTTTGCCCAGTTAAATGTCAAATCCGGGGACGGCGGACAAAATCAGGACGGCGCACGATTTCTGCTGCCGTTCCCTGTCTGGCGGGAGGATGGTTTTGATTTCGGACAGATCATGCTGGACATTGGAAAAACAGGCCCGGCAAATACAAAAAAAATACGCAGCATCTCTTTTTTATTGAATATGACGGCCCTTGGACCTTTACGGGCCGATTTCTCCATTCTGGAGAAAACCATTACCGGCCGATTTTTACTGGAAAATCGGGAAACCCGTGATTACCTTGCCCCAAAGGTCTCACAGCTAAAACAACGCCTGTCAGAAATCGGATATCAAGCAGGGAACATAGACTGCCGGGTCGCCCGGCCGGAACAAATTGCGCCCACCAGCTTGATGTTTTCCATGAAAACACCGGATGACATACAAGGTCTCAACATTGTGGTTTAAATATGGCACCCAAATACAATAAACGAAAACAAGCGGTTGCCCTGAAATATGATAAACTCAAGGACGCCGCGCCAACGGTAACGGCCAAAGGCCAGGGGAAGGTGGCTGAAAATATCATTGCCCTGGCCCTTGAGCATGGGGTGCCGGTAAAGGATGACCCGGACCTGGTGGAGGTTCTGGCATCCCTGGACATCAGCCAGGAGATCCCGTCCGAAATCTATGTGGCCGTGGCCGAACTTCTTGCGTTTGTTTATGGGGCCAATGCAGACAGCCCTAAAAAGAGGTCCTGATAGGGTCCAACATCATGACGCTTCAAGCTTTTTACTGTCAACAAGCCGGTTACAGTTATGGCAGGCCATTTTGAAATCCCGGACCTTGCCCCGGAATAATACTTCACCGCAAAACGGGCAAAAATAATCTTTAAATGCCAGCTGTGCATGCTTCATCCGGGTTTTCTCCAGACCGGACAGATGTTGAGCAGGCACGGTTTGTAAAGTCTCCATGCCGCCGGAATGATGGAAAGAGAGATGCTCCAGGTCAGTGTAATAGCCGTCGTTGCTCATAAATCCCCTTCTTATTTTTTCTTACGTCCGCAAAGGATGCGATTTTTGCTTTATACCTAAACGGGTCAGGATGCAAGGGAATTCTTATTGCCCCTGGATTGGATTCCCCAGTGTTCCCTTTATTGAATTTTTAAAACCGGCCCCACAATGGTGGGAAAAAATTTCTGGGTGCGTCAAATTAGACGGTCTCGGATGTCGGACTTTTGGCAGATTACTTTCAAAACCGGACCGTTTTTCTCTAATTATCCCCCAAGGTTGCAAAAGAATCTCTCTCAAAAGAGCGAGGGCAAGGGCTAAGCGCTATGATAAAAAAAGCATGGCATTCCATTTGCATGCAATTTGAATATAAGCAACACTATCAATCAATGCCGCAGGTACACCGGCAACCACGCAAAGGAGAAAACTGCCTATGATTCTTGAAATGACGCGGCCGACCCAGGGCGGGTTAAGGCAGGAACGAAAACTTGAAGCCGTTTCCAATAATCTGGCCAACGCATCCACCATTGGGTTTAAAAAAGATTTCGTCAGTTTTGACAAAGCATTTAAAGCCCGGGTGGACCAGGATTTTTCCCAGGGGAATGTGATCAGAACAGACAACCCCCTGGATGTGGCATTGGGCCCCCAGGGTCTTTTTAAAGTGGAAACCCCGGACGGCATCAAATACACACGGAACGGCAATTTTTCCTTGAGCAGTGAAGGCATTCTTGTGGATAAAAGCGGTAACCCGGTCATGGGCCAGGGCGGAGCCATTTTTATGGATACGGTGGATCCCAATACCAGTGTCAATATTAATGAATACGGCGAAATTTTTTTAGATAATGCGCTTTTGGATACCCTGGATGTGGTCACCTTTGAAAACATGGAAGCACTTGAGAAAACCGGAGACAACCTCTTTGTTTATACAGGAGACACCGCCGATGAGCTTGCCCTTGATATTGTCAGGGTTGAAGCCGGATCCCTGGAGCAGGCCAATGTTCAGGTCGTAGAGGAAATGGCCAAAATGATTGATTATCAGCGGATGTTTGAAACCTACACCAAGTCCATGAAGACATTTGATGAAATTGATCAAAAAGCAATTAATGAAGTCGGGCAGTTCGCATAAAGGAGTCAATTTATGATACGTGCACTTTGGTCGGCAGCTACGGGAATGATGGCCCAGGATACCCAGATTGGTGTTACCTCCAATAACCTGGCAAACTCTTCCACCACCGGGTTTAAAAAATCCCGGGCCGCATTTGAAGATTTAATGTACATGACCCAGCGGGTTGCAGGGCAGACCACCCCAGGCGGCGGCCAGGTGCCGACCGGCATTCAGGTGGGCATGGGTGTGAATACGGCAGGTATTCAGAAAGTTTTTACCCAGGGCGATTATATTCAAACGGATAATCAACTGGATTTTGCGATTCAGGGCGAGGGATTTTTCAGGGTGCTACACGGAGATGCGGATATGTATACCCGGGCCGGGGATTTCTCCCTGGACAGTGAAGGATTCATTACCTCCCAGGCGGGAGACCGCCTTCAGCCCGAGATCGCCATCCCGGCCGAGGCCGTTACGATCACCCTGGACGATGACGGTACCCTGACCGTATTTGCCGACGATGATACGATCCTTGCCACAGAACAGGTTCTGGTAACCACCTTTGTCAATCCCGCAGGCCTGTATGCCGTGGGCGGAAACCTGTTCCGGGAGACCGAAGGGTCGGGGGCCCCCCAGGAGAACACACCAGGCGAAAACGGCGCCGGGACCGTATTGAACTACTATATTGAAAGCTCCAACGTGGATGTCGTTGAGGAGATGGTCAGTCTGATTTCCGGCCAGCGCAGCTATGAGGCCAACTCAAAATCCATCACCACCGCGGACAGTATGCTGGGAACGGCTGTCCAGCTAAAATCTTAAATATAGGTTAAATGGATAAATTCATGAATATCCGGATAAATTCATATGACCCCATCCACTTGGATGACGAACCGAACAAGATCAGTGACCGTTATAAACGACATCTGATGGGCATATCCTGTGTCGTCTGTATGCTGATTTTCAGTTTGCCGGTTTTGGCCACCACACCGGGAAAAATCATCATTGAGGTCGCCCAAACAGCCGAAGTGACAAGCCCTGTCATATATTTAGGAGAGGTGGCAAAAATAACTGCCCCTGATTTTTTCAAAGAAGAACTGAAACGCATTGAACTTGGCAAATCCCCCCGGGCCGGGCGAATGAAACAGCTTTCCGGCCAGCGGGTCACAGATGCAATAAACGCCATGGGGTTCAATGACAATGACATCAATATTCAAGTACCCAAACGGGTGTTTGTCAAACGTGCCGGACAGCAACTCGACCCCTCCGAGGTGGAAGAGGCACTTCTGGAGTTTTTATCCGGATTTCTGCCAAAGGGAAAATTCAAGTTAAACGCGTTCAAAGTCCGGGGGATTGAACCCTATCCCCAGGGGGATTTATCCCTGGTATTTGACAGACGTTATACCCCGTCGCGTAACGGCCGACTCTCCATCCATGCCGAAGTCTGGGTGGACGGCGTCAAAACAGACCGGTTGACGGTCACAGGCCGCCTGTCACAGATGAAGCCGGTGGTTGTTGCAGCCGTGCGCCTGGAAAGGGGCCGGACCATAACCCCGGCGGATGTCACCCTGCAGGACATGGACGTGTTCGGCTGTCAGCCGGATGTAATGACGTCGGTTGAGCAGGTCAGCGGTATGATGATCACCCGGACCATTGACAAAGGGGAATGTGTGACCCCCAAAGAATTCAAACGCGCCCCGACCATCGAAAAAGGGGCCGTGATAAAACTGGTGGCCAAAAAGGATCGTTTATCCATCATTACCTTGGGGGTCAGCAAAGAAGACGGCTATCCGGGTCAGCCGGTTACGGTACAAAATTTAACATCGGGAAAACTGGTGCGTGGACTTGTAACCGAAGAGGGCGCCGTGGCAGTTATTTTTTAACCGGGAGGTTTAGTATGCGTGCAATGCAAAAAGAATCGATACGAGGGACATTGGCAGTCGTGCTCATGCTGATCGCCGGAACGATTACCGGTTGCATGTCCAGTGGCGGGGAACCCGCCTTAAGCGTTGTACCCGAAGACGCAATGCCTGGGCCGACCGTGCAGCCCAATTACACCATGGCAAGGCCTGCAGAGGGCTCCCTTTGGACGGCCGAAAACAGATTCCTGCTGGATGACACCAAGGCGGCGTACATTGGAGACACGGTGATCGTGGATATTGTGGAAAATTCCTCTTCGACAATGGAAGTAACTTCCGATGGGAAACGGACAACCAGCATGTCGGTGGGAGTGCCGACGTTGAATGCATTTGGCAAAGTGACCCATCTTGGCGGTACGGTCGGTGACAAACTCATTGACACCAGTTTTGAAAATTCCACCGCCGGTGAAGCCACAAGCGACAGATCCGGTCAGGTTACGGCATCCGTTGCGGCCCGGGTCACGGAGGTCATGCCCAACGGCAACTTGAGCATCTTCGGCCGCCGGGCCATGAAAGTGGATAATGAAGTTCAGTACATTATGGTTTCAGGCATTGTCCGACCCGATGATATTGATTCGGACAACCGGGTGGAGTCCACCTCTTTGGCGGACTCGCGCATTGAATACTACGGCAAGGGCGCCCTTGCAGACAAACAGAAACCGGGTTGGGGTACGCGGATCATTGATAATATCTGGCCCTGGTGAGTTGGACAAATAAAGGAGCGGGCATCATGAATCATCGCTTTAAAAAAATAGCCATCCGTTTAGGCACTGTGCTGTGTTTACTTTTCCTGGCAGCACCTGCCACGGCCACCCGGATCAAGGACATGGCCGCCATCCAAGGGGTCCGTTCCAATCAACTCACCGGGTACGGCCTGGTGGTGGGCCTTAACGGCACCGGAGATAAAAACAATATCCTGTTCACCCGCCAGTCCTTGACCAACATGCTAAAAAAAATGAATCTCCATTTCGATAAAAGCCAGATCAAAGTAAAAAATGTGGCCGCCGTCATGGCCACAACAAATATTCCGCCCTTTGCCCGGATCGGGGACCGTATTGACATCACGGTGTCTTCATTGGGCGATGCCACAAGTCTTAAGGGCGGGACCCTGTTGATAATGCCCCTGAAAGGGATTGACGGCAACGTCTATGCCATTGCCCAGGGCGCAGTGAGTCTTGCCATTCCCGCCGGGATGAACGACCGGGGCAGCCATCTTCTCACGGCCCGGATCATCAACGGGGCCACGGTGGAACGAGAGATCCCATTTAAGCTGAAAGGCAAAGAGAAATTAACGCTGTCTTTATCCCGGCCCGATTTTACCACGGCCCGGCGGGTGGGGGACACCATCAATGCCGCTTTGGGCGAAGGGATTGCCCAAATCATAGATGCAGGTTCCATCCAGCTGAATGTACCCGAATCCATGCGGCAGGAACATGTGGCGGAATTTATCGCCGATGTGGAGGGGCTGTCTGTGATCCCGGACACCGTTGCCAAGGTCGTGATCAATGAAAAAACCGGCACTGTGGTGATCGGCAGTGAAGTGACCATTTCAAACGTGGCCGTAGCCCATGGGGATCTGAACGTGATGATCCAGGGCCAAAACCCCGAATATCTGATGGAACTGCCCGGCACGTCCACCATCGGCGAACTGGTGAACGGCCTGAACTCTTTGGGGGTCAGACCCCGGGATCTGATCAGTATTCTGGAAAGCATCAAGGCCGCCGGGGCACTGCAGGCCACCCTGGAAATTCTTTAGGAGGAAAAATCATGTCAATTCAAATGCCAGGCATCGCAGCACCAGTGACGACGAACAAGGATGCCACGGATACAGCCAAGCAGCTCCAGCGGGACAAAGATCTTGAAAAGGCCTGCCAGGGGTTTGAAGCGCTGATGCTCGACACCTTGATGCAGCGCATGCGCGATACCCTGCCCGGAGACAGCCTTTTCCCCGAAAGCAATGCGTCGGGCATCTACCAGTCACTGCATGACCAGTCCCTTACGGAAAATTTATCCCAGGGGCAGCGGGTCACCGGTTTCAAGGAGTTTTTATACCAGCAGCTTCAAGGCAAGGTTTGACAGCAGGCGGATGCATGATGGCATAATAGTTGCTGTTTATATCCATACAAACATAACAACGGGAAAATATTTCCGTATGACAGGAAGAAAGATATGGAAAACGCTGCCAAAAAAATCCAATCGTTGCTTGGGGAAAAACTTGCCTGCTACCAGCAGCTGCAGCTGGTATTAAAGGCCGAAAAAAAGGCCATCGCCGACATTGATATCGGCATGATCTGGGAGACGACCAAAGCCAAAAAAGAACTTGCCGGTAAAATAGAAATTCTGCGGGAGAATATTCTTATTGCCTGCCACAATTATTTACCCCGCATGGATAAAAATAGGGATACGTTCTCCCTGAACGACCTGGTCCAGACCCTGCCGCTGCCCAACGAACACAAACGCGACATAAGAAAACTCAAGCGATCCATTAATAAGGAAAAAGACATTGTCGCCCATTTTATACAATCCAACCAGGTTCAGGTTAAAAAGCATCTGGCTGTTATGGATAATATCATGGCTTTGATCGGCAATAACGGTACCCAGGCCCGGTATACGGGCAACGGGATGGTGACCCGGAAAAAAAATAACAACTGCCTGTTCGTGGCTCAGGTATAGCATCTCTATTGAAATCATTGAACGGGAACAAAGCAGGGTGACCGCATTTATAATTTTGCCGGTTATTTTAACTTCGCTATCGCGATCCCGATGCCCCCGTCAATATAAATGGGGTTACCCTCGGGAACAAGGTTGACCCTGGTGCCACATATGAGTATAACAATGACACGTATGGTTATGAATTTAAAAGTCAATTCGCACAATCTGTAAGACCCTTTTTAAATTCGACTGCTTAAAAATAATTAATGATAGCCTGGTGGGTTAATTGGTACGCTTATGCTTATTCTAACACGAAAAGTTGGTGAGAGTATCGTCATAGCCAATGATATCATCGTAAAGGTGATTGAAACCGGCAAAAACAGCATTCGAATAGGTATTGATGCCCCCCGGGAAATATCGGTTCTTCGGCAGGAGGTGTTCGACGCCATTCAACGGGAGAATATCCTCTCCTCCCGGGAAACAGATAACATAGATATTGCAAACGCAGCCAAACTGATCGGCAATAAGGACAAGGAGTCTGAATAAAAGGTGATGAAGATTAACACAAGACAATTCGGTGAAGTCACCATTGATGGAGATAAAATCATCAATATGCCGGATGGTATTCCCGGGTTCAGGCAGCAGAAAAGATATGTTGTTCTTGAAAAAAAAGACACCTCTCCTTTTTATCTGTTTCAATGCGTGGATGACCCGAATCTGTCATTTGTGGTCATGGACCCCCTGCGATTTTACCCGGAATACACCTTATCCGTTAAGGACTTTGATAAGACGATCAAATGGGAATTTGGGAAAGAAGAACTCTCCTGCTTTGTGATCATCACCATTCCCAAAGGCAAGCCTGAAGATATGACGGCGAACTTTATGGCACCGATTGTGATTAACAATGAAAGAAAAGAAGGGATGCAGCTGATCCTCCAGGGCAGTCCTTACTCACACCAGCAGCTGCTTTTAAAAGAAGAAAAAGATTAACTACACATTGGTGCTGAAAAGAAGGCCGCTTAAATCCTGCATTTTTTCACGAAGCTCAAGAATCTCTTCTGCGGGAAACTGCTTGATGACTTCATCGGTCTCTTTGTCCATAATTTTGACGACCACATCCTCGGTGTCGTCGTCAATGGAAAAATTGAGCCGTGTCTGAACCGTGTTGGCAAAGTCCTCAAGGGCTTCCACCATCTCTTCAACATCTTCTCTGGTCAATTTGGTCTGATCAGCGGACTTCCCACTCTTTTGTTCTGAAGACCGGCTTTCGGCCTGCTCGGTATTTGAAGCCGAAGCAGATTCCGCCTCCTTTAACTCAGAGAGCCGGGTAATTTTGTCACTTGCCGGCCCGGCGACAGTTTCCTGACTCCGAATGCCGGCGTCAGGTCTGTCTGTATTAATTATTGCATTTCCTGTTACGTTCATGCTTCTTGCCTTCCTGGGGTAAACAATACCTACCGGCTGATACTTATCAATTTTGGGCTGGCCTTTGACGACCGGTAGCTCTCCAGAGTTGTTTTCCCGTGCTTGAGAGATTTAAGGCTTTTTTCCAATTGGCTTTTATGCCTTTGTATCTCAACCCCAATGGTTTCGTCAACCTTTAGGATCAGCCCAAGCCGTTCTCTAAGTGTCACCATACGTTCAGCATCAGATAAAACTTTAGACGGATCGGCAGTGCGGATAAACGCATCAATGGCACTTTTCAAATTTTTTGAGGCGCCCCTGCGCTCAATGGTCATCCGGGCCAGATCCGGCAGCAACTCTTCTTTCAGCAAATTTAAGTGTCTGCTCTGAAGATCTTCATATTCCCGGCACTGCTCTGAAATATGATCTGATAACTCTTTCATATATCGTCCCTACCGCTTAAATGGCAATACTTGTTTTATGACCATGTTTTTCATACCCTGAATAACGCATTGAAGAAACGTCTTTTTTTTGAGCGGTCTCAGCATTGCTATTCTCCCCGGCATTATCCCGCCCCATGACACTGGTTTCCCATATCCGTTTAAGTTCCATCAGATATTTGTTCGCCCGGTCCAGGGTTTGAACATCGTTTGTGAGGGAAACTTTACAAAGTTCCTGCATCATGACCAAAAAAAGACTTCTTAAAAAAGAGATTTCTTCTCCCTCAATATCACGAAGGGATGCGTTGAGTTCGGAGATGATGGCAATGGCCTTGCTCAAATTTTCCCCTCTTTGCTTGGGATCATTATTAATTACCCCTTCCCTGGCAAAGCTGATGCGTTTAATGGCACCGTCGTAAAGCATGAGGATCAATTTTTGTGGATTGATTTCACTGCTGACCTGGACCTTCTGATAGGAACTAAGGGCATTGTATACCATATTAATCTAACGCTCCTTTTTGCAGCCCTCAACTGTGTTGTTTTCCTTAGGGCTACACTAAAAATTTGTGTGCATACGACTGCATGGGGCCTATTTCTTGGGGTGTGCAGTCATCGGGTTTTATTTTCATTGTATGCGCTTTTTCGTTTGGGCCGTATTCATGAATTCTTAAAGTTATTTATCGGCAAAACTCGGTAAACCTTTATACATAATTCTCGTGAATTTTTTTTAAACGCATTTGAATAATTTTATGGCGCTTTTCATGGTCAGCCGCAAGGATTTGTGCCCAGGTTTCATTCCTTTTTCTTGACATCCGCGGTCAATCGAAGTAGTTAGGGCCAATCTTTAAATGTTTTCAATAGGTTGAATAAGGAAAAAATATTGACACTTACCAAAATGCATATTGTTGAAAAAATCTCAGACGCACTCGATCTCTCAGGCGCCGAGGCAAAAGATACGGTGGAAGAGATGCTTGAAATTATCAAATTTACCCTGGCATCCGGAGAAGACCTGATGATATCAGGCTTTGGAAAATTCCAGGTAAACCCAAAAGCCCCCAGAAAAGGCCGGAATCCGGCAACGGGTGAAACCATGATGCTGGACGGCAGAAAAATTGTGACCTTTAAATGTTCCGGCAAACTGCGCGACCAGATCAACAACGCCCAAGCCCCTGAATAGGGCTGCCGGCTCTTTTAGCATCTCATCCGATCCGCTCCTTTTCAAGAAGCCGTGCATATTCCCCGCCGGCCCGGGAAAGCGCTTCATGACCGCCCGCTTCAATGATTTGCCCGTCCCTTAACACCAAAATCCGATCACATGATTTTACGGTTGAAAGGCGATGGGCAATGATAATGGACAACCGCCCTTCCATCAATTTTTTCATGGCATCATGGATTTTCACCTCGGACTGGGAATCCATGTAAGAGGTCGCCTCGTCAAACACGATCAAATCCGGATTAAAGGCAAAGGCCCGGGCAATGCACACCAGTTGCTTTTCCCCCGAAGAGAGCGGCCGGCCACCATCCTGAAGCACAGTGTCAAGCCCTGAAAATTTATCAAACAGGAATGAACAATTGGCCTTAGTCAGGGCCTCGCGAAGATGTTGATCATCCCGGGGGGATTCACCCTCCCGGCCCCGCACAATATTTTCCCGCACGGTGCCGGAAAACAAAATGGGGTCCTGCATGACCAGGGCGGTGTGCTGCCGGACGCCGGCAATATCCATATGCATATAATCCCGGCCGTTAATGAGAACACGACCGCCTGTGGGGCTGTAAAACCCGGCCGCAAGATTGATAATGGTACTTTTTCCGGCCCCGGTCTGCCCCACAATCCCCATGGAGGCGCCCTTTTCAAGACTGAAACTGATATGCTTCAATACAGGCACATCGGCGGTGTATGAAAAGGACACATCTTCAAAGGCCAGATGCCGGATGCCGTCCGGCCCTCCCCCCCGGGACCCATTATCCTGTAGGGCCCGGGGGGTGTTCAATACCGTAATGATCCGTTCTGCCGAGGCCAACGCATTCTGCAGCAGATTAAATTTTTCGGACAACTCCCGCAAAGGCCTGAAAAACAATTTCATATAAGTCAAAAATGCGGCAAGCTCACCAATGGTCAGCACCTGGTTCTGGACCATAAAAGAGCCGTTCCAGATAATGACCGCCACGGCCAGGGTGCCCATGAGGCCGACCATGGGCATGAACACGGCAAATACCCGGATATGGGACATGGCGGCACTGAAGTGGGCCAGATTCAGGCGTTTAAACTCACGGACAAAGTGCGGCCCGGCCATACAAGTCTGGATGACGCGGATACCGGTAATGGCTTCGGAAAAACGGTGGTTGATCTCGGCAGTCTTCTGTCGCAAGGTCCGAAAGACCCTGCGCAAAATCCCCGAAAAATAAATCACGCCCACAAATACCACGGGAACAATCAGGCTTAAATAGAAGGTCAGCCAGTGATTGGTAAAAAACAGGATGCCAAACACCCCGGCCATGAGTAACAAATCCCTGAAAATAAAAACAAGCACGCTTGTAAACATTTCGTTCATATTTTCAATGTCCCCGGCCACCCGGGCCACAAGCCGTCCCGATGCATTCTTGTCAAAATAGGCAACAGGCAGATCCGTCATATGATCAAACAGGCGGCACCGCAGATTGAGCATGATTCTCTGGCCCGTATACTCCATGAACATGGACTGGCTGAAATCCAGCACAAATCCTGCCAGGACTACGGCACCAAACAGGATGCCGAACATGGAAAACCGCTGGATGTCAAACCCCAGGATATTAACACCAGGAGCACCTGAAGCAAGAATGAACCCGTCAATGGCCTGCTGGATAAGCCAGGGCTGGAACAGTTCAAATCCGGTCACCAGAAAAACCAGAAATGTCGTTAACATAAGCATCCAGGCGTAGGGCCGGACATAGGGATACAATGCCTTAAACAGGGCCAGGTCAGCCAGACTGACCTTTTTTTCCTCATCGGAAAAGGCGTGGGGCCGGCTCATGGCCTGCCTCCCTGGGATTGCCTTTCTGACTGCTGGACTCTGTAAGATGTGCGATAAAAAGTATTCGATATCTTGAGCTGATCATGGGTACCCTGGTCGGCAATGGTGCCGTTGTCCATCACATAAATCCGGTCGCAGTCGGCAAGGGCCGAAAGCCTGTGGGACACCATGATCATGACGGCATCCCGGTTCATCCGGCTGATGCCCCGGATTACCTGTTCTGCAGTCCGGGTATCCAGATGGCTGACCGGATCATCCAAAAGGATCACCGGCTTGGGCTTCACCAGGGTCCGGGCCAGGGTCACCCGTTGTTTTTGCCCGCCGGACAGGGTCACGCCCCGTTCGCCGACCAGGGTATCAAGGCCTTTGGGCATCTGGGCAATGGTATCTTCCAGGGCACAAAGCTGGATGATTGGTTCCAGGACGTCTCGGGCATTAGCGCCGGAAAACTGCTCACCCATTAAAATATTATCTCCAAGGGTGCCGGAAAACAAAAACGGTTCCTGGGCCATAAAACTGATATGCCCTCTTAAAAATTCAGGATCAAATGTTTTCAGATCTTTTCCGTCCAGGCAGATCCGTCCGGTCATGGGGTCGTACAGGCGCGGGATCAATGAAAGCAGCGTGGTTTTTCCACAACCCGGCGGCCCGGTTATACCGATTCTGGCCCCGGACGGGATCTCCATTGAAATATCAGAAAGCGCATTCACCTTTCCATCATAGGAAAAACCGACCTTTTCAAACCGGATATTACCGGTCACCTGGTCGGGCATCACCGCATCTCCAGGAAAAGAGAGATCGGACCGGGTGTCCAATAAAACATTAATTCGCTTCAAGGATGCCAAGCCACGCTGCAACATATTGGTTACCCAACCGATGGCAATCACCGGCCAGGCCAGAATCCCCAGGTATTGAATGAAGGCCACAAACTCTCCGGGACTCAGTTGGTTCTTCATGACCAGTCCGCCGCCGTAAAGGATGATAATCAACGTGGAAATATTAAAAAAAAGACCTAACAAGGGTCGCAGCAGGGCATTGACGTAGGCCCGTTTTAAATTTTTCCTAAAATAGCGTTTGGCGCTGCTTTCCGTCTTTTGCCGAACCTGGGGCTCAAAATTGAATACCTTGATGACCCGGATACCGAAAAAACTTTCCCTCACCTGCTCGGTGAGTTCTGAAAACGCCTCCTGGGCGCTCTTGTGGTACTGATGCATCCGGTTGCCCAGTTTTTTTGTCACCACAACCAGAAAGGGAAGCGGAATCAGGCACAATGCGGCAAGTTTGGGGCTGGTCCAGACCATAATACCGATGCAGGCACTGCCCAAAAGCAAGGTGTCCACCAGGGCAATGATGCCGAAACCAAAGGCCATACGCACATGAAGAATGTCCGATGTGGCATGGGCCATGATATTCCCGGCCCGGGTTTTGTCATAAAAAGCGGTGTCCAGGCTGAGCATATGCGCGTACAAGTCATCCCGGACACCCCGCTCAAGATCCCGGGCCGACCCCATTAAAAGGATGCGCCATCCGGAACGAAGCAGGGCCATGAAAAGGCCTGCCCCCACAATGACGGCGCATTGCACCCAGAGAACATGACGGTCAAAATGCGCATCGGCCAGAACATCAACGGCCCTGCTGACAATCTGGGGCACCACAAGCTGGAGCAGATCCACCACAATCATACAAAAGATGCCCGCAGCAATCTTTCCTAGGTTTTTTCTAAAATAATAGAAGATCAGCTTCAACGTTTAGCTCCGGTTAGTAAATGGGCTGCGCGGGCAGATTAAATCACATATTCTGAAAAAATAATCATTCGGCAAAAAATTTCAATGCTGCAAGCATTTCAGATAGGAATCACACCCTTATTTTGAGCGTCGTCAGGCCAACAACATTTAGATTGAACATTTCTTGGTTTTTATATTGACACCCATTTTAATGATATTTAATCTAACTTGTAAGCTGATAATCATGGTATAATAATAGTTGACATCAAATAAGGGTCCCTCTTGAATGTTCCAAATTAGGGAGTAAAACTATGGAAAGCACTGACCTTGACCAAAAATTTCCCACACGTCTTGACGCATTCCGCCGTCTTCACAGACAAACGCTGGACAATCGTGAACAATTCTGGACTGACCAGGCAAAACGACTGCAATGGCAGACCGCTTTTTCCTGCGTGGTCAAGGAAGATTTTTCAAAACCGATGGTATCCTGGTTCTGTGACGGCCGGATCAACGCAGCCCAAAACGCACTTCACACAACCATTGACAAAGGAAAGGCAGAGACCCCGGCCCTGGTTTTTTATCAAAAATCCGGCCAAACCGACACCCTGACGTTTAATGAACTCAAGGCCAAAGTGCTCACCCTTGCTGCAGCCTTTCACCGGACAGGACTTGTGCCGGGGGACCGCATCGCCTTAAATCTGCCCAACGGCCCGGAATTTATCATCACCGCCCTGGCATCTGCTTACCTTGGCGTCACCTACCTGCCCATCGGCTGCCATCTGCCCCCGTCCATTGTGGCGGAGGATGCCGCCGCATCAAGGGCAAAACTTGTCATCATGGCGGACAGCAGTGCTTACGAACAAAAAAAGGACCATGTTCTGAAAGTCGCCGCCCTGCTTGAAGAGACAACCACACTCATTTCAAATGAACGCCTTGAAGGGGTCCCGACCCTTGATGAATACATGGCCCAGGCGGATCCGTCCGGACTTGAACCGGCATATCCCCGGGCGGACCACCCCCTGTTTGCCGTTTATGAAAACCGCCTGGCCGGCAAACATGTGGGCTCGGTTTTCCAGGCCGGTGGTTTTCTGGTCCAGGCCCACGCATCCTTTGACGATATTTTCAACAAAGTCCTTGGCCAGGACAAACCCAAGATGATCGTCAACACCCTGGAGATGTCCAAAGCACCCGCCCAGGCGTACGGTCTTTGGGGACCGTTAACAAACGGCACTGGTATCATCCTCATTGATGACGATATCCGGATAGAGACCATTGAAAAAATTCTCGGGGAGCAACCAAACTGCGCGCTGCTGTGTCGACCCAATTTAATTTCAGAACTCAGGGAACAACTGGATCAAGGCCGGCTGAACACGGACAAACGGTTTTCCGTCATTGCCAGCTGCGGCAATGCACTGCCCCCCCGGCTGGTCAAGTATGCAGACGGCAGGCTGGTGGACGCACCCGAACGGATGGTAAACCTGTGGGTGCAAAGCAAAACCGGCACGGCACTGCTTAATTCATATCCGACCCCGGAACTGAACCGTCCCGGCGCTTTAGGATTTGGGGCATTGGGGCTGGAGCCCCTGGTTATGAGTGATTTCAGCAAACCCTGTAAAACAAATATCAGCGGCAATCTGGTTTTTGACAAATCATGGCCGGCCATGGCATCGGCCACCGAGGGCACAACCGAACACTTTAAAAAAACCTATTTTTCAAAATTTCCAGACTGTTTTTTTACCTACGACGGTGTCAGGTGTGACAAAGACGGTGTGTTCTGGTTCATGGGACGGCTTGATGACAGTATCAAGGTAAAGGGCCAGAGCATGGGCGCGTCACTGATCGAAGGCGTACTGACCTCCCATTCCCTGGTGGACGAGGCGGCCATCATCAGCGGCCACGACAGCTCAGGAGAGGAAATCGTGGCCTTTGTGGTGCCCAGTAAAACGATTCAGGACGAACAGATATGTATTGACCGGATAAAAGAGTACATTGCAGATAAAATAGGGCGTTTCGCCGTACCTGAAAAAATCATCATCACGGATCAGCTGCCAAGGACCCCCACAGGAAAACTGTTCAGATCTGTTTTGCGTCGCATTGCCTCCGGGGAAGAACCCCTGGACTGACTCCCAGCACACGTACAAACACCTGTAAATTAATTGAGGAAACATAAAAAGTGAGCGCAAAACTTCGTAATAAAATAATTGAGACCGTTGGCGAAATCGGAAAAATCAATGTTTCCATGTCCGCCTATGAAAGGGAACTGACCGTTACATGTGAAGCCTGGCTGGCAGACCTTTCAGAGCAGATAAAACAAGGGATGGACGTTGCGGATGCCGGATTAATGCAAAGTGATCTTTCGGCCATTGTTGAGGTGCTGATTAAATCCCCCCCTTCCCCCGGTATTAATATTATTCTAGGTAACGCCCTGTCCATGATGCTGGAAATAGAGCGTGCAAGCCAGGAAAAATCTCCGGCCATACGACGTCTTCTCGGCCCCACCCTGGCCCGGGAGGCCCGGCGGGAAGAGATGCGGTTCCTGCTGCTGAATCCGGGCACCGTCTCCACCCGAATCGCCGTATACCAGGGTCTGGAACAGATTCACCGGTTTGAAATCCATGTCCTTCCCGATGAGGAGGACAGCATAGACCGCAGGATAAAGGCTGTGGCCGGGCACCTGGAACGCGCCGAAATTGCCCTTTCCTCCTTTGACGGCATCGCCTGCCAGGGCGGATTTCTCAAGCCCATCCCATCGGGCACCTACCGGGTGGTCCCGGAAATGGTCACCGACCTTGTGGAAAATCCGCTGCGCTCCCATGCCAGTAATATGGGCATTCCCATGGGCATGGAACTGGCCCGGATGGCCGGCAGCCAGAAGGATCCGTTGCTGACCACCACAGACCCCTTTGTCTGTGACGAAATGGATCTGGTGGACCGGGTTACAGGCTTTGTAAGAATCAAGCGCAACGGGGCCGGGGCCCATTATTTAAGCCACAAGGCGGTATGGCGGATCGTGGCGTCGTTAATGAATCAGACACCGGAGCAGGTGAACGCCGTCACCGCCCATTTAGGCGGTGGTACCTCCCTGGCCGCCCACAGGCAAGGCCGGGTCACCATGCTCATCGACGCCTATTCCGGCCTGCCGTCAACCAGTCGAAGCGGTGCCATAGACATCGACCGGGTCATTAAAGCCATCAAATCCAAGGATATCTCCATCCGGGACCTTGAACAGGTCATGGACAGCCGGGGCGGGCTTCTCTCCCTTGTGGGCACCAATGATTTCTACGCAATGATCGGGTTCCTGCGCCAGGGTGCCACCCCTGTGCAGCGCAAAAAAATAGAATTGGTTCAAAACTTTATGGCAAGAAAAATTGCCGGCGGCATGCTGGAAATGACCGCTGACGGGGCAGACGTCAAGGTCATGGCCATTACCGGCGGACTTGCCTCCAATGCCGACATGATGCACCGGGTTAAACAGAATATCGCAGGGCGTTTCCCCGTGGTGACCCTGCCAGGCTACTATGAACATGATGCCCTGGCGGCCGGGCAGATCCGGGGCTATTTTGCCCCCGAGTCACTCAAAGACTATGAAACCGAACGGGATGAGCTGGCAAAAAAAAGGCATGATGAAGATGTACTGATTGACACCCCGGTCTTCAAACGCGAAATCCGGTTCAAGAAGAAAGGCGCGCCGTTGACCACCCTGGACGATATCATTGATGCGGCATACCTGACGGTCAAAGAAAATTATGCGCCGACCATCGCCATTGTGGGCGCCAATAACGAAGAGGCGATCCAGGCGGCCAAACGGGCCAATGAAGAGGGCCAGTTCCGCATCTCCAAGTTTGTCCTCCTGGGTGATTTCCAGGAAATCAACCAGATGGCCTATGAATACGACCTTGTCATCGACAATGACAACTACACCATCATTGATACGGAAACCCCCGTGGAAGAAGCGGTCAGCCTTTTGGACCAGGGCAAGGTTGATATCCTGATGAAGGGGCGTATCCACACCGAAGATATCCTAAGGGGCGTGTTTAAATATCTCAAAGCCAGCGGCCGCCTGCAAAAAGGACAGGTCATGAGCCACACCGCCATTGTGGATATTCCCACCCGGAGCAAGCTGCTGGCATTTTCAGATGGAGCATTGAACACCTACCCGGATGAAGAAAAACGGGTTGCCATCCTTGAAAATGCACTAAAAGTAGTGCACAACCTGAATATCAAGGTGCCCAAGGTGGCGGTAATTTCCGCCGTTGAAAACGTAAACCGCAGTGTGGACAGCTCCATTGAAGCCGAACGGATTGCCGCCCGTTTTGCCGACAGAGATGATTGTATTGTGGAAGGGCCGCTTTCATTGGATGTGGCGATGGATTTTGGCATTGCCGAGGAGAAGCATTACGCGGGCCGGATCAGGGGCAATGCAGATGTGCTGATCCTGCCGGATATTGATTCGGGCAATATCTTATGGAAGACCCTGACGACCCAGTCCGGGGCTGCCCTTGCCGGGGTTATTCTGTGTGGTGATATGCCTTTGATCCTGACATCAAGGGGGGATTCCATACGGTCAAAACTGGCATCACTGTCCCTTGCCATAAAATTTTACTTTGATCTCAAAAATGACGGGCCAGTAGAGAAACCAACCGAGAGTTAAGTAAAAATGACACTACCAAAAGTCTTTGTGACCCAGGAATTAAAGGCCACCTTTGCCTGTGAATCATGCGGACAGTCCTACACCAAGGACGTGTCTAAATTTATCAAACATGAGGCCCAGGTCCGGTTGAAGAACAAGTGCAAATGCGGGCATACTTTTAGCGTGATATTGGAAAGACGCCGGGGCTTCCGCAAAGAAGTCGGTTTTAAAGGGGTGCTCATCCAGGCCCCCAAAAAGTATCCCGGTGTGATTACAGATCTTTCCCGCAACGGTATCCGGTTCAAAACCAAGGAGAAGGCATTTCTCAAAGAGGACCGCATGGCTGAGGTCGTGTTTACCTTAGAGAAGCCGAACCGCTGTGAGATTCACAGAGCAGTAAGAATCCGAAAAATTTTTTCGGAATACAGCTTTGGCTGCGAATTTGAGGATACCGAGCATTTTGACGATCTTGGAAAATACTTTTTATTTCATTTCTGAAAAATTTTAAAAGATTTCCCAGCGTTTCAGCGCCATTGCCTTCATGACTCTGTCCCGGGCCAGGTGCAATGCAGCCTCCCGGGGCAGGATATTCTTTCGTTTGGCGTCCCCCAGCATCATGTGGGTATTAACGCTGATTTTGTCACGAATCTCCTCCATGGCTGTTGCCTGGGAGCCCCCGCGATATTCCACCGCAGCACAGATGACGCCACCGGCATTAGCCACGAAATCAGGCAGATTCAGTACGCCTTTGGCATGGAGATACCGCTCTGCTTCAGAGGTTAAGGGTATATTGGCCCCTTGGGCAACCAACTTGGCCTTTAGGCGATGGACGTTGTCCTTATGCAGGATGTCGGGCCGGGCGGCAGGCACCCAGATGTCACAGTCCAGGTCAATGAATGCCTTTCCATCAAGCGTCTTACCCCGTGGATAGTCAGACACCGAACCGCTGGCCGCCTTGATCCGGATCAGTTCCTCCACATTGATACCGTTCGGGTCGTGGAGGGTTGCCTTGGAATCCGCCACCCCCACCAAAACAACGCCCTTGTGTGCGAGAAAACGGGCAACATGGCTGCCCACCGCGCCAAAGCCCTGTACCACAAGGCGCGCACCGTCAAGGTCAAAATCGCAGTAGTCCACAGCAACTTCAATGGCATGGTAAAGACCGTACCCGGTAGCACCGATCTCGTCCAGGGGAATACCGCCCAATTCAAGGGGCAACCCCAGGGAACGGCCGATTTCATCCTTGATCCAAGCCATGCAGTTTTCATCGGTGCCCATGTCCGGGCCAAAAGTATAATCGGTCTCATGACGCAGCGCATGGGCAAAGCCGCGAATCAACAATTCCTTTTTTTTGGGTTCCATTTTCGGGTCAGCACAGATTACGGACTTTCCCCCGCCATGGGGAAGTCCTGCCATCGCGTTCTTCAAGGTCATGGCCCGGGCCAGGCGAAAACATTCGACGACACTGACATCCGTTGCCATGCGCAGCCCGCCGATGGAAGGGCCGATGGCGACATTGTCTACCACGAGTACCCCTTTAAGGCCAAGGTGCGGCTGATAAACATGAATAACCTTGGCAGGCCCTAAACTGTCACCCAATGCAAAGATATCGTTCATAGCAGTTGCCTCCTTTATGATGGGATAATGATAAAAGGTCAGGCAGTTTTTCTTCTACAAATGTCATTTGAACGCAGATCTTAATTCAGACTTCACAGATTCAAAATCTTTGAAATGAGCCACCCTTTTTGATACGTTCGGCTCGGGCAGATAAAACCTCTTTATGCCACTCTGGTGATGGGATATCATCTGATGATGCGTAGCAGATCATCCCGAATTTGATTTATGACAGCAAGTTTCTCGGCGGTGGGCATTTCATCTACTGGAAATCATTTTGCATTATACCCTCTCTTTTATGATCCAAGTTCATGGTACCTTTTTTTTGAAGGTTGTGCAATGTTAAGGGTATCTCCAAGCAGGGTCAGCGCATGTAAAAATTCTGCATTGCCTATACTCCTGCTGTTACCGACCCCATTCAAAATCAAATACTCCCCTCATCCATTTCGTGGATAAGGCCCAGGGCACGGGCTTTATAGCGATCATAGCAGGCCACTTTTTCCAGGGCTTTTTTAGCTGAATGCTTGTCCCCGGCACGGCAGGCGCAAAGACCGTATAAAAATAGAGAGTTTATATCCTTGTGATCCAGGTTGCTTGCTTTGGCAAAGGCTTTGGAGGCCAGGCTGTAATCTTTATTTTCATAATGGACCCAGCCTTTAATTCGCCAGAGGCGAGGGGATTTTGGAAAGGCGGCCAGCCCTTTTTGGGCGGTATCAAGGGCCTGGTCATAATCGCAGGCTTCAAACCAGCAGGCCGCAGTGCGTTCCCAGAGCCTGGCGCAGGGAGTAGCAGCCGTAAGTGCTGCATAATTCGGGGCGGCCCGGGACGGGATGCCCAAATTGACGTAGAGGTCTGCCAGCAATTTTCGCTCTTGCCGGGACAAGGTTGCCACAAGGCTGTAGGCTTCCATATTCTGGACAGCTTTGCGGTAATTGGCCGCCTCCAGATATAAAACCGAGGCCAGTCGAAACAGGTAGGGTTCAGGATCAGATCCTGCCAGAAGGCGCTCCACGGTTCTCAGGGCCGTTTCAGGCTGCTTGGCTTCCACGGCGGTCTGGACCAGAAGCTTCACCCATTTCTCTTCGGGGGGGCCGCTCTTTCCCGAACAAAGATCTGTCAATATGGAAAGCGCTTTTCGTTGTTTTTTGGCGGAGACAAATGCCACGGCGGCGTGGAACCGCATCGTATGGTTTTTGCGGCCGGTCAGCGCCCAGGCCTTTTCCAGGGCCGTACCCGCCCGGGTGTATTTTTTTAAATCAAAACAGATCTTGCCCAGATTCTGCCAGGCCGGGGCATAGGCGGGACAATACTCAATGGTTTTTTCATACTGTTCCAGGGCGGACTTAGACTGATTTAAATCTAGATAACAGGCCGCCAGGGTATATGCGACAAAGGCATGGTTTTCGTCCGGATAGTTTTGCAAAAATTCGGTCAAGGTCTTTTCGGCCCGGGCCGCCTTCTTCTCCGTCAAAAGTTTCTGGGCCTGCACCAGGGCCGTTCGGGCGTTTTGGGTCAAGGTCTTTTCATCCGGGCATGATCCGTTAGAAACGGTGTCGGCCCGGGTTATGGAAACAGATGCAAGTACAATCAGCAGACATGTTATAAAAAGATATCGTCTCATTGTTTAATTCTCCAGTTTAAATACCACCGAGGTGGTGACCAACGTTTTCACCTTTCGGCCCATGAGCTCACCAGGTGCATATTTCCATGTGGAGACGGCATCCAGGACCGCCTCTTCAAAAAAGCCCGGGGGATTTGCTTCCACAATTTTAATGTTCGACACCTGTCCCTCCTTGTCCACCAGAAAACTGATCTTAACGGTTCCTTCACGCCCCATGCGCTTGGCCCGGTAAGGATACCGGGGGGCGGATTTAAACCGGGGGACCGGAATGGTATCCACGGCATCCATATCCATGATCCCATTGAAATCGGTTCCGGCGCCGGGGGTAACCACAGGTCCGGACTTTGCCGACGAAACCATATGAATATCACTGGAAAGCCTTGGATCAATATTGAGGTCCAGGCTGGGCATCTGCATCTTCAGTTGTTGTTTGGGGACATTTAACTGTTCGTGGTGAACAATTTTATGAATCTTTTCCGGCGGCTCTTCCTCTTTGAGTTCCTCTTTTTTTTCGGGTTCCGGCTGTATCGGCTGGGGCTTCATTCGTGTAAAGGTCACCACATTCAGACTTTCCAGATCCCCTGGACGGGTTTCCATATGGATAAGCCCGGGCAACAGCCCGAACAGGGCCAGGTTGATGATCATGGCACCCAATACCCCCTGCACCAGATACGATTGCTGATATGACAATTTCATTAACCGGCCTCTCCCGACCGGGTGGCGGCAATGCTCACCCGCTTGGCACCGGCCAGTCTACACTGGTCCATCACCTGGATCACCTTTCCGGTGTAGCTCACCTTGTCCGCCACAATGACCACAGCCCCTTCGGGATTCTGGGCCAGTGCCCGGGTTATGTGGGCCCTGACACTTCGAACATCAATCTTTTGCCCGTCAAAATGGATGGTGCCGTCCCGGGACACGGCCACAAGGATATTGCCGTTTTTCGTCAATGTGGCCGAAGAAGCCGAGGGGCGTTGGACATCAATGCCGGTTTCCCGGACAAAGCTTGTGGTTACCATAAAAAAAATCAGCAGCAGAAACACAAGATCAATGAGCGGACTCATGTTGATATCCATCTCATTGCTTTTCATGCGCAGGGAATTTCTTACATTGATCATTTGCGTCTCTCCTTATCAGAGCCTTCGTTTAAGAATAATGGCCGCTTCTTCCAGGCGATTTTTGGCGGCATGGGAACGCCGGAACAGCAGTGCACTCATGAAAAACCCGGGGATGGCCACCACAAGACCGCTCTGGGTGGTGACAAGGGCTTCGGAGATGCCCCCTGCCATGGCCTTGGCATTGCCCGTGCCGAACAGGGTAATCACATCAAAGGTGGTGATCATGCCGGTGACGGTGCCCAAAAGGCCGAACAGCGGCGCCACGGCCGCAAACACCGCAATGGCGGCGAGATACCGCTCAAACCCGGGCACCATGGCCATGCAGCACTGGTCCACAATCCGCTTGTTCACCCGGCAGTCGTTGGTACGATGGGCCAGCACATGGCGGGCCAGGTGGGCCCGGGGGCCTGTGGCCCCTGCCGGTACCAGGCACCGGGAAGCCGGATCACGGTCCAGGATTCTGACCAGGGAGTGAAGGGCAATATCTTTTCGCTCCAGCCGGGCGAAAAAAAACATCCGGTCCAAAATCAGGGCCCACATGGCAAAGGAACAGACGATCAAAGGAATCATGACGACACCCCCCTGGCCCAGATACGCCAGGATATTGCCGGCAACATCGGAAATCATGCCGGGCGCCCTCCCCGGAACACGATATTGGTCAGGGCCACTGCTTTTTCTTCCATATCACCGATCACATGCGCCACACGTCGGCATAAAAAGGTATACAAGAGCATAATGGGAATGGCCACGGCCAGACCGAGCATGGTCGTCACCAGGGCGGTGGAGATGCCGCCGGACATCATCCGGGGATCTCCCGTGCCGTAAAGGGTAATGACATGAAAGGTTGAGATCATCCCCGTCACCGTGCCGAGCAACCCCAGAAGCGGGGAGATGGCCCCCATGATATTGAGCATGGGCAAAAACCGTTCAAGCCTGGGCAGCTCTTTCAAGATAGACTCCTGAAGTACGCTTTCCAGGGTTTCCCGATTCTCTTTTCTGGCGTTTAGCCCTGCGCGAAGCACATTGTACACCGGCACCTTTTTCTTGCCCACAATCTGCTGGCAGTCATCCCAAGCGCCCTGGGCTGCAAGGTCATTAACCCGGCCCATGACCTTGTCGGTGTTGGCATGAACCCGGCCCAGAAACATGGTGCGCTCGATGCCGATGACAATAGCAAATACACCCAGCGCCAGGATGGGCCATACCAAAACACCGCCCTTTTCAATCTGGTCTTTCAGGGTCTGCTGATGGGTGATCTGCTTTAGGGCCCCACCCCGGGAGATATCAATATACACACCGTCTGTTTTACCGTTCATATAGCCGGACAGATTTTTTTGAATACCCCTGGCAGGCAATGCGGACAGAGCATAAAGCTTTTGGGTATCCTGGGAATATTCAAGGAAACCCGCTTTGCCGTCTTTTTCGTAGGCCCAGGTAAATCCGCCAAGACTCAACACCTTACCTTCAACCGTTTCCCCGTCATCTGCAATAAAGGGCATGGTCCGAATATCAATACCGCCGGTCAGGCGCATCTCCTCTAAAAACAGGTCCGCCAGGGCAGCCATATCATCCAGCCCGGGAAACCTGCTGGAATCCAAAACCGGAGACAGCCGGTTTAAGCGGTCAGGCTCCCGGGCCGTATAGGCCGATTCCGCCAGCAGGGAGTTCAGATTGCCTGCGGCCACCCTGACAGCACCGGAAAGCTCATTCAGCCGGGTCTGGCGGACCGCTGTCTTTGCATCCAGCTCCGCATTTTGCCGGCTCAACGCCTCCACCTGTTGAATCTTTTCATTCACCTCGGCTTCAAGTGCACCCACCCTGGTCCTTAATTGGGCAATCGCCTGGGACATCCGGCTTTTATCGGCTTGAATTTGAGATCGCACCATGCGATCGTTTTTCCGGGATTCTTCCAGCTGCTTTCCGGCCTCTACTGCAGCCTCTCGCAGATCCCTGGCCTGGACAGCGCCGGCAAGGATCGCCGGCACCATGATGAACACGATCAATATTGATGTTAGATGCAAAAATAATTTCATTGTGCGACAATCCTTCCCAACGGGAGTTTGACAAGTTCGATACTTCTTTCCAGACGGGCCATGGATACGGCCCGGGAAATATCACGGTTGACTGTCTCGGGCAGGGTCTGCCAAATCTTTTGGCCCGGATCAAACACGGCGCTTTTCTTCTGGTCGATGGTCTGGCACAACAGGCTGACCCGCCCCACCCGGAGCACGTCCACAAGCACCGGCACCCGGTCCAGTTCCACGGTGGACTGGGTCACTTCCACGGTGGTGCCGTACTCCGCCTCAATCTGGAGCGCCTCAAAAATACGCCTGAACTTCTCGGCCGAAGAGGTCTGGGGGTCCACCATCATCATTTTCAAATCTGTGAGGCGACCCTGGCGCTCATCTTCCAGAAAAGGAAGATCCCCAGCGATGGCCGATTCCAGACGCCCGAGCACGGAGTCCAGAAACGCCTCCAATTCAGCCTCCACCCGGTCAGTCTCCTTTTCACGACGAATATTTTCATCCAGCCGGGCCTGCTCCAATTTCAAACGCAAATTCATTTTCTCCAGACGCTTTTCCAGGTCCGACTCCCGGATTTCCAGGCTCTGCAATTGATCCCCCATGGTCTTTGACTGCTCAGACCAGTTTTTTTTAATATTCTGGACATCTTTTTCCACTTTGATGACCTGCCCCAGATCGTCCCGAATTGTTTTACTTAGTGGTTTTTCACCGGCATATACGCCTTTCCCCCCTAAAAAAGGGAGGCTGAACACCATAAGTAAAACAATAATACCATTGAATCTATACAATCCCTGATCTCCTTTGCAGTCCGTCGTTGGCATATTAACTAATTGATTTTAAAAGACTCCTCTTCGCCGGATGGCGTCACTTGTCCTTTTGAGAAAACCTATATATATCAAAAAATATTAAGTCGCAACTAAAAAATGAATTAATAACACTCCATATTCACCTAACATCATTTATAAGAAACAAAACAAAACCGGCTTGACATAATAAATAGTTTGCTATACATGACTTTTCGAACCACAAAAAACAATCAAAGTAGATGCATTTTTAAACAATATTGCGGACAAGGAGTTTGATTTGAACCATGAAACAGGAAATCAGCACCGTTCGACAAAATGCCAACGCCAAACTCAAACTGCTGGAGTCCTCTGGCAACACCTCTTTTGACCACCGATATTTCGCCGAAATCTGTGACAATCCGCTCACCGGGGCATTTAAGAAAAAGACGGTGGTACATGCAGGTCTTGGGGGCAAACCCGTGCCCCGGGAGAAAACCGCCCGGGTATGGGACACCCTGTCCACAACACAACGCCTTGGCAAAACAAGCGCATATATTCACATTCCCTTTTGCAGCACGCACTGTCTTTATTGCGGTTTTTTTGCCAACCCGGCCCAAAAAGAGACGATGCACGCCTATGCCAAAGCCCTGATCCGGGAACTTGAGGCCGACCGGGATCTGAATCTTGTGCAAAGCCATCCGGTCCATGCCGTCTATCTGGGCGGGGGCACGCCCACGGCCCTCGACGGTGGTGATCTCAAACAGGTGCTTGACACTGTACAACAGTGCCTGCCCCTGGCCAATGACTGCGAAATCACCGTGGAAGGCAGGATCAGTGATCTTACAGATGAAAAAATACATGCCTGCATCCAGGGCGGGGCCAATCGATTTTCCATCGGGGTCCAGACATTTGATACCGAAATCCGCCGGAATTTAGGCCGGCTGTCGGACAGGAAGACCGTGATAGATCGCCTGTTGCGATTAAATGAGAGAGACCATGCAGCCATCATCATTGACCTGATTTTCGGCCTGCCCGATCAAACCATGGAGATCTGGGAAAAGGACATTGAGACCTTCCTGGGTCTGGAACTGGACGGGGTGGATCTGTATCAGCTGATCCGTTTCCCCGGCGGCACCCTTGACAAAGCCGCAGCCCAAGGCCGGTTCAAAACCCTGGCAGACCAGGCCCAGCGGGCGCTGATGTTTGAAGCGGGGGTAAACCGCATGGCCCGGGCCAGGTACCGGCGGCTCTCCATCAGCCACTGGGGCAGAAAATTCAGGGAGCGCAACCGATACAATCTATCCATGAAGGAGAAGGCGGACTGCCTGGCCTATGGCTCCGGGGCGGGCGGTACGGTGAACGGCCACATGATTTTTCTGGACGGAAATCTTAACACCTACCTTGAAACAGCAGGCAAGGCAAAACCCGTGACCCGCATCATGGCCCCGGAAGCCCACGACCGCCTCTCAGCAATGATTTCAGGCAGTCTGGAACTGGGATATATGGACCTGCGGGGTGCCGGCAAAACGCTGGGCCTGGACCTTGAGACCATGTTTGTCCCCCTGACGGACCATTGGGAGCAGGCAGGACTTCTCACACAGGACCAGGGCTGGATCACCCTGACCCTGGCCGGAGAATTCTGGCAGACCAACCTGGCCCAGGGCATGATTGATTATTATAAACAGACCACGGCTTTATCATGAAACTGTTTTCAGCACAGTACTGGGCCCCCTCAGAACTGATCCTCATCGGTACATTCACAGGATTGATCAAAATTTCAACCATGCTCATCGCCCTGGCCGGCGGGGGCATGAATCCGGTGACCCTGGTGCTGAAAAACACAGTGGCCACATCCCTGCTCATCATCCTGGTATACAAAATCAGAAAATTCGGCGTACTCACTCTGTTTTCGGTGATCAGCACCCTGGTCTCCCTGCTGCTCATGGGCGGTAATCCCATGAGCATTGCAGGCGTAATTGTCGCAGGGTTTGTGTGCGATCTGTTCATCGCGCCATGTAACGGGTTCAGCAGTCCAGTCAGGTTAATCCTTGGTATTGCACTTTTTGATTTCATCTCCCGGGCCGTTTCCCTTGGCTATTCCTATTTTCTGTACCAGGAGCAGATGGGCATGTTTATGATGGGGGTGATCGTGGTGGGCCTTGGATACCTGGGTTGCCTCATGGGCCTGGGTACGGGCATTATCTTTGTCAGGGAGCTTCGCCATGCAGGTATCATCCGTGAATAATTACGCAAACCGGCCCCCCAAAAGCATTTTAGATGTAAGGACCCGGATGCTGATCTGCATAGTCTGTTCAACGGGCATCATATTTATTCAATCTGCTGCGGCCCTTGGGGTTCTGGCCCTGGTCAGCCTTGTCTATGCCCTGGCCCATGGCCGGGTGAAGGTGTTGGCCGTGGCGTGGTGCGGTGTGGGCGTCATGTTTGCCATGGCCATGGGCTGTATCCGCATCATGCTCATCTTCTGGCCGGAGATCGGGGAGGCCGGCCCGGCAGCATTTTTCAATCCATTTCTGCGGGTCCTGGTCCTGGTGAACACAATTTTTGCCCTGGCCGTGTCCGGCCGGATTCAGGATATGATGACCAGCCTGAAAACCCTTGGGCTGCCTTTTGTCATTTATCTGCCGGCATCGGTGATGATCCGGTTTATTCCCGAATTTATAAACGACGTAAAACTTATCCGGGAAAGCATGCGCATCAAAGGATTTAATCCGGGCATTCTATTTGTCACCCTGCACCCGTTCCTGGTGGTCCGGCTGCTTGTGGTGCCGCTGACCATACGGGCCCTGCGGTCGGCCGATACCCTGGCCGTGGCCGCAGAGCTGAAGGGCATGGATGCAAATACCCGCATGACCAAACCACCGACATCCGGCCCCGGGGCCTGGGACATCATTACCACAGCCTGCGTGCTCGTACTCACATTCGGCAGCATTGCCGCGGAGAAACTGCTGTGATTGAATTTGATCATGTCACCTACACCTACCCGTTCCAGGAACAACCAGCCCTGGCGGATATCTCATTTTCCGTTTCCAAGACAGAAACCGTGGTTTGCACCGGG
>NZ_OY762929.1:6027500-6030000 GCF_963666675.1 uncultured Desulfobacter sp. | reverse complement strand
TGGACCGTGTTCCAGTTCCAGTGTGGCTGATCATCCTCTCAGACCAGCTAACCATCGTTGCCTTGGTAGGCCTTTACCCCACCAACAAGCTAATGGTACGCAAACTCATCCCCAAACAATTGCTTTCAAGAAGAGGCAATCTTTCATCAATCCACTTGTGTGAACCGACTTTATCCGGTATTAGCTACCCTTTCGAATAGTTATTCCAGGCTTGGAGGCAGATTATCTACGTGTTACTCACCCGTGCGCCACTCTACTCGGGATTGCAAGCAATCCCTTTCTCGTTCGACTTGCATGTGTTAAGCACGCCGCCAGCGTTCATTCTGAGCCAGGATCAAACTCTCCAGTTATAATCCTTTACTAAAACTTTTTAAGGTCTACGCTTAAAGCCGTTAAGCTTTGAACGTATTGTCATTGACCCGCTCTTTTCTTTTTCACTGACCAATTTTCAAAGATCTAACTTTCAAAAAAAAACTTCTTGAAGAAGACCGCTTTGCTCTGTCCCCTCAAGAAGACCGGCGTAATATGCATGAAAATTTAAAAGGCGTCAAGCACTTTTTTTGTTTTTTTAAAATTATTCTTAAAGGGACGTATAACGCTGCGATCATAATTCATTCTAATACACTGAAACTATTAATTTAACAGCACAAAAAAGGGTCGCTCTGTCAGGGCAACAAAATACGGTCATTTCAATTCTTTCGTCAAAACAACAGGGAACTCATTCCACCGGGGACAAGAGCCGAACAGGTTGTAAAAGGCAAATTTTTTCGAAACCAATAATTTTTAATGAGGCTCAAACTTTATCTAATTGCAGCGAATACAAATTCTTATCAAATATGAAGGGCCTCAAGTACCGCTTTGGGATTTTTTGAGGCAACATGTAACAGGGCTTTTGCAGGACCATCCGGTTTTCTTCTTCCTTGTTCCCAGTTTTGAAGTGTCCTGACGCTCACTCCTATCATCATGGCAAACTCTGACTGTGAAACACTTAAAGATTTTCGAATCATTTTAATATCCGGTGCTTCAATCTCAAAAACTCGACTTGGTTTCTTTTTTCCGCTTTTTATATCGCCCGCTTCTTTTATGCTTGAAAGCAACATATCAAAATCTTCGTTCTTCATAATAAATTCTCCTTTATTGCTTTTTTTAAGATTTTGAGTTGTTCCGGGGTTAAATCTTCTTGTTCGTTTTTCTTGTACATGAATAACATGTAAATCGTTTCGGGCTGATCGAAATAATAAATAACCCGTAAAGCACCTCTTTTACCTGCGCCGGGTAAACTCCAGCGGATTTTGCGAACCCCGCCACTTCCTTTGATCATCGCCCCGGCACCTGGATTTAACATCAATGTGGATTGTAATATTCGATAGCTTGAATCATTTAGAAGCTTTAGGACTTGCTTGGTAAATATTGATGTTTCAATGAATTCCATAAGCTATATAATACGTCATTGGCGTATGGCAGTCAAGGCAGAGATTGTTTTAAAGCAGTGTGTCCTTTCGGCAAGCCTGTGTAAATCAAAAAAATTAAGATAACATTCAAAACAGACCCGATCCAAAAAAACAGTGTGTAAGGCGATGAGGGATAGTTTGCAGTGCAAAAATGTGTCTCAAAACATACTGGATTGGCTAAAAGGTCGTTTTACAGATTATCAGCTGTTTCCCCTGATTTTTTAGCGATTGTGTTTTCAAATGACCACGGCAACCAGTCAGAAGGGTTTTGGAAGATCTCGGAAGAGTGCTTCTGTAGTGCGGTCAGGTATTCAAAGGGATTTATATTTTGCAGGTTGCAGGTATGTATCAGGCTCATGAACAGGTCGCCAATATAGGCACCGTGTTCGGTTTTATAAAATAATGAATTTTTTCGGTGCAGAATCGACTTTTTCAGCAATTGTTCGCAAAGATTATTATCCAGCGGTGCTCCAGGGATCTCCAGGAAACGGGTCAATTCCTGCCAGTGATTCAACATATATGATATGGCCTTGCCCAGACTGGAGTTGGGTTCTACTTCTTTGTTTTCAAACTTGTCTTCCAGCCATACTTTAAGCGCCCGCATCAGTGGACCGCTGTGGGTTTGATGATATTGAAGGCGTTGAGCATCGTCCAGGCCTTGCTCCCTTACCTTATGATCGTGCTCATAAATTTTAGCCACTGTATCAATTACATGGTCACACTCCTCAGGGAAATCGTCCATGACGTCGACAAAGTTACGGCGTCCATGCACGAGACAATTGCATAATATCGATTCAAAACCTTTTGGCAGATTCCTGGACAGAGCATCACACATCTGTATTGGCCGATCTTCTCTGGATCCCCGTTCTTTCAGAACCCTGGATAAATTTTCTCCAGCATGATTGTGGCCGGTAAAAAACAGGGCAATCTTTCCTACGTCACATTCTGACAGGATTCCGGAAGTGAACATCCCTTTTCGCTTGGCTGCCTTGTCTGTTTCTTTTATCAAGGATAAAATTTTCATTGTCGTGTCGTCATTGTACAACACC
>NZ_OY762929.1:4270000-4557500 GCF_963666675.1 uncultured Desulfobacter sp. | reverse complement strand
AGCATCTAAGCGGGAAGCCAACTTCAAGATTAGATATCCCTTCTTTAGACTGAAGACCCCTTGAAGACTACAAGGTTGATAGGCTGGGTGTGTAAGCATGGCAACATGTTGAGCTTACCAGTACTAATAGGTCGTGAGGCTTAGCCACTTTTTTCCACGAATAATTTTGAACACTTTGACGTCGAACGAAATTTTGCGAATTTCTTCGTTGCTGCACAAAGCCTTTAAAACGACGTAGTCCACTACGCCTTATTTAAAGACTTTGCTTGCGCCTTGAAATTCACTAAAATTTCATCCGACTGCGACATAGCAATATTGAAATTGTTTTTACTGCAACAGATTACAAATTTGGATCCATGGGACATGCAACGAATAACTTTTCTGAAGTCCCAGGTCCGACCAGTGTAACCGGTGGCGATGGCGAAGAGGCCACACCCGTTCCCATCTCGAACACGGAAGTTAAGCTCTTTAGCGTCGATGGTACTGCATGGGAGACTATGTGGGAGAGTAGAACGCCGCCGGTTCTTTTTCTAAAAGCCCTGATCAAGTGAAACTTGGTCAGGGCTTTTTTCGTTTTCTTCCTTGGTGCGGATGGTTTGTTTTTATAGACCACACCCGTACCCATCTCGAACACGGAAGACCCGATTATATGTTTTTGGTCTTTAGCGTCGATGGTACTGCATGGGAGACTATGTGGGAGAGTAGAACGCCGCCGGTTCTTTTTCTAAAAGCCCTGATCAAGTGAAACTTGGTCAGGGCTTTTTTCGTTTTCTTCATTGGTGCGGATGGTTTGTTTTTATAGGCCACACCGCCTTTATATTGAAAAACCGTCGGGATCGCTATCGGGATCGAAAATAATGGACATTTCGATGCCGATAGTGAGGGGATTTACCCGGATTGTATTGTTGTGCGTTAAAAATCAACGGGATACAGAAAAAGGCATATTGTAAATTGTGTCACCCGGTGCTATATTATTGTTATGCGAAAATTAATGACAAAGCACTTTGTGAAATGGCTTCAAAACAAAAAATACCGATCGATGATTTGGAAACAGCATTGGAAGAAGTCGGCAGTGGAAATTACGAAGCAAATTTGGGTGGGTACATTTACAAAAAAAGAATTCGTTTCCCTGGTCAAGGCAAAAGCGGTAGTGGAAGAACGATTGTTTGCTATAAGAAAGGCAGCAGAGTTATTTTCATCCATGGTTTCTCAAAAAATGAAAAATCAAACCTTTCACCCAAAGAGCTATTTGTCTTCAAGGAACTTGCTAAAATTTTACTTTCATTTTCTGAAAGGGAAATTGATATAGCAGTCCAAAATGGTGATTTAAAAGAGGTGGCAACATGAGAAAATCAATTTCAGATTCAATTACGGAAACCGTAAGGGACTTAAATAAAAGTGGGCTTGTGGATGACATTACTTTAAGAAATATTGAAAAATTATGTCTTCCGGAAGTGAAAGACTATTCCCCCAAAAACATAACCGAAATCCGAAAAAGATTTAATTTAAGCCAAGCTGCGTTAGCAAGCGTTTTCAACATTAGTACCTCTACTGTACAGAAGTGGGAACAGGGGAATAAAAAGCCTACAGGAGCCTCAAGGAAATTGTTGGATATCATGGAAAGAAAAGGCTTAGAGGCTTTAATATAACTCGCACAACAAAACGCTGCTCGTGCCGCCCCGGAGAGCTAACGGCTTTTTGAAAGACCTTGTTTTTTGAAAGGATTTAATTTTAGGGAAGTTCTCGGTTCTCGCTCCGGGCGGCTGAGCTCCTCGTTCGGAAGCGCAGAACGCCGCCGGATTCTTTTTAAAAAAGCCCGGGTCATTCTTGCAAATGATCCGGGCTTTTTTTGTTATTTATGCTTTATGTTTAATTTGATCGTTTAGTTGGCTTGCAGCATTGACGTAAGACCATTTTAAGTTCGGCTGTTTCTGAACCAAAAATATCTTCCATTTCCTGGGAATATTCGACATCACTTAGCAGCCGGGACATGCTGAGTATTGTAAAAATCTCGTTGGGGCCCTGGATGTCCTTGAACAGTTTTGTTGTGAAATCATAGACAAATTCCGTGTCTGATTTGCCTATGATGAAACTTGCGAAATCATTTTTATTCAAGGTCCGGGCTAAAACAAATGCTTTATCTATTGGCTTTATTTGGGGCATTTGATCATATGCTTTATCTAAGGCCGTCCAGACCATGCGCCTTAAGATATCCGGGTAGTTGTCAGGATGATTGGGATATTTTGTGCACAGGCCCCGGAACGCGGTGTTGATAATTTTATTTTCCGCACAAAATTTTGCAATCTCAAAAAAATGGTCGCCGTTGCGGGTTGCGGATAAACAATAGACCAGCATTCTTATGATGCATTGATCCGTATCCAGTATTTCATCGGAGAAAGGATCTTTTGTTATGGGGTCTGATCCGCCAAGTTTTTCATATGCGTAGATAAACAGGGGTTTTTCCATAACCTGTCTGAGTAGGGTTAAGGGGATGTTTTCAACATTATGCGAATGGTTATAATTAAGATATTGTTTGCTTTCGGGATTCTCCAATGTGCTGGTTTTCTGTAATCCTTTGATTAATTCATCGGACAGGTTTTTTTTTGCAAATTTGTCACCCATTTTTTTTAATAGTTCCATTTTCCCCTTCCCTTTTTCGGGTGGCTTTTTAAGCTCTGTTTCCGTTGTAAAGCTCACAAAGATATGTGATTTTTTCCATATAAAATAAATATATGTTTTGGGTTAGGAAGATCTTACATAAAAAATATATGGGCTGAAATTTTGGAAAGTCGAAAAAGAATTGAAAATTGGTTGTTTGAAAGGGTGGGGGGGCAGTCATAAAAACTATGAAGCGCATGAAGTTCACGAAGATTGGGTTAATCCAGCGATTAGAAAAAGTCCCGCGATAAAACTTAAAATTTTTTTCATCATTTTGATTTTGCTCCTTAAAGATACGTTTTTAAGATAACAACATTTGGCCGATTACGCTTTGAACGCTTATTTTTCTTGTTACATCTCCCCGGATAAGATCTCCCAGGGGCCGCCTGTCCAAGGGAAGGAAGATGGAGGCCTGCATTCCTACAGGCCTCCATCTCATCCGCGACAATTTCTGCGGCAGTGGACTGCGATTCTGTTCCCAATCCGTGAAGCATCAAAGGTGGTAAATTTCTCCGGCACACAGACTGCATTCAAGGAATCCACCGCCGGGGATAGAATAATGTTCTCCCAGCATTGGTATCGGGTTGATAACTACAATTATTAATTATAGCACTCTGGACAATCTAAACAGATCTCGTGAATAATAATGGTGCCATCAGGGAGCTCTATGTAAGTATAAACCCAGGTGCAGCCTTTTTTAATACCGAATTCACTGGTATTTATACAAGTAGGGTTTTTTATTTTTTTTGTATCCGTATCAAAAAAGTATTGTTTTCCTGTTGTTACGTTGATGAATTCACTTTGCTTATCGAGATTTTCTTCATCAAAATATATTTTGACCTCGTACTGCCCGTCGGGCAATTTGTCAAATCCAGACACATCGACGAAACCGACGATTTCTCCATCCGTGAATTCATCCGGGAAGGTGTCGGAGAGCACAAAACTGACAAAGGTATTTTCGTCTACTCCGATTTGGATTTTGTTAATTCTTTTTTCAATGGAATGGCCCTTTTTTTTTGCTACCTTTATCAAATCTGTCTTGGTTTTTTTGTAAATGGCAGAAGCCATCTCTTTAACAGAATCATTTATTTCCAATTTGTTTCATCCTCCTTTGTGCTGTTAAATTGTCATGGTGCGATAATATATGCTTGGTCCCGGTGCTGCTTACCATATATTTCGTTAATCCCAATGGATGATAATGGATGAATAGACCTTAAATTCATCCACATCCTGGGAAAAGCTATGATCTGGAAAAATTGAGTCGCCCACACCCCTGCCAAAGCGATATTGGGCTGCAATGTCAAAAATAAATTTTCCTTTGGCGAATCCTGTCCCTAAACTGAATCCGTAATAATCATCCGGGTTTTTATCTGCAGGAGCGGGATCATAAAAAAGCCCCATTCTTAAGGGGATTACATAATGTTTATTTTTGTTGATCAAAAGATATTCAGCACCCAGTCTGACCTGGTAGGTGGGATCAACGTCAGATTCGGCTTCCGATTTAGCAGTTACCGCTGAAATTTTTGTGCCGTCTTCCTGTTTTAAAATAAATTGTTCCCAATGGGTTCTGTAAATGTCTGCTGAGATCGTGAACCTGTCGGAAAACCGATAGGCAGTGCCTATGCCATAGGACATGGGCATTTCCAGCTTTTCATCCATCGTCAGATGCGTAGCCTCATCGCCTGTGGTCTGACCGTTGAATTCATGTTTCAGGTCGGCAGTAAACGAAGATTTATATACGGCTCCCAAGGAGAATTTTTTATTGCTGCTGTGCCACAATATCCCTAAATTGTAGTTTAATCCTTTAAAAATAAAATTATGGCGCGTCGAATAGTGAAATTCTTCTCGACCAGAATAGGGCCCCACGGAATAGGACCCAACAGATGAACCTGCATAGGATTGTTCCCAGTTATTGTCACAGAGATCGTCATTCCATATATTGACCGTAATGCCTATCGAAAGATACCGGGGAATGATTTCAAATCCGTAGGCAATGCCTACTGCTGAGAGACTGCCTGATTGATTATAACTACCTTCAATATCATAATCCATACTACCAAGGGTTGTCAAAGTTACCGAATCAATGATAGGGGATTGAAATTGATATCGATAACTTACCTCTCGCGTAAAATCATAAAGCCGCTGGTAATTAATTGATACTACCATGTGGCGATCCCAGAGCCTGAAAGGACAGGCAAAGCTCAGATAATTGAGGTCTGTTAAAGAGGTTGACTGTGAACCGTTTGCTTCAGAAAAAGTGTAGTCTGTGTTTTGGCTGCTATAGTTTCCCACAATGGATATCTCCGGGGTTTTCAACTGGACAAGCCCACCGGGATTCCATGACGCGGCCGTGGCATCGTCCGCCACTGCTATAAACGCCCCAAACCCCAACGCCCTGGCTCCCGACCCCACAGGATTGGGTGAAAATGCAAAATTGATATTGCTTCCGGACGATATTATAGTATCAGCATCGGCAAAAATCGGTGTAAAAATCGTCAATCCCCAAACCAGGGAGAGCAAGAGAACAACTTCAGCTTTATAAATCATCCGGCGCATGGGTATACTCTCATCTTTATATCTGCAATTCGCAGCCAAATATAAACTTGGCGACAAAAAAAGCGCTATAAAATCAAGTACTTAACTGTTTGTGTAAATGACCTATTACTTCGGGACTATAAAATGACGGAAATAATATTTCAAGAGATTTTTATATGAAATCAAACATAAAGAATTGGCGGGTGGAATGACTATAAAATAGAATCTCTGTTTTTGCATAAACGCCGTCACCCATACAAGGATTTGGGGTTGTCTCGGCAGGGCGCTCACATTTATTTTAACTTCGCTATCGAAATGTCCGTTATTTTCGATAGCGATCCCGATAGCGATAGCGAAACCGATGGTTTTTCCAACAGGATCAGGGATATATCCTGCGCACCCGCCAGTTGTCCGTCAATTCTGCTTTGTCGGCCTGGGCCTGCCGGGCAAAGCTTGTCCGGGCTTTGATATCATCGTCTGTCTCTATGGTCAGAATGCTTGCGTTCTCGACCACTTCAAAGCGCTGGCCGGGCCGGACCCCCTGATCATAACCGATGTTTAACAGTATCTCTTTGCCGTCGTATTTTATGATCCGGCCCTTCAGGGGATAGTCTGTTTCAAGGGTCTTGACCACGGTTTCACAGAGCCGCTCTTTTTGCTCCGTGAGAAGGGCGTCGTTCAGGGGCGCATTGAAATTGTGTTTGATATATCCGGTGCCGGTCTCTGCCAGGCGCATGAGCAGTGTGGGCGGCGCTGAGGCCGTGTTGACATCAATGATGAGAAAAAGCCCGGCAGTCAAAAGTTCGGGTGTGAGTTTATTTTGCCGGGGAACCAGTTGTGAACTGCTGATCTCATATTCCTGTTTGAGCAGCTGCCAGTCGGTCCGCTCCAACAGCTGGATATGGGGGCACTTCTCATGCAACTGGCTTTCCAGGAGATGGGCTGCAAATTTTGCCGTTTCATCGGCGGGCTCCATGACGGATACGGACAGGGTCACGGGGGTGCTCCAGTCATCCAGGGGCGCTTTTTGAAGATACCCCAGTCCTGCGGTTACAATGCCTGCTGTGATGATGCATACCAGGGCAATCATCGCCATGATGCGTTTTTTGCCGTTTGTTGCAGGTGTGCCGTCGGCAGGCGGCGAAGGCGGCGGTTCAGGGGAGTGGTTGCGCACTTTTTCCGTTTGCCTGGGTGCGGGGCTTGTTTCTTCTTCGGGTGCGGGGCGGCTTTTTTCAATGGCCGGCCTGGGCGACATAGCAATGTGGGGAAAATAGGTCTCCTGGGGATCGCCGTAGAGGACATAGCTTGCCCAGGAAAAGTCGTTTTGGGTTTCAGCCGATTTTTTCCGGGCAAGATTGACGGCCTCTCCCACGCTGCAGCCGTTGAAAAAATAGTCGTAGAAATTCAAGGCGAAAGTGCTGCTGTGGATATCGGACACCTTCCACAGGGTGCCGATGTAGTGCTGGACCCCGGAGCGTATCAGGGCATCGGTCAGGCCGAATGATGCATCCTTGTTCCCGGGGGGCGTATTTTCGTTGTACGCCGACTGGCATGCGTTGAGAAACACCAGAGAGGGCATGGGGGCGCCGCCCTCTAATTTTGAAAACTCTTCGGCCTTAAATACACTGTCTTTGAGCTTGATGGCGCTTTGGGAGGGATGATCATGGTCATACTCCACATGGCCTGCAAAATGGATGATGTCAAAATCCGCCAGCCTTAAAAAAAAGTCGTCCCGGCAGATTTCAGAGGAGAGGGGTGCCGTTTTAAGGCAGTTTTTCAGACCGGAAAATTTTCGAAAGATGGTTAACCCCTCTTTTCCGGCACTGGGCAGATCGCCGCCGGGATTGGCGATGATCCACAGTTTACAGCAATCATCTGTCGGCAGTTGCCTTGCCACCCGGTTCAGATCCCACTGGGTTTTCACCCAGCGGCCCATGCTGAATTTCAGGCACAGGAACTGGCTGTCCAGACAGATCAGCTCCCAGGGAATGTGGACCAGGTTTTCATCCAGGGTGAGGATCAGCGTCTTTTTATCGGTTTCCCGCAGCCGTTTTTTGATGGCGGCGGGAAGCAGCTCGTTGCACATGAGGACGCCCAGGTCTTTTAACATGCCGTCTTCTGTCCCGTTGAACCGGCCTGTGGGCAGCGCCTGGTTGATGGTATCTGACGCTTTTGCGCAAAAGCGGTCAATGCTGTCCAGGGATACGGTGACCTCCTGGTGTACGGATTTCCAGACCGGGGGTTCGCGCAGGCTGATCTGCAGGGTTATGAGATTGCCTGTCGAGGGTTCGCGGCTTTTTGTTATTTCAAGATGAAGCGCCCGGCTGTTCATAAATGCCATCCTGGGTTATTTCAAAGGAAAATTGGCCGCAGGATTTCTCATTGAGTTCCAGAACAAGATGATAGCGGTCAAAGGAAAGATTGGTGAATTCGGCCCGTGTGTTTTCCAGAATACGTGCATCAAACTGGTCTTTTTTTCTTTCAAGGATCAGGCAGAACTGAGCATCGTCTTCCCACGCGCCGGCGAGTTTAAATTGCAGATCAAAGGCGTTTTGTTCTGTCTTTTTAAAGATCATTTCTGCGGACAAATTGTCGAAATTTTTAGCAACCTTTAAGTAATTTGACGGAAGATCGCCTCCGAAAGTGCTTTTAACGGCACCGTCTCTCAGGGCAAGGGCCGGTTCCAGCGGCGGTTCGGCGGCCCATTCCAGAAACCGTTTTGCCCCGGCAAGCAATGCGTTGATGATCGGTGCCCCCACCTCCTTGTTTTGAACGCTGTCTTCCACCAGGTCTTTGTCTTCCATCAGGGCTTGGACCGTGACAAACTGCTCAAGGCACAGGTCACAGTCTGCCAGGTGCGCTTCCACACTGAGGGCGTCCCGTTTGGAAAGTCGGCCGGTTATATAGTCATACAGTTTTACGGTTTCGATACATCCTGGTTTCATAGACTATTTTCCTGATAAAAACTTTTATCTATAATATAATATATGAAAGAAAAAAGCATATCTTACAGCGTACTAAAAAATATCACACTTTTTTTTTACATTGTTTTTTAATTGTTCCAAAGCCCTTGATTTTGCAGTGTAAACAGCCCCTGTTTTCATTTTTAGATACTTTGCGATGGTCTCAAATTCAAGACCGTGGAAGTAGTACATTTTTAAAATAAGGCGTCCTTTTACCGGCAGTTCGTCCATGGTCGAGCGCAGGATCTGTTCCTGCTCCTTGCGGTCATAGGGGTGGTTTTCCGGTGCCGGCAAATTGAACGCGTCATCTAAAGGGATCAGTTTCGATTGATTGGCAGTATTCAAGATGCCTTTGTTTCTCAATTCCGCCAGCGCGGTCTGGTTGGCGATCATGATGATCCATCCGGCAAGACTGCGTCCTGCGCCCTCTTTGTATTGCCAGAGTTTTTTACAATTATTTTCCAGCAGCTTTAAAAAAATATCGCTGCGCATATCTTCGATGCTCTCCTGGGTATAGGGCACGGCCTTTAAGTTGAATACCTTGATGACGGTGCTTTCCACAAGCCGCCAGTAATGCCGGATCAACGCTTGCCTTTGACAGCAGAAAAGAGTGTCATACAAAAGGATACGCTCTTCCTCGGTGCTTAATCGTTTCATTGGGCGATGACTCTGTCTCCCATGCCGGGTGTCGCACCTTTTACTAAAGTACGGCTGCACTTGCCTTCCATGCAGTGGGTGGCAATGACTTTTGTGGGACCGCCCCGCTCTCCGCGATATACAAGGAGGGGCCAGTCCGAATGTATTCTCGTTTCCGGACGGTCTTGGGAACCGTTTTTATCCATGGCGGTTTTGAACGCGCCCGATCCGAAAAATCCCCCTGTGGCGGTAATGGTTCCCGTGGCCAGGGGGAATGTGCGATGAAATTTTTTTGATAGCCTCTTGCCCATATACGTCATGTCGGACACACAACTGAACGCATCCTGGACAGTAATGATTTTGGATGTTTTTTTATCAATCAGGCGGGCGACAACTTCAGTGCCGTTGCCGGTTTTGTATACGCTTCCAAACAGTGCCGAAGCATATGATGCATCAGGTGATCCGGCCATGGCCGCTTCTAAATTTCTGGAGATGAACCGGAAACGCCTGTTGACTGTGAAATTGTTTTCAAAACTGTCTATAAAATTTTTCCAGTTATCCGCCGTTTCATGGTTATCAAAGGCATGCATGTGGATGCCGTAGCGGTAGGCCAGCTTAAGATGTTCAGGTGTTTTTCTGGTTAATATAATGGTTTTTTCAATGGTTTTTCCCGCCTGGGTAACCGCTGTGATGGTAAAGCGGTTTTCCCCTTGTTCCAGGGGAATAAAGGTGTTGCAGGTGATCCACAATGCCGGTTTTTTCAGCACGGATTTTCCATTGATATCCAGGGAATTAATGGTGCTTTCCGAGGAGATGGTGAATTCCAGGGGCGTGGCTTTTGCGTAAATTTCATTGGAAAGGGGTTTTGACAGCTTGATTTCGGGTTGCTCTTGGTGTTTTAAAGCAAGGATCGCCGTGCTCTCTGTTATGCCCGACAGGTTCAGTGCCGCAAGTTCGATTTTCCGGTTGGGCCTGTTCATCTCTTTGTGGGTTGTGTTGCCAAGGGTGTCTTCTGCCAAAAGGATTATGCGCGTATCTTCCGGGTAAAGCGGTGCGTGAAAACTGCCGTCCCGGTGTGAAACACTGATGCGCCGTGCGTTCAGGGTAAAGTCTGCAATGCCGGATGGGTCATGAAGGTATCCTGCGATCTCTTTGCCCGGGGTTATCCGGGATATGCTGATCACAGGCCCGGATTTGTCCACCAGAAGTTCTATCTTTCTTCGGGATGTGCCTCCCATGAGATTGCCTGCTGTGATGTTAATGGTGTGGCGTCCTTCTGCAAGGTAAAGGGCCTGCCTGAACGGCATTGTTTTCCGGGCGCCTTCCATAAACTCGGATTTATCATCAACGGAGATCCAGGAGACATACCGGTTGTCACTCACGGACCCTGTCACCAGGACCGGGAATGCGCGGGTTTTGTTCACATTTTCCCCTGGGTGAAGTTCTGACGGTGAGATGATTGATATGTCGGGCCTGGACCCGGCGGCAGGGTTTTGTTTCATCAGCGCCTTTCTGACTTCATCCAGATAGTAATAGGCCTTTGCCGAGGGTTCCTGTTCCAGGGAGAGTAACAGTTTTTTTTCGGCAATCCTGTGGTGACCCATGAAAAAATGGATGACACCGGTTTCCCGGTTTGGGAAATAATTGTCGATGAAATGCATGCCGTATGTCCGGGCCATGCGTTGATCCTCAGATCTTTGTTTGACTGCCTGATTGAGGCAGTCCAGGGCCTGTGAATAAAACTTGCCGTCAATATAGGAAAGGGCACAGCTGTAATAATCGTCCCAATCTCCCATGAAGTTGCCCCCCTGCCATCCATAGGCGGTATCCCCCTTTTTGAGCGTGGGGCAGGGTGCGGGGCCTGTGCAGCCCCAGAGTAAAAGCACAAGAACCGCCACGGCGGTAACATTGCGTATGATAAGGGAATATGTTTTTTTGTTCTTCATTTTACATGAATAAAATAGGCATTTGTTCTTTGTCAAGTTAATCCGGAAATACGGGGTTCAGTAGAGGTCGGTTTCCTGCGGATTTAGTTCCATCCGCTTTTTTCTGTAAGAACCGACCCGGCTAAGCATATATTACTTATAAAGATTTTGACAGGGATTACCCTTTTGGGGCATTTATAATTTTGCCGGTTATTTTAATTTCGCTATCGCTATCGGAATCGAAATGTTCATTATTGTCGATAGCGATCACGATGACCTCTTGAATATGAATGCGTTTACCCTGCTTTTGGGGGAAACACAAAAAGTCTGCCGCCTTAAATTGACCTGAAGTTAAGAACGGTTATGGTTGCGAATCTTAATATCGGCAAGTGTGCAGGCGTCAGACAAGTAGGGCTTGATCATAAGATCGGCCACCTTCTGTAGGGGCAATCCCCTGTGGTTGCCCCCCGTTAGGGCAGGCACAGGGACCAGCCCCTACAATGGCCGACGGTAGAACCAAGCCCGACAAGTACAACTGCAATAAAGGAGAGTTTCAATGGTATACACATGCCGGTCTTTACAGTTTGGAGAAAACCTGAAAAGAGTTCCAGGCTATGAAGAAGATATCATGTTGTCCAACCGGCCCAATGCCCCGATAAAGGAAAAACTCGTTGATCTTGATACAGATAGTCGGTGGAACCTTGTATTCAGTTATGCTTCCGGGATGTTTTACCACGCCGCTGAAAATGTGCCGGCCAAAGATGGTGCGGTAATCAAATCATGGTATGCCCAAGGCCATGACGGCCCTAATTGTTTTATGGTCACCCCATTTCTTATCGCAGATGACGACACCGGTTTTGTCCAGGCGTCAAACTTCGTTGATTTCAGTGAGCCCCCGACCATTGGGAATTCGGTGAACACGGATGCCGCCGAAAACCCCACCGTAACCGCGGTTATTCGCTCGGAGCTTTCCGAGTACGAAACGGTGGAGGTCTCAACCGCCTCAACAAACTGCGCTGTGACCATCACCACGAAAACCACCCGTGCGGTATTTGATCGTATATTTGTCTATGCCGGTGTCGCAGGCATGCCCATTGACAATACCGTTACCGTGCCGAAAGGACAGGGCTGTTTTATTCTTGCGGTATTCAAGACAGTAACGAGCAGTTCATCCCAAGAGCTTTGCCCCATTCAGTGGCCAAAGATACTTAAATGGGAATGGCCGATGATTGTGGCACAAATAATTGAAGAGATTGTCGTCAGGGGGAATGCAGATATCTACCAGCACCTTAGTCCTAAATTGATTGCCGAGGCAGAACCCCAGGTCTTGAAACACGCCGTCTCTGCCATAAGCAAACGTATTGAATCATTAGATAAAATAAAAACCGTCATCTCCAGCCTTTACGACAATACAATCCAATAGCCTGCCCAATATGGAATATATTGGGCAGATCGTCGGCGGGTTGACGGCATTCATTACGCCTCATCGGGCAATACAGTTCACCAGATAGCACCCTCCCTTGAATCAGGGCTTTTTTACCTTTCTTCTGGGCTTGTGGAACCGTTTCTGCCTGGTTTTTAATAATTCCGGGCGCAGGGCCGATCCCCGGCCGGAGAGGCTGGGGTTGGTCATGAAAAAGTTATGGGCGTTGAAGGATTCTTTCTCCGGTTCGACACGGGTGTATGTGCCGTCACTGTTCAGGGTCCAGCTTTGTTCATTATCCCGTAAATTGGCCACCATGATCTGGTCCAGGATCTGACGGTGGACCGTGGGGGTGAGGACGGGCACCAGTGTTTCGATGCGCCGGTCAAGGTTCCTGGGCATCCAGTCCGCCGAGGAGATATAGACCTTGGCGTGGGGGGAGGGCAGTTCATGACCGTTGCCGAAGCAGGCAATCCTGGAGTGTTCCAGAAATCGGCCCACAATGGATTTTACCCGGATGTTTTCGCTGAATCCGGGAATACCCGGCCGCAGGCAGCAGATGCCCCGGATGATCAGGTCTATGTTCACCCCGGCCTGGGATGCCTGGTACAGGGCGTCAATGATCACCGGGTCCACCAGGGAATTCATTTTTGCCCAGATGTGGGCAGGCTTGCCCTGTTCGGCAAATTCGACCTCTTTTTGTATGTTTTCAATGATGCGTTTGCGCAGGGTCAGGGGCGCAATATCCAGGACTTTGAGGTTGGCGGGTTTTGCATATCCGGTCATGTAGTTGAAAATCTGCATCACTTCGGCGCAGATCTGGGGATCATGGGTGAAAAAGGAGAGATCCGTGTAAATTTTGGCGGTGATGGGATGGTAGTTTCCCGTGCCCAGGTGGGCATAGGAGGTCAACTTGCCGTCTTCCCTGCGCACCACAAGGGAGAGTTTGGCGTGGGTCTTCAGATCAATGATGCCGTAGACCACCTGGGCGCCGGCAAGCTCCAGTTTCCTTGCCAGTTCAATGTTGGCCTCTTCGTCAAACCGCGCCTTGAGCTCAACCATGGCGGTCACGTTGATGCCGGCCTCTGCGGCTTCCACCAGGGCCTGGACAATGGGAGAGTCCTTGCTGGTGCGGTAAAGTGTCTGCTTGATGGAGACCACGCTGCTGTCCTGGCTGGCCTGGCGGATGAACTGGACCACCACATCAAAGCTTTCATAGGGGTGGTGAACAATAATATCTTTTTTTAAAATGGCCTCAAAGCAGTCCCCGCCAAAATCACGGATACGTTCCGGGAATCTGGCATGGTATTTTTTAAACATCAGATCCGGGCGGTCATCACAGATCAACTCCTTGATGGCAGACAACTCCACATGATCTGATTTAAACACATCCTCGGGATTCATCTCAAATTGTTCGGTGATAAACCGGGTCAAATTGTCCGGCATGCCGGTATCCACCCGCAGGCGGATGACATTGCCCCGGCGGCGGCGGTTCAGGGCGGACTGGAAGGTGCGCACAAGGTCTTCGGCCGCCTCGTCGATTTCAAGTTCCGAATCCCGGATGGCCTGAAACACACCCGATCCCGTCAACCGGTATCCGGGGAACAGGTGATCATAAAACATGCTGATGACCGACACCAGGCGGATAAAGCGAATGGATTTACCCGGGATCCTTATGTGCCGTTTGAGCTGGGACGGCAGGATGATGAGGGCAAACATGGCATCCCCGCTCTCTTCATCAATCAGATCCATGAGCATGCCATGCCCCAGGTTCGGGATGAAGGGAAACGGATGGGCCGGGTCCACGGCAAGGGGGCTGAGCACCGGAAACAGTTTTGTCTGGAATTCTGTGAGCAGATTTTCCCGGTCCTCCATGGTCAGCTGTTCGGGTTTGACAACCGACACATCGGCGGCCTCCAGATCTCTGATCAGGCCCCTGAGGCAGTCCCGGGTCGTGTCGTTGAGATGGCCGACTTCTTCTTCTATGGCTTTAAGCTGTTCCGACGGGGTCATATTGTCCGGGTTTGCACTGGTTGCGCCTTTGTTTACCTGGGCCTTGAGACCCGCCACCCGGACCATGAAAAATTCATCGAGATTGGAGGCGGAAATGGAGAGAAACCGAACACGTTCCATCAGGGGATGGTTGGGATTCAAGGCTTCTTCAAGCACCCTGCGGTTGAACTGAAGCCAGGACAGTTCGCGGTTGATATAGCGCTTGGGCGTGGTCATATCAATGGGTTCTTCTATATTGGTTTCCTCTATGTCTATATCTGCTTTCATGTCTATTCCGGCGCTCCTTTAACTATCATATGTCATCTTAAATTATGTTTTAGATCAAAACAGTTTTGTTAGCATATCAGGAAATTGCTAAAATTGTGTTAGGATAAAAGATAAATTAATCTTAATGGGATCACGTTAAAACTATTGATAAAGCCTTTGTAAAACTGTTAATTTTGACGGAAAAAGCGTTTAAAAGGAGATTTTATGACAGATAAAAATATTGGCTTCATCGGCCTCGGGGTTATGGGGCGGTCCATGGCCGGACACCTTTTGGCGGCGGGGTTCAATGTCCGTGTGTACAACCGTACCAAACAAAAGGCGGACGCCCTGGTGGAAAAGGGGGCTGTCTGGTGTGATGGCGTGGCGGATCTTGCTGCGGCATCGGATATCATTATCACGATTGTGGGATACCCTGCTGATGTAGAGGCGGTTTTTCTGGGGCCTTCCGGCATCCTGGAAAATGCGCCGTCCGGTGCCCTGGCCATTGATATGACCACATCGGACCCGGCCCTTGCCCAAAAATTGTGGCAATATGGCCGGGAAAATAATATCGGTGTGCTGGATGCCCCGGTGTCAGGCGGGGATATCGGGGCCAGAAATGCCTCCCTTTCCATTATGGTGGGCGGGGAGGCAGATGCTTTTCAACGTGCCTTGCCGGTTTTTAAGATCATGGGCGCCAATATTGTTCACCAGGGAAAGGCCGGCTGCGGCCAGCACACAAAGATGGCCAACCAGATTGCCATTGCCTCTGGCATGATTGCCGTGTGTGAATCCATCGCTTATGCCAGGCAGGCCGGATTGGATCCCGAAACCGTGCTTGAGTCCATCGGCAAGGGGGCTGCGGCGTCCTGGAGTTTGAACAACCTGGGACCGAAGATGATCCAGGGGGATGATGCCCCGGGATTTTTTATCCGGCATTTTGTCAAAGATATGGGGATTGCGCGTTCTGCCGCCAGGGATATGGAGATGAAAACCCCGGGCCTGGATATGGCCTATGCCCTGTATAAACAGATGGAGGAACAAGGTGACGGATTAAAGGGGACCCAGGCATTGTTCCACCTCTTTGAATAGGTTCGTTTCCATTTAAATAAAACCGGCCTGCAGGAGATAGATGTACTGCAGGCCGGTTTTTATTTTATGCTTTGGGGTTGGTATTACGCTTCTTTGGGTCTTGGCAGCACCACATTAAGCAGCACGCCAAGCACACCGGCAAGGCCGATGCCCGACAGTTCAAAGTTACCGAACTTGACGGCAAGTCCCCCGATACCGGAAACCAGAATCAGGGCGATGATGCTCAAGTTCCGGGGGGCCACCATATCTTCCTGGGCCTGGACAAGGGTGTTCAGGCCCACCACGGCAATGGCACCGAACAGCAGCAGCATGATGCCGCCCATGACCGGTGTGGGGATGGTCTGCAGCAGTGCGCCCAGTTTGCCGATAAAGGCCAGCAGGACGGCGGTGATGGCGGCCCAGGTCATGATGGCCGGGTTAAATGCCCGGGTCAGGGTCACCGCCCCCGTCACTTCGGAGTAGGTGGTGTTGGGCGGGCCGCCCAGGCACGCAGCCAGGGAGGTGGCCACACCATCGCCCAGCATGGTGTTCTGGATGCCGGGTTCTTTTAAGTAATCCTTGCCTGTCACCCGGCCGATGGCCACAATGTCCCCGAAATGCTCAATGGCCGGGGCAATGGCCACGGGAATAATATAGAATACGGCTTGACTGTTCCACTCGGGCAGAACAAAGGCGGGTACGGCAACCCAGGGCGCGGCGATTACCGCATCAAAACTGACCATGCCCATGATCAGGGCCAGAACATAGCCGACGGCAATGCCCACAAGAATCGGGATCAGTTTTATCATACCCTTTGCAAGCAAAGAGACCAGAACCGTGGTGGCAAGGGCAATGAAGGCCACGGTCATGGCGGCGGCTTTGGAATACGTGTCGTTGCCGCTTGTGGCCATGCCCACGGCCACGGGCGCCAGTTTCAATCCGATGACCATGATGACCGGACCGGTTACCACCGGCGGCATAACCCTTTTGATGACATCGCTGCCCCAGATTCTCACCAGGGTGCTCAGTATGATATAAAGCACACCGGCTGCGGCCAGGCCGCACATGGTGCCGGGAATTCCCCAGGTCTTGGCCCCGTACTGGATGGGTGCGATAAAGGCAAAGGACGAAGCCAGAAATATGGGCACTTTGCCCCGGGTAATGACCTGGAACACCAGGGTGCCCAACCCGGCGGTGAATAACGCCACATTGGGGTTCAGTCCCGTGAGCAAGGGGACCAGCACCAGGGCGCCAAAGGCCACAAAAAGCATCTGGGCTCCCAGGAAACAGTCCTGAACCCGGAAGTTGTAATCTGTGGATGACGGCAGATTGTCGGACATTTTTTTATTTCCCTTTCCGAAAATTCATTTGGTTATCAGACCATGAACAGATGTGTGATTTTTCGTCCAAACATCACTTGGTGCCGAATATTTTGTCCCCTGCATCCCCCAACCCGGGAAGAATATATCCCTTGTCGTTGAGGCGTTCATCAATGCTTGCCGTATAAATATCAACATCCGGGTGCTTTTCCTCCACCACCGCAATGCCCTCCGGGGCGGCCACAAGGAAAAGGCCTTTGATTCTTTTACAGCCGGCTTCTTTCAACAGGTCAATGGTGGCGATCAACGTGCCACCCGTGGCCAGCATGGGGTCCAGGATCAGCGCGGTGCGCTCTTCCAGGGCCGAGGCCGTTTTAAAATAGTATTGCACGGGCTTTAACGTCTCTTCGTTCCGGTAAAATCCCACCACGGATACCTTGGCGGATGGGATCAGGTCCAGCACCCCGTCCATCATGCCTAGACCCGCTCTCAATATGGGAACAATCGTAATTTTTTTGCCTTTGATCTTTTCGACCTCAACGTCTCCGGCCCAGCCCTGGATAACCTCCTGTTCGGTCTCAAGGTCCTGGGTGGCTTCGTAGGTGAGCAGACGGGCCAGTTCCGAGGCCAGATCTCTGAAATCCTTGGTGCTGATGTTCTTTTGACGCATCAACCCAAGTTTATGTTTGATTAGAGGATGGTCCTCCACATATACGGCCATATATCGCATTCCTTTCTGTTACAACATTAATATACAGGGTAATAAGGCCCATGATCAAAATGAAATCGCCCATCTGCTTGTCTTTTAAGCCCTCCCCGGCGTTACGCCAAAGGATACATATAACTAATATGCTTCCGTTGGCGTGCCTTGATGGTGACTTAAAATCCGGCGTATCTGTGGCAGATTTAATTCTGATCATGGGCCTAAATCCTATCAAAATTAGTAAAATTGGATTTTTTAGTCAAGTTCATTTATGCGGGACTATGGGCAAATACTTCGCTTGCAGTTTGATCTGATCTGTGAATGGTTTTCAGGGATGAATGGCGCGTCGGTTCTTTGCCATGCATGGACGAACCGGCAATTATATGGGGCTCATTTTTATAACGGCCATGGGCCGAGCCAGACATATCATCTGCCAGGCTTCGGCCCACAACGAAAGTCGAAAGAACGCAATAGCTTATTGAACTCTTTCATATAACGGCCATGGGCCGAGCCAGGTCTATCATGACCCAGGCTTCGACCCACAACGAAGATTGAAAGATCTCAGTGGCTTACTGAGCTCTTTCATATAAAAATCTTTGGTAAATTTATTCTTGCGTTTCGTGAGTAAGGGTGGTTTATATAAAACTCCATTGGGAATGTAGGTCAGGTAAGAAAATTCAGTTCTAAGTTAAATATTATATTGTCTTCATTTTCAAGGTTTTATGTATTTTTCTAAGGGGTTGAGACGTCGGTTTATCACACAAACTTTGGGCTTGGTTCTAATGTCGGCCATTGTAGGGGCGGGTCTCTGTGCCTGCCCTAACGGGGGCAACCACAGGGGATTGCCCCTACAAAAGATGGACGATCTTATGATCAAGCCCCAAACTTTTAAGTTCTCTTGGGGGAAGCGTGTATGTCATGTTATTTGGGTAAAGTAATCTCGTCGGTTGTGTTCACCACATTTTTCACATGCTGTTTTTCTTCCAATGCTTTTGCAAAGGCGATACAGATTGAATCCGCTGTTGTTCTGGAAGAGAGCATTCAGATTTCCGGCGTAACATCAATAGGACCGGAAATTTCAAATTTGGCTTTGACCGTTGGTATGGCGTTCGCCAAAGCGACATTTTCCGTGAATTAACCAACCGGCAAGCGGCGTGGGCCTAATACCCGGTCATTTCAACATAGCCCAGACCTTGGCCCTGGGCTGTTTTGACACTTACCGCCCCTTCGTAATACGGAAACATCCCTGAATGCTCCTGGGCTGCCGTCACCGGCTCGACATGCAGTGTCATTTCTATAGATTTTAGGCGAATGTTCCATTGTGCCGGATATGTCCGGCCGGTGTCCGGGCTGGTCCAGACGCGCCGGGCTTCAATGGAAAAATTGGATTCCGCCAAGATATCATAGCCGCCGTCGGGATATGAAATTGCCCCGAAACCGTATCCATTGGGGCTGCCGTCCCGGCGCCGCACCTGACAGACCATCAGATCCGTTCCGGCTTTGGGCCCCTCGTTGATCCGCAGAGCGAACCAGTCCCAGCCCGCAACGTCGGATCCCAGGGCAGAGGTGCTCCATTCATGGTCAAACCAGGCATGGCCGGCTGCTTCAGCCGTTTGGCCGGCAAGGGTCACAACGCCCTGTGCCGCCATACCGGGAAAAGAGTAGTAGTGGGAGGCATCCCAGGGGCCCGGTCCCTTGCGGCTCAGGCCCTGGTTTCCCTGGAGGATGACCGGTTTTTGCCGGGTAAGGGTCAAATCAATGGAGAACACCGGGGTTTCGGGCAGTTTTTCTGCCCGGGCCCGGGCGGTCAGGTGAAGCGTGCCGGCATCTGAAGTGACCTGAACGGCCTGCCAGTCATCAATCCAGGCTTTAAAAGGTGCGCTTTGGACGCCGGCAATGCCTATACTTCCCCGGTTCATGCGCTGGGCGGAATAGAATTTCCGGTTTTGGGTATCGGTGACGGCAAAATGGGCAAAATAGAGCTGTCTGGAGCGCCAGGCCGATACCCCTTCCGTCGGCCCCCCGTCTTCAACGGATTGATTTTCCACGTTGCTTTTACAATCCAGTGCCTGGCGGAAAAAGGTCAGCTGAAAACCAAAATGCCGTCCCTTTGGTGTTTTCAGATTTCCGGTGTAATACCACCACTCCGTTTTAAACGATTCGTGGGCACCCAGATCGCCGGGGAAATCAATGATCCCCGGCTGGGTGGCCTTTTCATAACAGTCATCGCCGTCATCCGAAGAGAGGGCCTCGGCGATATTGACCGTATCGCCGGACTGGGGTGGGGCACTACACCCGGCCAAAAAAATAGACGCCCAAAAAACCGATAACAGGGGTATGATGATTCGCATTGACATCGTTTACTCCGTTCTCAAGGCATTTTTGATATCCAGGCTGCCGGCCCTGAACGCCGGTATGGTGCCTGCCAGAAACGCGGCCAGCCCTGAAAATATCAATGCCTGGACCAAGGTGAACCACGACAGCTGCATCTCATAGGTCCAGCCAAAGGATATATAGTTCACCACATAAATCAGGACCCAGGATAAAAAGGTGCCCAGGGGCAGCGCCAGAAGTCCGGACAGGGCGCCTGCCGCCGTACACTCCCAAAGTACCAGGGTCCGGATCTGCCCGGGAACGGCACCGCAGGCCCTCAGGATGCCAAGCTCCCTTGTGCGCTCAAGGATCATGGCCATGACCGAGTTGATGATGCCGGTCAGGGCCACAATGGCGGTGAGCAGCTGCAAGGCCGAGGTGATCAGGAATGTCTTGTCAAAGACCTGGAGGATATTTTGTTTGATTTCAAGACCTGATACAATTTTCAGCATGGCATTCTCCCGGGCAAAGGCACGGATTTGGGCCATCACGCGGTCGATGGCCTCTATTTTGCTGTTCGGTTTTTGGATTCCCCGGCCGTCATCCCGGACAAACACCTGGATGGATGTAATGTCATCACGGCCCCAGAAACGGTTCATGGCTTCGGGGCTGACCACCACCCGGCCGCCGCCCATGAAAAAATCCCTGAACATCCCTGCCACCTGGAACTGCCTTGGGCCCAGGCGGGTATCCATGGTGACGACCGGGGCGGCGTCGCCTTCGGGGTTTACATGGTGCTGCTTTGCAAAAATTTCAGAGACAATGATTTCTCCCGCTGACAATCGGTTGTGAATATCTTCATCATTTTTTACGCCCGGTGCCAGCCAAACCCATTTTTTTTGTGACAGATCCCGCCGATAGGCAAAGACATGAACCTCCCCGGAAGCCGTGGAAAAGGCACGGTGGATAACGTAGGCGGAAATATCCCGGACATCGGGAAGTGCTGATATCTTTTCGATGAGCTCCGGGTCCAGGGAGGGGTGCAGTTCATCCAGGGAAGAGACATGGACATCTCCTCCGATATGCCCGTCCACCCACGCTGAAATGGAGAGCCTGAAGCTGCGGGTCATGGTGTCGATACCGATGTAAACGCTGACCACCACCATCAGGGAGGCGATCAAAACAGCGCTGCGGCTCAGTGATCTGCGGATGTTGGCAAATGCCATCCCGGTCATAATGTACGAACCAATGAATAAGCGGCCAGGCCCCTTAAGCAGCAAAATGTCCGCTCCCCGGGTCAAAAGGATAATCAGTGCAGGCGCCAGGAAAGAAGCACCGGCAAATACCAAAAACACACCGGCGAATACCATGTTAATGGAAACACCGGGCCAGTTGAACATCACCACGGCGAATACCAATGCCAGTACCCCGCCACCTGTCAAGCTGGGTATGTACCGGGCCAGGCTGCTTTCAGACGCAGATCGCTGCATCAAGGTTACCGGCCGGGTGTTTGCCGCATTCAGGGCCGGCATGAAAGATGATCCCAGGGCGGCCAGGATGCCTGTGGCTGCGCCTTTTAGGAGGGTGCCCGGCGAAATAAAGGTGCCGCTGACCGTGAGCGTATAGTACATCTCAGATACGGTTGTGGTTACGGCCTGGACAGCGGCCTTGCCCATCACGATACCAAGCACGACACCAATGGCTGACCCTGCCAGGGCGTAGACCAGTACCTCGGCTTCAACGGCCAGAAAAATCTCTTTTCTGGTTGCGCCCAGCGCCCGCAGTATGCCGTTTAATCCCCGGCGGCGGGCCACGGAAAAAGAGACCGTATTGTAAATCAGGAAAATACCCATGAAAAGAACGAGCATGGAAAATGCGGTGAGACTGGTTTCAAAGGACCGGGAGAGCCCCCTGACGGTTTGATTCCGGCCGGCAGTGTCCGTCAGTATCTGGCCGGCAGACAGCAGGTTCTGCACTTGCCGGACCTCATCGTCCGTCCGAAGTATCAGGTCGATGCGACTGATACGGTCCCCCATGCCAAGGATCTCCTGGGCCAGGGCGATGTCGGCCAGGATCACACCGTCAAAGGCAGCACCTGCAGCGTTCCCGGAGGTCAGTCCCCCGATGCGGGTCGTCACCTTTCTGCCGCCGAATGCAAGGGTCAGGGCATCGTTCACATCCAGCCCGCCTGCATCAGCCAGTGATCTTGAAAGAATAACCCCTTTACCTTGAATCATTACCTGCCGGACATGTTCAGCCTCTGTGGCGGTGTCTGATTCGGCCGCATCAAATCGGATATCCCTGAAGTGTCCTTCGGAAAACGGATCAATACCCATCAGGGTCAGGGTGCGGTCGCCCAGCTCGGGAACGACCACTTCCCGGGCAATGACCGGCGCTGTTTTTGCCAAACCCAACCCGGTCCGCAGCCGGACAAACAGGGACTGGGGCACTGTGAAATCGGCACCGGTGATCTGGTGCGTGGCTCGACGGGTCAGGGCGGCCGTTGACAGGTCAAAGGATTTGCTGACAGATGTTTTGGCGATATCAATGGCAATGACGCCGGCAACACCCAGGGCGATGCCGAAAATCAGCAGAAAGGTTCTCAAGGGATGTGACCTGGAGGATCTGAAGCAGGTTCGAATTAGAGGGGACAGTCTCATACGGTATTCCCCGGCACCAGCGTATGATTGTCAACCGTGTACACCTCATCCGCCCATGCCAGTGCATCGGAGCTGTGGGTCACCATGATCAGGGTTTTGTTCAATTGCCGGGCCTGTGCCGCGATCATCCCAAGAACGGCGGCACCGGTCTCTTTGTCCAGATTGCCCGTGGGTTCATCGGCCAGGATGACGGCGGGATCATTGATCAGGGCCCGGGCCAGGGCAACCCGCTGCTGCTCCCCGCCGGAAAGCCGGTCTGGAAACGCCCCTTGCCGGTCCAACAGTCCTACGGTGTCAAGCAAAGATGCGGCACGTTCACGCGTCTCCTTGTCCGGCCGACCGTCCAGCTGGGCCACCAGGGTCACATTCTCCAGCACGGTGAGCACGGGTATCAGATTAAAGGACTGAAATACGAAACCGATGTGGCTGCGCCGGAACAAGGTGCGTCCGGTATCATCTTTTTCCGACATCAGGTGGTTGCCGATGCGAATCTCTCCTTTGTCCGGCAGATCAATGCCTGCGATCAGATTCAGCAGGCTGGATTTGCCCACCCCGCTCTTTCCCAGGATAACAGAGACATTGCCTGTACGAAATATTGCATCGAGGTCTTTGAAGATGACCCGATCCCGGTGTTCAAACGTTTTTTCAAGTCCTTTGATCTCTATATCCATACGGCCTCTTTGCAGGGGTTGTTTGGTGGTTTTAGGTTGTTGTTAATAAGGCGGCAGAGTCCCCCGGAAGGAACCCTGCCGTACCTTAGTGCGTCCGGATTGCTGTATCATCCGGCAACGTCGATGCCCGGATCACACCCAAGTCTTTCATCGGGGGTTTCGCATTCAAAGTTAAGGTGGCGGGTGTCCACGTGCCCTTCGTTTCTTTCTTTGTCGTCTTCGATGTAGTTTTCAACTCTTTTCTCAGTCATTTTATCACCTCTTATTGGGATTTATGAATTTTAATTAAACGTCTATGGTTCAATGTAACGGGTGGTCATGTTAACCTGCGACGTCAATGCCCAGGTCGCAGCCGAGGTTTTCATCGGGATTTTCGCATTCAAAGTTAAGGTGGCGTGTGTCCAAGTGTCCTTCGTTTCTCTCTTTGTCGTCTTCGATGTAGTTTTCAACTCTTTTCTCAGTCATTTTATTTCTCCCTTTTCGGGTTGTTGTTTGATTTGCTGTCTCTGCCATTTGAAATAAAGTTAGTCACATATAAAGATTTGGCAATGCCGGTATAAAGGTGGTTTAATGGTAGTTAAAACCTATCATTGATAGGGATAGGACTGAACAAATCAATTGAAAAAGAATGCGCCAACCCAGAACCGGCAGGCTTTGTAACGGATTGCAACCCTGCTGAAAAAGATCAGGACATGGAGAGCAGAAACGATCTGAGATTGGTCTGTCTGTTTTTCAGGCCCAGTTTGGTGCGCAGATTTTTACGGTGAAAACTGACTGTCGCCTCGGAGATGAAAAGAACATCCGCAATTTCAGCCGAACTCTTGCCCTCTTTGACCAGGGCGGCCACCTGCATTTCCTGGGGGGTGAGCATCACACCGGCGTTGTCAAGGCGCTGGATCATGGGGGTGATCACTTCATTGAGCTGGCTCTCCACGATATCCAGTAATGTCCGGTCCCGTTGGCCTAAGTTGCCCGCCTTGAGCTTATTGATATAGGGCAGAACAAGGGTCCTCAGGTGGGCCAGAAAATGACGTTCCGTGTCGGCCTTATCTTTTTCCCGCTGCTCAATGATCACCTTCAGGGCAATATTGACCTCTTCCAGACTCTGATTGCGCTCTTCAAGGATTGCTTTGTGGGTTTTGAGTTCCTCCTGGGCCAGTTTCAGCGCCGTAATGTCTTCATGGCTTACGATCACCCGGACAGGGTCCGCACCGGCCATCCGGATGGCCCGCATGTAAAACCACCTTTTGCCCGTGGGTGAATGGCAGGGGTAATCATAGAGAAATTCATCACACTTTTTTTCGATCACCTGCCGTATGCCCTGGGCAACATTTTTGGCATCCCGGGCCCCTTCGCCCGTGGCCGATTCACAAATCTTCAGGTAATTGAGGCCGATAAAATTGATGCCGCCGTCAATCTCTTTGGAAACGTCGGCGCTGTTTTCTTTGGAGAAGTTTCGCCAGGCGGCATTGATCTCCAGGATAACCCCATGCTCGTCAACAATTGCAATATGGGCGGACAGCGAGTCGAAAATGCTGCGAATCAGGGTATCTGAATATGTCAGGGGGCTGTCTGTCATGTTATTTCATCAAAAACGTTATCATACATCGGTTTACCATTCCCCTCATTAAACCCTATATTGGGGGTTGTGTAAACTCCGATGTCTCGACGGGCTGTCGGCAAAACAGAAGGAAAGGAAATCGATGCAGCTACCCGGAAAGCAGTTGGCGCTTTCCGGGTACCTTACCTAAGAAAAATTACACTGAATCCGGCCGGGGGGGAGGATTCTCATGGTTATTATGGCAGGCTTTGGCGGCCCACTTCTTTTGCCAGGGCTTTGAATGCCTGGGCGACAGGAGAGGATGGGTTTTCCGCCTGGATGGAACGGCCGGCATCGCCCAGGGCAACCAATGACGGGTCCAGGGGGATTTTACCAAGAAAATTAATCCCCTTCTCCCGGGCTGTACGACGGCCCCCGTCTGTGCCGAAAATATTCAGGATTTCACCGCACTTGGGGCATGCATAACCACTCATATTTTCTACTAAACCCAGGATCTCCATCTTTACCTGGCGGCAGAAGCGTATGGACTTGCGTACATCGGCCAGCGACACCTCCTGGGGCGTGGTCACGATGATGGCCTGGGCATCCTTGATAAAGTGGGCTACGGTCAATGGTTCATCCCCTGTGCCGGGCGGCGCATCAATAATGAGGTAGTCCAGATCGCCCCAATCCACATCCCCTAAAAACTGCCGGATGGCCGTGTGCTTGGCCGGTCCTCGCCAGATAATGGCTTCATCCTTATCCGGCATCAGGGATTCTATGGAAACCACTGAAAGACGGGTTGAATACCGGGCCGGCACAATTTTTTTGTTGTTATTGGCATGGAGGCCTCCCTGGATGCCGAGCATTCTGGGAATATCAGGTCCATGGATGTCTACATCCATGAGCCCGACTTTATGGCCCATGGTCGCCAGGGCTGTGGCCAGGTTGACGGAAACACTGGATTTTCCCACGCCGCCTTTCCCGCTCATCACCATAAATTTGTGGGTGATATGTTTTAAGGCCGCTGTAACTTTGGCATCCGCTTCCCCTCCAGGCATCCTGCCCATAATATTTTTGGCTTTTATTGTCTGTGTCATCTCTATCTCCTTTTTAAAAAAGCCGTTGTTGGGGTTTTATTTTTCAACTCATACAAAGCATGGGCGCAATGGCATTTTGCCTGAAATCAAATCGGCGTCTATTGCGTATGCCCTGTTTTAAGTCTGAAAAATAAAACACGAGTGAGATAAGCAAGTTCAATGCCAATGGACTAATATGGAATAATCTGTTTTTAAACCAATTGGTTGTCTGTTTTTTTTGCTTGTTTTTATAAGTGTACTCTGTATTGCACTGATGCAACTGTTAAGTGTGCCTTTTAAGAAAAGCCTTGGATTGCAACACCTTGCATCAGGAATATAAAAGCAATGGAAAAACGCAAACTTGCAATGCAGTTATAACGTCGTTTGTTGGATGGGCGTAATTTCTGTCTGGTCGGCCATTGGGATTGGGTTGCCGTCAGTTGGATATTGAAATTCATCAGTTTATCCTGCACAATGCCCATCATGATTTCCACGGATTACATTGAGGTGGCGGTTACCCTGCCGTTGAACCAGACTTTTGTTTACGGGCTTCCCGAAAAGTTCCGGGCCGATGCCTGCCCCGGCATGCGCGTGCTGGTGCCCTTTGGGCGGCGCCGGATTACCGGCTATATTCTGGAGGGGAGAGAGGAGAGTGGACCCTATAAGACTAAAGATGTGCTGGATCTGCTGGATGACCACCCCCTGTTTCCCGAATCCGACATTGCGTTTTTTAGATGGGTGGCAGGGTATTATATCCATCCCCTGGGAGACACAATCAAAGCGGCCATGCCTGCGGGTCTCTCCTGCATGGATGTCTCCTGCGCCTTTGCCACGGTGAAGGGCGCCCAGGCCCTTGAGGAAGGGGGCCTGCCCGATGAAGAGACCCGAATTCTGAAACTGGCCGCCGCAAAGGACGGGGTCTCTTTAAAATCCCTTGCCCGCAGGGACTCGGCCGGTGCCGCTGTGTTGCGTCGGCTTGAAAAGAAAGATTTGGTGCAGGTTTCAGCCGTTCTTCAAAAGGAGACCGCCGGGATAAAAATGGAAAAATTCGTCTCCCTGCCGGAACAGACCCCGAGCACGCAGGTCCGGATGTCGGCCAAGCGCCAAAAGATTCTGGCCGTGGTCCGGGAGGCGGGAGAGATTTCGTTGACCGGGCTGAAGCGCCATGTGCCCACCGCATCGAATCTGATTAAACCCCTGGCCCAGGCCGGGTGGGTGACTGTTGTCAGCCGCCGGGTATTCAGAGATCCTTTGGGGGAACCCGTGACGCCGGATACCCCGCCGGAACTGACCGATGAGCAGGCGGCCGTTGTAAAAGAGGTCCGGGGGCGCGCGGATGCGTTCTCCCCCTGTCTGCTCATGGGCGTGACCGGATCGGGCAAGACCGAAGTGTATATGCGCCTGGTGGCCGATGCCGTGGAACAGGGCAGGGGGGCCATTGTGCTGGTGCCAGAAATCGCCCTGATTTCCCAGACCGAACGGCGGTTCCGTGCACGGTTTGGCGATAAAATCGCAGTGATCCACTCCATGCTGTCCCAGGGAGAACGCCTGGATCAGTGGCGGAAAATCAGTCTCGGCAAGGTTAATATCATTATTGGCGCAAGGTCTGCCATTTTTGCGCCCATCCGGGACATCGGCATCATCATTGTGGATGAGGAGCATGACTACTCCTATAAACAGGAATCAGGCCTGCGGTATAATGCCCGGGACCTTGCCGTGGTCCGGGCAAAAATGCACAACTGTCCTGTGGTGCTGGGCTCGGCTACCCCGTCTGTCCAATCCTGCCTGAATGTGATGACCGAAAAATTTATCAAACTGGAACTGACCCGGCGGGTGAACAGTCAAGCCTTGCCCGACATCACCCTGGTGGATATGAAAAAGTACCAGGGCACCTGGGGCACGGACAGTATCATCACCCCGGAGCTTGGCCGGGCCATCCGTTCCTGTCTTGAAAAGGGAAACCAGGCTTTGATCTTTTTAAACCGCCGGGGGTTTTCCACTTTTCCTGTGTGCGCGTCCTGCGGCAAAACCCTGGGCTGTCCCCATTGTGATGTTACCATGACCTTTCACAAGGGAGCGGACCATTTTAAGTGCCATTTGTGCGGTCATATGTTTGCCTCTGATATTCGGTGCCCCGACTGCGGCACCGGCAAAATCAGAAATTTGGGGTTTGGCACGGAAAAAATTGAATCCATGCTCAAGAGTCTTTTTCCCGATGCCCGGGTGGCCCGGATGGATCAGGACTCCACGGCAAAAAAGGGCAGTACCCTGGCCATTTTGCGCCAGATCCGCAACCGTACCGTGGACATTATTGTGGGCACCCAGATGCTGGCCAAGGGCCACGATTTTCCGGCCATTACGCTGGTGGGGGTGCTCTGTGCGGATTTAACCTTGAGCCTGCCCGATTTCAGGGCCAGTGAACGAACCTTTCAATTGCTGGCCCAGGTGGCGGGCCGGGCCGGCCGGGGCCGGGAACCGGGCCATGTAATCATGCAGACCTTTAACCCGGATCACTTCACCATCAAAGCCGCACGAAACCAGGATTACCTTGAATTTTTCAACCAGGAAACGCCTTTTAGAAAGGCGCTGATGTACCCGCCGTTTTCCAGGATGGTCCAGCTTAAAATTTCAGGAAAGAATGCGGATAAGACCCGAGACCATGCACAGCTTGCCGCGGATATTCTTGAACGATTCAATGGCCAGGAACCCAAAGCCCAGATCCTGGGCCCCATTGAAGCGGCCATCCAGAAAATTTCCTCCCGGTTCCGGTGGCAGATTCTGATTAAAGGGCCTTCATCGGGAAATATCAGCCGGATGGTCTCCGCCATGGTCCGGGACCCGGCCATACAGAAGGTGAAATCGGTCTCCATTGCCATAGATGTGGATCCCTATTCGTTGCTGTAGATAAAGAAAGTCCATCCGGAAGTTGATCATTTTTCCGGATGGACTTTATCGTAAGGTTAAGGTCTGGTTCTTAAGTCCAGGGTGTATGGAAACCTCGGATTTAAAGGTTCATGGGGGATGTGCTTCATGGAACCCGGGGTGTGGCCGATGTCCCTGAACCGGGAAATCCGACGGCCTTCGGCTTCCAGGGAGTTGACCGGAAAGGTGTCGTAACTTCTTCCCCCGGGATGGGATGCATGATAGGTGCAGCCGCCCACGGATCTCATGTTCCAGGTGTCCACCAGGTCAAAGACCAGCGGGGTATGCACGCCGATGGTGGGGTGCAGGCAGGAGGGGGGCTGCCAGGCCCGGTACCGGACGCCGGCCACGAACTGGGCATTGACCTCCGTGGGGTGCAGGGGCACGGGCCGGCCGTTGCAAAGCACCTGGTGACGGTTATCCGTCAAGCCGGTGACCTTGATCTCAATGCGCTCCAAAGAGGAGTCCACATACCTGGCCGTACCGCCGCCGCCGGGCTCTTCGCCCAGCACATGCCAGGGCTCAATGGCGGTGCGCAGTTCCATTTCCACGCCACAGTGGCACACTTTGCCCACAAAGGGGAACCTGAACTCAAAGTGGGGGTGAAAGCAGTCCGGTGTCAGGTCATGGCCGTCCCGGCGCAAAATCGCCAGCACATCGCAAAAATCCTGCCACACATAAAAGGGCAGCATGAATTTGTCGTGCAGGGTTGTCCCCCACCGCACCAGCTTCTCCGTGTAAGGTTTTTTCCAGAATTTGAGCATGAATATCCGCAGGAGCAACTGCTGGGCAAGGCTCATTCGGGCATGGGGCGGCATCTCAAAGGATCGGAATTCCAGCAGACCCAGACGGCCGGAGGCGGAGTCCGGGGAGTACAACTTATCAATGCAGAATTCGGCCCGGTGGGTGTTGCCGGTCAGATCCGTGAGCAGGTGGCGGAACAACCGGTCCACCAGCCAGGGCGGACATGGCAGGCTGACGTCTGAGTCCGGCAGAAAATTGGATTGATAGGATGACATCTGATGGTCCAGCTCGGCAAAGGCAATGTCCAGTTCATCCAGGGTGTCGTGGCGCGCCTCATCAATTCTCGGGGACTGGCTGGTGGGCCCCATGAACAACCCTGAAAAAAGAAAGGAGAGGGACGGGTGGTTATTCCAGAATGTCAAAAAGCTGCGCAGCAGATCCGGCCGGGCAAGCCAGGGGCTCTGGCCGGGGCTGGGGCCGCCCATGACAATGTGGTTGCCGCCGCCGGTGCCCGAATGCCGTCCGTCCAGCATGAATTTTTCCGTGCCCAGGCCCGACTGTCTTGCCTCTTCGTAGAGAGCACAGGTGACATCCACCATCTGTCCCCAGGTGGTGGCCGGGTGGATGTTCACTTCAATGACCCCGGGGTCCGGGGTGACATTCAATACATTGATCCGGTGGTCAAAGGGCGGTGTATATCCTTCAATGATCACGGGAAAGTCTGTGATTTCAGCTGCCTGTTCCACAGCGGCAATGAGCTCAAAATAATCGGACGCACTGGCCATGGGGGGCATGAACACATAGAGCCGCCCGTCCCGGGGCTGGATACAAAGGGCTGTCCGGATGACCGGCTCGGTCTCGTCGGTGTCCGGGGGCAGTCCCACAAGTCGTTGTGATACCACATCGTCCCGGCTTTGGGTTCCAGGTTTGCCCGGGAGATGGAACTGGCCGTCCTTTGCCTCTTCTGCCCGTCGCAAACGCTCTTTGTCAGCTTCCGAGGTCAGCGGATCCGGGAACGGGCCGTGGATGCCCATGGGGTCTTCTTCCACCACATGGGGATATTTTTTGGGCGATACCCAGGGCAGGCTGTCCAGGGGCAGACGAAGACCCATGGGCGAATCGCCGGGTGTCAGGAATAAATTGCCGGAACGCAGGTCCCAGGCGCAGCTTTTCCATGAGCCCTTTTTGATGGGCAGCACAAAACCTGTGACCGCACCGATGCCCTGTTCAAATACCCGGGCCATGCGGGCGCGCTCCTCGGGATCTTTGAGCCGGGAGTCTCCGGGGGTCACATTTGCCGGCAGGCGCTGCTCTTTTAACAGCCAGTGAAATACATCTTCATAGGCAGGTATGATATAGTTTTTATCCACACCCAGCACCCGGGTGACGGTCTGCATCAAGAGCTTTGCCTGGTCAGGGCCGAATTTGTAGTCCAGGGTGTCATCGGCCAGCAGAGACTGATTTTTCCAAAGGGGCTTGCCGTCCTTTCGCCAGTAACAGCCCAGGGCCCAGCGGGGGAGGGATTCGCCGGGGTACCATTTGCCCTGGCCGATGTGCAGAAGGCTGCCCGGGGCCCATTTGCCGCGCAGGCGCTGGAGCAACTCCATGGATTTGAGTTTTTTGGTGGGCCCCACGGCGGCCGTGTTCCATTCCTCGGCATCCATGTCCGAGGCTGACACAAAGGTGGGTTCGCCGCCCATGGTCAGGGTGATGTTCTCTTTTTTAATCTCTTCATCCACCCGGAATCCCAAATCGTGTATTTTTGTCCAGATCTCTTCGGGATAGGGTTTGGTGGAGCGTGGATCCTCGTGGATGCGTGTCACGCGCATGGTGTGGGAAAATTCCACCTCGCACGCCTCAAGACCGCCTGAGACCGGTGCCGCGCTCTTGGGAAACGGGGTGCAGGCCAAAGGAATGTGGCCCTCTCCGGCCAGAAGTCCCGATGTGGGATCCAGTCCCACCCAGCCGGCGCCGGGCAAAAATACCTCCACCCAGGCATGCAGGTCCGTAAAATCCTGTTCCGGCCCGGAAGGCCCTTCAAGGGATTTGACATCGGCGGCAAGCTGGATCAGGTACCCGGATACAAACCGGGAGGCCAGTCCCAGGTGACGCAGGATATTGACCAGGAGCCAGGCCGAATCCCTGCATGATCCGGATAGTTTGGTCAGTGTCTCTTCACAGCTCTGGACATTGGGCTCCATGCGGATGTTGTATTTGATGGCCTGTTGCAGATCCTGGTTTACCCGGACCAGAAAATCGATGGTATTTTCCTTTTTGCGGCTGATCGTGGAAAGATAGGACGTGAATTTGCTGCCCACCCGGGTTTTTTGTAAAAACGGCCCCAGATCCTTTTTTACCTCGGAAGAATATTTAAACGGATACTCCCGGGCATACGCTTCCAAGAAGAAATCAAAGGGGTTGATGGTGACCATTTCCGCCACAAGGTCCACCACAATGGAAAAATGATCGGTGGTTTCCTGGAAGTTGAGCCTGGACAGATAGTTGGAAAAAGGATCCTGCTGCCAGTTGATAAAGTGGTCATCGGGTAAAACGGTCTGGTTATAACTTAAAATCGGGGTCCGGCAGTGGGGGGCCGGCCTGAGCCGGATCACCTGGGGACCCAGCTGGATTTTTCGATCATATTTATACTCGGTCTTATGGTACAAGGCCACTTGAATTGCCATGGATGTAAATACTCCTTAAAGGATGGATCCGGTTCGTTCTATTGGACTGATCCGGATGTTTGTTCCATTCGATTGTCCGGGATTTTGAAAAAAGCCTCGCGGATGTCAATCCCCACCTGGTTGATTTTTGTCTGCAGACCATCAAGATATTCGTGCATGCCTGCGGAAATGACATCATCAATATCCGAATAATACAAATCCGCACACAGGCGGCCCAGGCTTTTTTCCGCTGGATTATGAACGGCATTTCTGGGGCTGTCGGTGATTTTTTGCAGGGCCCACTTGGCATTTGCCAGGCAGCAATGGATGGATCTTGGAAAGTCCGGATCAAATATTAAAAAGTCGCACACCTGTTTGGGGATTATCCTGTGGAATTGTTTTCGGTAAATTTCCAACCCGGAGGTGGATTTAAGCACGGCACCCCATTGGATTACATCGTAGGGGGAGTTGACGTTTTCGGGCGAGGGCAGCAGCATAAAGTATTTAACATCCAGTATCCGGGAGGTCTTATCCGCCCGTTCGAGAAATTGACCGAGCAAGGCAAAATGAAAGGCTTCCCCCCGGGATATGGTGCCCTGTAACAGGCCTGTAAACATATGGCCCAGGGCGGTGATGTCTTTAAAAAAGTGGTGGGGGTCCTTGTTGGGCGCCCTGTTTTTAGTCGCATCCTTGAGTAAAAGGTAGGAGCGGTTAATCTGTTCCCACATGGCCGATGATATGATCTCTCTGACACTGCGGGCATTTTCCCTGGCTGCGGCCACACAGGATATGATGGAGTTGCCGTACTCCCGGTCCAGGGCCAGGAACTGGATCACATTTTCCCTGGAATAATCTGTGCCGTAGCGTTTTTCAAATATCTCATGGTCGCCTGTGGTCATCACCAGGGGTTGCCAGGCACTGGAAATCTCCGGTGCCGTATCCAGGGACAGGTTAAGGTTTACATTAATAAAACGAGCGATATTTTCAGCTCTTTCAATATAACGGGTCATCCAGTAAATGGAATCTGCAACACGGCTTAGCATGGTATCTCCCTAATTTTTACCCACCTAACAGTTAATCTAGAACCCAGGAATCCTTGGTCCCCCCACCCTGGGACGAATTCACCACCAGAGATCCCTTTTTCAACGCCACCCGGGTCAGCCCTCCGGGAAGCACATAAATATCCTCGCCGTAGAGGACGTAAGGCCGAAGGTCCACATGGCGTCCTTCAAAATGGTCCCCGACAATGGTGGGTACCTGGGAAAGACTGATGGTGGGCTGGGCAATGTAGGTCCTGGGGTTGGCCTTGATCAGGCGGGCAAACTCCTCCCGCTCGGCCTTGTCGGCATGGGGACCGATCATCATACCGTATCCGCCGCTTTCATTGGCCGCCTTGACCACAAATTTATCCAGGTTTTCAAGCACGTGGGCCCGGTCCTTGTCATCCCAGCACACATAGGTGGGCACATTGGGTAAAATGGGATCTTCTCCAAGAAAGTATTTTATAATTTTGGAGACATAGGCGTACACCGCCTTGTCGTCTGCCACCCCTGTGCCCGGTGCGTTGGCCATGGCCACCTTACCTTTGAAATAGGCGGACATAATCCCCGGAATGCCAAGCATGGAATCGGGCCGGAATACTTTGGGGTCAATAAAATCGTCATCAATGCGGCGATAAAGTACTTCAATGGGTGAAAGCCCCTTGGTGGTCCGCATATAAAGTTGATCGTCGGATACCACAAGGTCCTGGCCCTCCACCAACTCAATACCCATCTGCTGGGCAAGGAATGAATGTTCAAAATAGGCGGAGTTATACCGGCCCGGGGTCAGCACCCCGATCTTGTGGTTGGCACCTGTGGCAGGCAATAGATTTTCAAGGGTGGCCAAAAGTTTGTGGGGGTATTCATCCACAGCCCGGACCCTGGAACTTGCAAACACTTCTGGGAAGGTGCGTTTTAGAACCTGGCGGTTTTCAAGTACATAGGAGACGCCGGAGGGGCAGCGCAGATTGTCCTCAAGGACATAAAACTTGCCGTCCGTATCCCGGATCAAATCCGTACCCGTAACATGACACCAGATGCCTTTTGGGGGAGTAAATCCTTCCATCTGTTTGCGGTACGCCGCGCAGGACAGGATCAGGTCTTCGGGAACCACCTTGTCCTTAATAATTTTTTTATCGTTGTAAATGTCTTCGAGGAACAGGTTCAACGCATGGATCCGTTGTTGCAGTCCTTTTTCAATTTGCTGCCACTCCCGGCCTTCAATGATTCTGGGAATAATGTCAAAGGGCAGGATTTTTTCTGTTCCTTCCTCACTGCCGTACACATTAAAGGTGTTACCCAACTGTAGAAGTGCGGATTCCGCAGACTGCTGCTTTAGTAACAGGGCATTTTCAGGCAGGGATTCGATTTGATTGATGAGCTTTTGGGCCCCGTCCCTGACAGTACCGTCCTCGTGGAAGAGTTCATCATAGTATTCTGTCGGTTTATAATTTGAAAATTTCATGATCGGCTCCAACAACTTTCTTGTTCAGGCACCAAGGTTGTCCAAGGGGGGCAGCGAAGACTGCACCTTTGTCGTTTTTTAGAAGTGTAAAATTTATTCAACATTATTGTCTGTTTGTTCGTTGTGAAAATATCGGTGTAAACCTTAAAAACCGGAGCATCTATTCCATTTTTAGCTGCTTTTCAACATTTTTTTAATAAGATTTTAAATATGCACAAAGCGTGCCTTTGTTTAGATAAAATGATCTTAGAGATGATTTAAAAATTATATCTTAAAAATTGAGTGGTTTATATGAAAGAGCTCAGTAAGTTACTGAGTTCTTTCAACTTTCGTTGTGGGCTGTCCTTCAGTGCTGATATGTCAGGTCAGCCCATGGCTGTTATATGGATCATAACCCCGATGGGTAAAGATGAATTAAGTATGCTGTGCAACAAATAAAATAACAATTTTGCGCTTTTATGGGCCTGTAGAAGCAAAAACGTAATTGTGAAAATAAAGAGAAACGCTAGGGAAAATGCATTAATTTAATGCATATGCCGTTTTAATGGGCTTACGGGTGTTTTATATTACAATTCTGCAATAATACGGCCGGTGTCCGAGGTTTCATAGCCGGGCAGGCATGCCAGTTCCTCTCTGAACGACCGGGTCTGGATGATATCCAACGCGGCTGCAACACCGGGATGGGTCATCAGGTCCGAAGGGATGACAAGGTCACAGCGGACATGGGAAAGGGGGATGAACTCCAAACCATAGGTTACGGCCACGGCCCGCAGTCCCAGGGCCGCATCACAGACGTGGTGGCGCACGGCTTCGGCCCCCTGGGCATGACTGTGGACCAGGTATTCATATCCCTGGATGGCTGTGACAGGCACTTTTTCTTCTATGAGCAAGTCGTCCAGAAGACTGCGAAGGGCGGCTCCCTCCTCCCGGTTGGCCAGCCGGACATCCTTGCGTGCCAGATCGGCAACGCCCTGAATCCCCTTGGGGTTACCGGGGGCGACCAGGAGTCCTTCCTCAAAGGCGGAGAAGGCAATCAGGACGCCTGAAATATCTTTCATTTTCTGGGAGACCAGAAATTTGTTGCCGTCATCACCCCCGCCCCGGGGGTGCATGTGGGTTCCTGCGATATGGGCCTGCCCTGATGCGACCCGGCTGACAGCCATTTGACTGGAGGCAAATCTGACATTCAGGCCGGCATGGCCCGGGGTCTCGCGGACCCGGTGACCCAAAACGGAAAAGGCCGGATCACAACCCAGAAGCAGGGCTGTGGAGGCAACCCGTTCCTCGGGTAATAAAATTTTTGCCTTGGCCTGGCCCGGTTCCAGCAAGGCGTCCGCAGCGCCCATGTCTTCCATCCGGGCATGGGTGCCTGCAAGGGGGTATGCAAAGTGGCGTTCCCGGACCTTGGCAATGTTCACCCGGGAGCCCCAGGCAAATTCTTCATCCACCAGGACCACATCCCGGGCCCGGCCCGTGGCCTGATAAAAGATATCCTCCACCCGGCAGCCCAGTACCTGGGCCATGGCAAGGGCAACACCGGTATTGGGCAGGTAACGGCCTGCTTCAATGTCGTAAACGGCCTGGCGTTTTATGCCCACAAGTCCGGCAAGTTCGGACTGGGTCATTTTTTTTCGGTTCCGCAGCTCTTTGAGACGGCATGAAACGTTGAATGTGCGGTTTGCTGTTTTGGCCATGTTGCTACTCTCTTATTGTTTCAGGATGCTGCAACTATACCATAGAATATATATGAAAAAAATAGAACATTGATGACGTTGATAAAAATGTATTGACGTGTATACTGTGATTTAAGAGGGCGGGCCGGTACCCCGGCTGATATCCAGCTTGCGCATGCGCGAGGCAAAGGTCGAGCGGTTGATGCCCGATGCCTTGGCCGCCCAGGTGATGTTCCAGTTGAACTTTTCCATGAGCGCCCGGACATAGGCTTTTTCAAGATCCGGCCAGGTCATGGCGGAGATATCCCGCAGGTATTGTGACGTATTGGCTTGGCGATCTGAATTCTGTGAATCGGTCTGGCCTGTGGGGTCATCCGGACTGCTCTTAAGGATATGCCCGGGCAGATCATCCGCTTTGATATCCTCATTTGGGGCGGTGGCGATCAAATACCGAATCAGGTTTTCCAATTCCCGGATATTGCCCGGCCATGCATAGGCCACCAGAAGCTGTTTGGCTTCGGAGGATAGTCTTTTTTCGGACATTGCCGCCTTTTTGCATTCCGTGCTTAGAAAATGCCGGGCCAGCAGCGGAATATCTTCCCTTCGTTCCCGCAATGGCGGCAGGTGAACCGGCAAGATGGAGAGGCGGTAATAGAGGTCCTGTCTGAATAGGTTTTCCCGGACCATCCCGACAAGGTCCTTATTGGTGGCGGCAATGATTCTGACATTGATATAGTGTACCCTGCTGGAACCCAGTGGTTTGATTTCATTTTTCTGCAGTACCCGCAAGAGCGCGGCCTGGGTACCCATGGGCATATCTCCGATTTCGTCCAGGAAAACCGTTCCGCCGTCCGCCGCTTCAAACAACCCTGCCCGGTCCCGGGCCGCACCTGTAAATGCGCCTTTTTTATATCCGAACAATTCGCTTTCCAGGAGGGTTTCGGGAATGGCCGAACAGTTCTGGACCAGGAATGGACAGTCCGCTCTGGCGCCGGCTCTGTGCAGACGTTCTGCCACAAGTTCCTTGCCGGTGCCGCTTTCACCTGTGATCAGCACATTGAAGTCGGTGTCTGCATAGCTTTTGACAAGCTTCATGCTTGTGTGGAATGCTTTGCTCTGGCCGATAATTGTATTTTTCGTTTTAACCCTGGACAGGGTGGATGACAGCCTGCGATTTTTTTTCTGTTCCGTGGAAAAACGCATGGCGTTCCACAGGGATATGGCACAGACCTCAACCAGGGTCTGAAGCGGAGAAAGTTTTGAAGAATCCAGGTTAAGATGAATGCCGTCCGGATGGGTGTCAATCAGCTGCACCGCTCCAAAGGCCTGCCCGTCTATGAGTAAGGGAAAGCACAGGATCATGCTGCTTTTTACAACAAAGGGGGCTTCCAGATCCCGGTTGTGGCGGCGGTCTGAGCCCGGCTTGGCAATTGTCATTTTACCGTTTTCGATGACCCAGCCCACGATGGAGGGTGTGCCTGCATCCAGGGATACGCCCAAAATATCTTCGGTGTCAATGCCGGCGGCCTCAACACAGACATATGTTTCGCCACGTTTGATCCAGATGGATCCCCGTCTGCCGTTCTGCATTTTCAGCAGGGCATTGAGAAATTTTTTTTGCAGCGCGTCCGGGTCCAGTTCCCTGAACAGGTCATAATACGCTTGGAATGATTTATCTATTTCATTGTTCATACAAACAAGATCCTGGTAATATTAATTAATACATACCATATACAATTAAATACCGATATTTAAAATTATGGGCGCTGAACGTATTGCAGGAAAAATAATACCGCCAGGGGATAGTTGGAGATATGGTAAGCGCGACCCACCTCGTTTGGGCAACTGTTGGGCATGATGCCTGGACCGGTGATGCAGGCGTTTTTTTATATGAAAGAGTTCAATAAGCTATTGCGTTCTTTCAATTTTCGTTGTGGGCCGAAGCCTGGCAGATGATATGTCTGGCTCGGCCCATGGCCGTTATAAAAAAGGGGCTGTGTCACCGGTTTCAGGATTAACATCAAGATATTGATGCCATGAATGTGCAATTCGAATAGATGTCAGGTTGTTTTTTTAAAGGCATCTTTTGCCGCCCTCAACCACCCAATAGACACCTGTGAAGCCCTTGTCGCATAAACCAGGCCAGAGTATGGGGCTCGAATGGTGGGGGCAGCTGGATCCCGGTTGTCTCCTTTACAATGATGTCCGCACCTTTCCCGGGTATATGGAACCTATGATATCCACCATGAGAAATCTAAAGCCCTCGGGACCAATGGACCCACCAAACAAGGCGAACACCTGTTCCATTAAATCTAAGTGTAATCGCCAACGCGAAAAGGACAACAACACAATAAAGAAAGTTTCATTCGATCTTTGAGTGATAGAAATTTTCTGCTTGATTTTGTCGTTCCTTCACCTCTCTGCCGATATCTTCTATATTCTGAACCAGATAATTTACAATTTTAGAATCCTGAATACCAGATGACACACTGTCGAGAAGAATTTTTTTTATTTTCAAAGTGTCCATTCCCTTTCGGTAAGGCCTGTCTTCCACCAGTGCCGTGAAAATATCGGAGGCGGCAATAATTCTTACGCCGGTGTTCATTTCATGTGATTTCTTATGAAAAGGGTAACCGTTGCCATCCAGCCTCTCGTGGTGAAATGCCGCCCATTCGGCAACGGATTGAAGGCCTGAGATGGTGCTGAGGATAGAAAAGGTATAGTAGGGATGCTGTTTTATAATTGTCATTTCATCTGATGTCAGGCGCGAGGGCTTCTCAAGTATTGCGTTTGGGATAACCAGCTTGCCGAGATCGTGGAGTAAACCTGCCAGTTCCAGCAACTTTATCTCAGACTTTGACATCCCCGCGAGTTCACCCAGTAGCAATGAACAATGGGCGACACCAGAGGAGTGTGTGGCTGTGTAAGGTGATTTAAAATCAACGATCATTCCAAGCAGTTCGGCAAAAGTAATAATATTGTTGATATCTAACTCAAGGTTCTGGAGCGGGCCATTGTGTAAAAGCAATGAATAAAGACGGGGAGATGTCAAATCCAGCCAGAATTCTTCCCTGACTGATATTTCAAGCAGTAATTCGGTTACGTCACGGTCTATTTGTTCCCCGGCAAGCCCTTTAACAAAGGCACAAAGCTCATCTTTCTGTTGTAAAATATATTTGTTCCGCATGATATGCCGCTCCAGATGGTCGGCAAGGAACAGTATTTGCGAATCAAATATTAGCGGAGTATTTCGAGGGGTATCCCAAGTATTCCATTCCCGGTGATGGTATTTTATCAAGTCTGCTCCGTCAGCGAGCCACGGATTAGACTTGAAAAGATTGCTTCCGCGAATGCAATGCCCGTCAACCCTGGATGTTTCATTGGCGTGAAGCGTTCTTTTTTCCTCGTTTGATAATGCTCCGATATCATGAAGCAGGCCAGCGAGAAAAAGCCGCTCGATTCGCTTTTTGTCCAGATTTGCCTTCCTGGCCAGCTCCCAGGCTATAAACGCAACGCGTTGCTGGTGCATGGCAAGAGAGGGGTATGCCAAGTCCAGGGCATCAGAAATCGATAATACTATATTCCCAAGATTTGCAAATAATTTCAGTTGCATGTTTGACGTCTCTCCTTTTTCTCTGCCCCTTTAACTTTTTCCTTAATAAAGAAGCCCGCTTTGTTAACAACACATCATCAATTCTCAGTGAAGGGATGCTGTCATTGAAAAAAACGCAGTTTTACGTAAGTTGCGGCGGCAATGCAAAACAATGGTCATTTCTGAGTATTCATTTTTTTCAATTACCCTACCAGGCCCGTAAAATATGGCAATGTTTTTTTATCCAAAACCAATAGCAATCCGTGGGCGGTTCTTGATGATTAGGCCCCAATTCTCCTAAAGACAATTTTTTAAAGGAAACTGGTTAGGATGCTCGGATTTCAGTTGATGGTGATATTGTAAACTGAAGCAATGATTCAAGGTTTCTGAAAATTTGAGTTGTTTTTCAGTGTTCAAGTTGATAATCCCTATTAATTTTACAACAAAATTTTTATATGAAAGAGCTCGATAACTTAATTGAGTTCTTTCATTCTTCGTTGTGGGTCGAAGCCTGGGTCATGATAGACCTGGTTCGCCCCATGGCCGTTATTTAAAATTATGAACGCTGAACGTATTGCAGGAAAAACAATTGAACAATGGCACAAGGCACTTCCTTTGATCAAAGAGATTATGGCAGGCCAGGAGGTGTTCTGGACAAATCCGGGGTATCAATCTGCAGGCACTGCCTTTAAATCCATTGCCTTGTCATACGAAGATGTGGCCGGTGCGCAAGCAAGACTGGAACGGTTTGCCCCCTTTATTGAAAAGGTGTTCCCCTTGACCCGTGGGGATAAGGGCATTATTGAATCACCACTGAGGGCAATTGCCGGCATGAAGGAAAAACTCAGTTTGCAGGACAGATTTCCTGTTTGCGGTACTCTTTTGCTTAAATGCGACAATCTGCTTGCCGTGTCCGGTTCCATCAAGGCCAGGGGCGGGATCTATGAGGTGTTGAAAACCGCCGAGACCCTGGCGGTGGACAAGGGGCTGCTTGACTTGGACGATGACTATTCAATTCTTGCCTCGGATAAATTTAAACGGTTTTTTTCCAATTACGGCATTGCTGTCGGCTCCACAGGCAATCTGGGCTTGAGTATCGGCATCATGGGGGCGGCGCTCGGGTTTAAGGTGGTTGTGCATATGTCCGCCGATGCCGCTCTTTGGAAAAAAGAGCGCTTAAGGCGGTGCGGTGTTACGGTGGTTGAGTATGAAACCGATTACAGCCGGGCTGTGGCTGCGGGGCGCAAGCAGGCAAGCCTGGACCCCAGGATGCATTTTATAGATGATGAAAATTCTTTGGCTTTGCTGTTGGGGTATGCCGTGGCCGCCGGCCGCCTTAAAGAACAGTTTGATGCTTCGGGGCGGGTGGTGGACCAGGCACACCCTCTGTTTGTTTACCTACCCTGCGGGGTGGGCGGTGCGCCCGGCGGGATAACCTTGGGGCTCAAGCTTGTTTTTGGTGATCATGTCCACTGTTTTTTTGCCGAACCCACCGCGTCACCCTGTATGCTCATCGGGCTCATGACGGGACTTCATGACAAGGTCAGTGTGCGGGATTTCGGATTGTCCAATATCACGGATGCGGACGGGTTGGCCGTGGGCCGTCCCTCGGGCCTTGTCGGCAAAACCCTTGGGCCGTTGATCAGCGGGGTTTATACGGTTTCGGATAACACCCTGTACCGCCTTTTGCATACCATGGCGGACCAGGAATCCATTTTTCTTGAGCCCTCTGCTGTCGCTGGATTATCAGGTCCTGCGGGGCTGCTAAATTCGCCGGAAGGCAAACGTTATCTTCATAGAAAGGGACTAGCTGAAAAGATGTCCGATGCCACCCACATCGTCTGGGCCACAGGTGGCGGTATGGTACCTGAACCGGTGATGCAGGAATATTATAATAAAGGTGCAATATCACCGGTCCGGGATTAACATCGAGATATCGATGCTATGTATGTATCGTTACAATAGATGTCATACTATAGCTTTAGGTTTGCACAACTGCTTGGGTCTGTCTGAAAGTCGGTTGCATTTTTCACATGAATGGGTCAATTTATGTTTAACAGGTTTGCAGAGCAGCTTGGCTTTTTTTGTGGATGCACCGCATTTTTTACATACAAAAGCCTTTGATGCACCAGATGATTCGCGCAAATGTGCTTTTTTATTTTTACATGCTTTACAGGCGTTACGCTTTTTTCCCATATCAGCTACCTCCTTCTCAAGTAATCAATCAATTCATATTTAAAGATAGTGCAGGGTTTTTAAAGGTCAATTCCCGTCTATTTATTCCCGGGAAAATACCCAGGTTTCCGACGTAGACAGCTCCGGATTAAATGCATATCCATTGCCGGAAAATTCCTTTACGGCTTCTGGATCATCTATTTTTTCCCGGATGATAAAATCTGCCATAAGTCCCCGTGCCCTTTTGGCATGTATGGCAACGACCTTAAAACCGTTTCCTTTTTTTTCCTTGAACTGGATGGTGAGAATCTTTGCGTTCAGGTGTTTGTGCTGAACGGCTTTAAAATACTCATTGGAGGCCAGGTTGATAAGGACAGGTGCGCCCTTTGATCCTTCGAGTGCCGCATTGAGTCTTTGGGTGATTCGTTCTGCCCAGAATTGATATAGATTTCTTCCCCAGGGACCCGACAGCCGGGTGGCTATTTCCAGTCGATGGGGTTCAATCAGGTCCAGGGGGCGCAAAAGACCGTAAAGACCTGACAAAATCCGGATATGTTTTTGGGCAAATTCAAAATCCTGATCCTGGTAGTGGTCAATATCAAGCGCCTGAAACGCATCTCCCTTATATACCAGAAGGGCCTGGCGGGAACCGTCGTTTACAGCGATGCCGGAAAACGTCTGGAACCGTTTGTGGGTCAAGGCCGCCAACTTGGGGCTGATTTTCATCAGGTCTTCAAGATCCCCCGGTGATAATTTTTTCAGCCGAGCGCAAAGTTCCCGGGCTTCGGTCATGAAATGGGGCTGGGTTTGTAAAAGAACGGATCTGCAATTCAGATCCATGGTCTTGGCGGGTGACATGATGCTGAGCATAATCTGTTATCCTTTGGGCCGCCTGAAACATATATATTGTTCGCAGGGGGGCCTTCTTGGGCGTTTTGATCTATTTGCCTTAAGAAATTTTTTTGCTTCTAAAAAATAAGTATTTTGCATATAATTTTGGCTTTTTTGGGGGTGGTATCCATAAAAAAAATAAGATATTTTACCATCTTTGGCAGTATAAAAACATAAAAGGAGTCGTTCAATCAGGGTAAACGCACTTAAATTTTATTAACCCTGAGTACTTTCATGACTTGAACATATTCCATTTATCAAGGCAATTCTCTGTGAAGTTTGGCGCAAGCCACACCTCGGTGTCCTCTGTGGTTTAAGAACAAGAAATCCCGAAGGGATTGAATGTTTTTTCTCAAATCTCCTGGTTTGTAAGATTCGCGAGCTACGCTCGCTTCTTCTACCACAGAGGACACAGAGAGCACAGAGTTTCAGTGCTGCGCACTGAAGCAGGTTAAGTAGGTTCTGAGACCCGCACACATTTCTTTCTAAATTCGAATAGGTATTGGGTTTCGCGCCTCAATTCAACCTACGGATTGCAATCAAAATTTGGGCTTGGTTCTACCGTCGGCCATTGTAGGGGCTGGTCCCTGTGCCTGCCCTAACGGGGGGCAACCACAGGGGATTGCCCCTACAGAAGGTGGCCGATCTTATGATCAAGCCCCAAAATTTTAATGCGTTTGCCCTGGTCGTTGAATGAATGTATTGATGATAAACGGCAGCCCCCATAAGGAGGGCTGTACCTATACAGCGCTCAGCGAAGTGGCAAAGGAACTTGATAAAACGGCATTGAAAGTCAGATACTGCATATCGGAAAAAAAGGCATCAAAGGGTGCATGGGCTGCACCTTTGCCCGGATGCCCATTGTCTCCTCACACTATTGGAACGGCATTCACGGCAATAAGGCCGAAGAGGCACAGCTTGACGCTGAGGGCCTGCAAACCATGAAAATTCTGGGCCGCAACATGGCATGGCTGCTGACCTGTATTGACAAGTCAAAAGACCAGGTTCCCTATCCGGCGCTTGAGCCCCGCCAAAAGATGAATTTTATTCGTTAAAAAATATGTGGATTAACCCTGATATCAGCCGCCTGGAAAGAATTGCATAAAAATCGGATTGTTTGGTTTGGATTATTTGCATATTTTTTATTGACTTGAATATATTTCGGTAATATAGAAGCGGTAAATTTTAGGATAATTGTTGAACCTGGACCTGATGCTCTTATACTGAACCTGATTCTGAATCCGCTAAATTATCCTGTCCGCCTGTTCGTCCCCCAGGGGACGAACAGGCGGACTTTTTTGGGGGGCATACCAATGCTGTTTCCATATAACGGCCATGGGCCGAGCCAGACATATCATCTGCCAGGCTTCGGCCCACAACGAAAATTGAAAGAACGCAATAGCTTATTGAACTCTTTCATATAACGGCCATGGGCCGAGCCAGACATATCATCTGCCAGGCTTTGGCCCACAACGAAAATTGAAAGAACGCAATAGCTTATTGAACTCTTTCATATAACAGCCATGGGCTGACCTGACATATCAGCACGAAGGACAGCCCACAACGAAGGTTGAAAGAACTCAGTAACTTACTGAGCTCTTTCATATAAAAATGTCGCCCGATTTTTTTTGCCTGCCTTACCCCCCCCTTCATCATTTCTTCATGCTCTTTGATTTAAAATCCAACACCAAACGCGTTAAAACGACGCATAAAAAAAATTATATGAATGGATAAGGATTAAATTTAAACATGCTGTCGTATATTGAACATTACAGGATTTTGATCTCACGGATTGCAGCTGTTCTTGTTGTATTTTTTATTTTTACCACCAAAAGCCACTGGGAAACAGGCAGTGACATGTTCGGTTTTATTTTGCTGTTTATCGGTATCGTCCTGGTTGGCATCGCGTCATTGGGCCGGATGTGGTGTTCTCTTTATATTGCCGGGTATAAGGATCAACAATTGATTACCAAAGGACCCTATTCCATATGTAGAAATCCGCTCTATTTTTTCAGTATGCTCGGTGCGCTGGGGATCGGTTTTTGTACCGAAACACTTATTTTCCCCGTGATTTTTATCCTTTTGTTCGGATGCTATTATCCCTTTGTAATAAAAAGCGAAGAAAAAAGGCTTCAGTCGCTTTTCGGATCTGTGTTTGAACGCTACACCCGCAGTGTTCCTGCATTTTTTCCGAACATTACAATATTTGAAGAGCCCCAAACCTATCAGGTCAATCCCGGTGTTTACCGGATTCATATATTCAGTGCGCTGTGGTTTGTCTGGAGCGTGGGGATTCTTGAAGTTATAGAGGGGTTTAGGAAAGCCGGAATGATTGATGCTTTATGGACCGTTTATTAAAATCCAAAAGGCAGCTCAACCAAAGTTTGGATCATGCGGCCCCGGGCGTTGCGAATAATGATCGTCCCGTGATGCAGGCTGATGATCTTTCGGGCAATCGCAAGCCCAAGCCCTGAACCGCCTAATGCCTGGGATCTTGATTTTTCAACACGATAGAATTGCTCAAACAGACGGGGAAGATCCGGGTCGGGAATTTTAGCGCCTGTGTTGAGAATTTCAATGCGGGCCACGGTACGGGATTGAGCCAGATTGATTTTAATAACACCCTTTTCAGACAGGTTGTATCGAATGGCATTGTCGATGAGATTAACAAAAAGGCGAAATAATTTTTCCGGATCACCCATTATCAGACAGGGGACGTCAATCTTCTTTTCGACTTGAATCTGTTTTTCGGCCAGCACATCCGCATAATCATCAAACACCCTGTTGAGCAGTTCGGATAAGTCTATTTTTTGAGTGTGCAATTGATCTTGCTGTTCCATCCTGGACAGGTCCAACAGATTTTTAACCAGATGGCTCATGCGGCGGCTTGTTTCAAGTTGTTTGATCAGGTTCTCCTGTGCCGGCAAAGACAAATGTTCATTGATCAGCATCTCCTCCTGGGCCAGCATCAAAAGGGTGATGGGGCTTTTTAACTCGTGGGATGCATTGCCGATGAATTCTTTTTGGCGCAGAAACGAGTGTTGGATTCTGTCGAACATCTTATTTAATGCCACAGATAATTCATAAAGTTCATCCTTGGTCTTGCCCAGGGGAATCCGTTTGTCCAATGATTTGTCACTGATCTCCCTGGATTGATGTATGATGGCTGAAATCGGCCTTAATATTCTGCCTGCCAGCATATAGCTCAGAATAAAAATACCCACGGCACAAAGAAAAAGACTGCCCCCAAGGGTAATGCCTAACCGGATTAACTCTTCCTCATAGTCTTCAATGGGTTTTGCAATGCGGATTTCAAAAATGCGGCCGTTTATCTTTTTGGAGACGACCATTACCCTGAACATGACGTCATCGTCTCGATCCTGTTTCAACCAGATACGGGATCTTGGGATATGTTTTTCGGTGAGAAAATTTGTTTTACCGGGTGGGATGGACAACTCGGTATATTCTGTCAGTTTTGACCGGTAATGCACCTTTTTTCGACCATCTACGGCCAGAATCCAGTAGTCGTCGGGATCATACGGCATATCGTTCAGGTTTACATTCTTTTGCCCATTGGTATTTTCTTCGATCCTTTGGGCCAGGACCGTTGCCATATGCAAAAGCTCCTTGTCGATCAGCTTGAACGGTTCCTGGGTGAGTTGAAAAAAGATGACAGATGAAAACGCCAGGGTGGAAAATAGGGCCGCTCCGGAAATCCAGATGGTTATTTTTTTTCGGATCTTCATGCCGGTTCGTCAATGATGAATCCGATGCCCCGGATGGTTTTTATGACCGGCTCATCCGCGTGATTTGTCAGTTTTTTTCTAAGATTTTTAATATGGACATCCACGTAATTGGACATGGAAAAGGGATCAAACTCCTCCCCCCAGATATGCTCGGCAAGATTGAAGCGTGACACGACGCTGCCCTTGTTGTGCAAAAGGAATTCAAGGATCGAGAATTCTTTAGCAGTTAAATGGATCTGTTCGCCATTTGAAAAGACAATGCGTTTCACCGTATCCAGGCTCACCGTGCCCACTTCAAGTATCGGGTTTCTGTTTCCTTTCCTTCGCAGCATTGCCCTGATCCGGGCCATGAGTTCCGCCATGGAAAAGGGTTTTGCAAGGTAATCATCCGCGCCGTAATCCAGCCCTTTGACCCTGTCCTGAACATCACTTCTTGCGGTCAGCATGAGAATAGGCATGTCCATTCCGGCTTTACGGATCTCTTTGAGTACACTCAACCCGTCCATTCGGGGGAGCATGATATCCAGGAGAATAAGGTCATAGGGAACGTCAAATATCTTGTCTAATGCCTGCTCGCCGTCTTCGGCAACATCCACGATGTACCGTTTATTTGTTAAGGCTGTTTTCAGCTGATCCAACAGCCCTGTATTATCGTCAACTATTAATATATGCATGCCAAGATTTTTCCATAGAGGTCTTATGTGTTTGAGAATAACCGGATAGCGGGTAAATGACAAATTTTATGTTGGAAATGATGTGGGGCGATTTAAGTTCTGTCGGAACATAAAATATAATACAGCAAACATCCAGCCAACCGTCTCTGGTCGGGTGTTTTCTTTATGTCTTGGTCCATAGACGGACCTTTGCTTAGTGCCGGATCTTTAAATGTTCTCGGCCATCGATTCAGCCGGTGGGTGAACACATAATCCGCACCCTGATAATATGCCATTAAATCTTTGACGCCGGGATAACCCTTGGATACCTTTTCAAGCACTGTATCTTCCTGGGCCAGGTCCATCCGATTGATTTGTTTTCCCGGAGACAAAAACAAAAGCTCTTCGTTAGTGAGCAGCCCAAGTTTCTGGTAATTGGCGATCAGGGCACGGCCTTTAAAATCAGGCGATAATATGTCCTTGCCGAAAAAGAAACTGTCGTAGGATATGTTCAATAAGGATAGAAGGGTGGGGGCCAGATCAATCTGACTTGCCAGGGCATCCACCTCTTTTGCCGGGATATGCTTTGGCGAATAGATAAAGAGCGGGATATGGTATTTCTTGACAGGCAGCCCGACTTTCCCGGCACTGCCGGCACAGTGATCCGCCACAACAATAAATACGGTGTCATCAAACCAAGGCTGTTTTTTTGCCTGTGTCATTAACTGGCCCAGGGCATAATCGGTATATTTCACACCGCCGGACCGTCCGCTGCCGCCCCGGCCTTCGCCGGGTGTCAGATCAATTTTGCCTTCGGGGAAGGTAAACGGCTGGTGGTTGCTTGTGGTCATGATATGAAAGAAAAAGGGTTTTTGTGCCGTGTATGACTGGTCGGCCTCGCGAATGGCCCGGTTGAAGATATCCTCGTCGCATACCCCCCAGGCGTTTTTAAATGTGATTTCCCGGCTGTCCAGACAGGGCTCATCCACGATGCGATAGCCGTTCCCTCCAAAAAAGGCGTTCATGTTATCAAAAAAGCCCCGCCCGCCGTAGAGAAACGCCGTGTCGTACCCCAAATCCTTGAATACTTTTCCAAGGCTGTACATATAGCTGTTATCCGGTCGTTTGACAATGGATCTGCCTGGGGTAGGGGGGATGGACAGGGTAATGGCCTCCAGCCCCCTGGTCGTCCGGGTACCCGTCGCATAAAAATTGGTAAACAGCATTCCCTGTTGAAACCACTTGTCCATGAAAGGGGAAATATTTTGTGGCTGTCCGAACCGGGTTAAATATTTGGCGCTTAAGCTTTCAACGGTTATCAACATGACATTGAGTTTGTTGGCGGGACCTTGTGCCTTGATGTATCTGCCAATATCATAGTCTGCTTTTTGGGGATGCCTGTCCTCTGTTATTACCTCTTTTTTTAATCGGGCTGACAGATCATCATCGTTGCCGGTGACATAAAACTGCCGGTAATCCAGCCGGTTATTCCGGAATGCGGCAAACAGCTGGTAAGGACCGTTGGACGCAAGTTCATTGACATAGTTGTTGCCGGAAACATTGCGCCGGGATTGATCAAGCAGGCAAAATGACAACAAGGGCAGCATGAGCAGGGTGCCTGCAATGACCATTCGTTTTTTTAAGGTTTCCGTTCGGCGCAGATTTTTTAAAATTGCAGGGTGAAGAAAATAAAACACGATGCCTGTGAGGATTAATAGAATCCCTAAGATGGTAAAGACCGGATAGGATTGCAGAATATTGTCGGTCACCTCCCGTCTGTATACGAGGTAGTCCACGGAGATAAAATTGAACCGCACCCCGAATTCGCTCCAGAAATACCATTCAGCCACCATGGAAAAACCAAGACCATAAAGAATCAGAAAAACACCACCCTGGATCAGATATTTTATGGCGCGTGAGTTGATTAACCATCTGTTGGGCAGTACAAGAAGGAATAGGACAAATGGAATGTAAAAATAACCGACAAACGCAATGTCATAAATCAACCCCTGGCCGAAAATGTAAAGCCAGACCGACGAAAAACGATCCACGTGGGGCCAGGCGCGAACCAGCAGCACCCCCCGCATCAGTGCAAAACAGATTATGGAAATCAAGGATAATTGAAACACGATCATGAACCGTGTTCCGGCAGATTTAACAGGTATACGTGCCATGGCGTATTGTACCCCACTATTATGGATTCATAAGTTGTGGGGTACCATACCATCGCTATTGTGAAGAAAGTGTGAAGGCGATAAGAAAATACTCAGGTGCAGCGGTGAGGAATCATTCCAGTTGCGGGATCTGATTACACGCCCCAAAAGGCCATCACATTGGCCCAGATCACCTTTAGCGGAAAGCGCCAGGGAATTTTTGCCTGGGCTGAAATTCGGTTGGATGAACGGATATCCAGGCTGAATTCGTCGGTTCTGACCGGGGTGTCCTGGCCGGAGATAATGGTTTCAATCACGGCATAATATCGCTGTCCGACCTCAAAGGGCGTGTCAGCTGACAGGCCGCCAAGGGTCAGGCGGGTTTCCTTGGTCTTAAAGGCTTGTGTGTAACGGCCTGGTTGACTGCCGATGCGCAGGATATATCCCGTTGCATCGGGGTTGTTTTTTTCCCAGGAAAAGGTGACCCGGTCCCCGTCGATGGACGCTTTGTATGTCACGGGTGCAGCCGCTTTGTTTTCTGTTACGCCTGACAAGCTGTTCATACCGTATATCCTGGCCGGATTGGCATGGGTATCCAGCATGTGTTTCATTTGCTCCGGGATATGGTCTCCGTCAAAGAAACCGATCATCAGGGCGAATCGACTGGTGGTACCGTTATAGGTCGGCGCAGCACTGTGATATTGTTCGCCCGAGATCAGGGAGGCCTCGTGACCCTGTCCGTTTCCCCAGGTGGGTCGGCGATTCTGTTTGCCGTGATAAGACCCGAAGGGATTTATCTCTGCATTGAATTCATCTTTTTTTCTGTCATATTTCACCTTGACCGGGGCACCGGCAAAGTTGGCCGCAACCGCCTGGTCCATACTCAGGGCCACTCCCTGGTTGCCTGCCGCCACCCCTACATATCCGGCAGTGATATGGTTATTTACGTTGTCCAGGTCCAGATTTTCCTCTGAATGTCTGAAGTAATCAAGGTCATAGGCGGAATTAATCCCGAGGTAGTTATGCTTTAAGATACGTATGGGCTGGCGCTTCGTGGCGCCGGCTTCCAGGCGCAGCTCAAGGGGTGCAACCTCCTGCCATTCCAGGTCTGTTGGGACAGACAGTCTCTGGACATCAGCCTTGATCAGGTCCGTGTTGACCGTGGCAGGATACCGGACTTCCCCCTGGACAAACAGATAGGGCAGGTCTTCCACCAGGCTGAAGGTATAGTTGACTGATCCCATTGACAGGGTTCGGTCTTCCGGTCCTGTCCATTCTCCGGTCATCTTGACCACAGCGGTACGATCATTTTGGGCTGTATCGGCAGTCAATGTTCCGGGAGATTTTTTCATGCCCCCATAGCGAATGTAGGGCATCAGGCTTCCGGACGCGAGCATCTGCCTGCCGTTCCAGATGAGATCTGATAATGCACCGGTTCGGTCGAATTCCAATGTAATATTTCGGTTTTTCAGCATGGTAACTGCTTGGGATTTACTGACCTTCAACGCCTTGTCCAAGCCCCCAGGTCCAGGTCCCTGGGTTAGGGTATAAAGGCCGTCCGGTGCCGGGTGATCCCCTGAAATGTAAAATCGTCCGTCTGTGGTGCCCGGGACAAGGATCAGTGGATAGGTCCTGTTGTTCTGTGCCGTCAGGTAAAGCCTTTTGCCGGCAGTGCCCTTTGCCCTCTTCTCCCCAAGTATGACAAAACGGTTTCCTAGGGGGGGGGCGTGGTCTGTTGCCGAACCTATCAGAAGCAGATTTTCCAAGACCTTGTGCCCGGCAGGCACAGGCGAAGTCACCAGTTTTTTTTGAACGGCATGGTGAATGGCCGCCTCGATTTGATCGCCCAGACGGTCCATTTGGTTTAAACTTTTTTCCATGGCCTGGCGGCGCTGGGGGGCCACATAAGGAGTGGCCATGCCAAAATTGGTGGTGGATAACGCCGTCAGCCTCAGAAGATAGGCCTTGTCCATCAGGGGACGGAGCCGGGATTCGAAATCTGGGTTCCTGAGCAGGGAAATACATTTTTCAGCCGTGCTGTGGATGCGTCTGGCTTCGACAATCCGGGTCCAATGATCCGTTGCTGCCCGTTTTTCCGACCAGGAATTATAGCCGTCAAAACTGCCGTCAGCCGTATCCTGGCTAAATGAGACTGTGCCGGCAGGACCGTGGTCCGCAAGATAGTCGTTAACGGTGGTGAACCTGACGTAATTAAGATCCTGCACCTCTTTGATGAGTCCTTCAAGACCTCTGGTATTGGGCAGTCGGTTCAGGGGCCATTTCAGCCGGTCCGCCCCGGTCCAGAATTCGGAATCCGCATCAAAGTTGATAAAGACCAGTACATCCCGGCGAATCTCCCCCTGGTGCTGCATCCGGTGAAGGTTGCGGACCCACTGGCCCAGGCTGACGTTTTCAACCAGGTCTCCGATGTTGTAGGTGGGAATCACCAGGATTTCTTCACCGGTCTGATCGTTTTTATAGGTCAGGGGATTGTGGGCCTCTTCCCGGGTCAGTTTTCTGGAAAATACCCGGAAGGTATCAAAGGGGGTGGCACTATAGTACAGTGATACGGCCTTGACGCCCGATTGTTTATAGATTTCAAAATTTCCAGGGGTGGTCATCATCTCCTGGGGACGGACAATGGGGCTGTAACTGCCGAAAACATCTTTTACCCCGCTGCCCCAGGGATTGGATATGGACCAGTTCACCGCATCGGTGAACTCCTGCCGGGTCATGGCGGATGCAAGCCCGTTGTTGTAGGACATCAGCATCACCTCGTCCCGTCCTTGGGCCACCCGGCGTTTCACGTTCTTGATGATATCCGGAGCATACTTTGGTAAGAGGTGTTCCAGGGAAAAATGATTGTCAAATTCCCAGGACGCCCTGACCGGCACACCCTGATCATTAAACCGGTCCAGGGTGGCAAGGATATGCCGGATAATTCGGATATCCTTGCCGAATCCGTTTTCATCGTTGGTGTCCCCGCGAAATGAGTGGTATAGATTCCCGTGAAATCCAAAGGCCACATAGACTTTGTTGTTCCAGCGGACCGCAGGCTGTGCGTCGACAGGTGCAAGGACGGACAGACAGCGCAGTCCCGCAGATCCAATAATGAGGATGAATATCAGCCATCCGTATGTTCTTTTTTTGAGCCGCATACGCTTAATCTTTTCCAAATATAATTCTCATAAAACTCTAATCAAAATATAATAATTCTCGCGGTCTCTCAAGGATATTGTTGAAAATACAGGTAATTCTAATATTACAGTTGCGGCTAACTTCTATGGGGCGTGTCGTGATGATGTTTTGGGGGCGATTTATATGAAGGTATCAATAGGTTGCTGATATTCTTTCATACTTTGTTGTGGGGCGAGCCTGGGTGCTGATAGGCCAAGCCGGCCCATGGCCGTTATTAGGAGAGAGGGGATTATGGCACGGACCTGAAAAATTAGAGGGAAATCAGGGCCAGAATCCACAGGATAACGGTAAGTGCCAGGCTGATAAACACCGCAGCACTTCCCATGTCCTTGGCCCGGCCGGCCAGTTTGTGGAATTCGGGAGATGCCAGGTCCACCACGGCCTCAATGGCAGAGTTGAGTAGCTCTGCGATCAGCACCAGGGCCATGGCGGAAAAAAGAATGACTTTCCATAATAGAGACAGGGGTAAAAAAAAGAGCACCAGGGTCAGTACCCCGGCCAGGATGCTCTCCTGCCGGAAGGCGGCTTCCCGGGCAAAGGCATACCCCAGTCCCTTGAGGGAATAAAAAAATGCTTTCCAAATCCGGGCCGGGCCGGTTTTGGGATCAGGCTTGGTTTCCATGGGTACTGCCTATCAATTCTTGGGTTCATAGTAAACCCCAATATTGCAGAGGTCATCAAAAATATGGGGCAGATTCCGTTTCATTGTTTGGATTCGCAAAGCCGACCGGAACAGCAGTAAAGATGGCCGGCCGGCTTTGAGTTCCTCTCGGTGGTGTTTGTTTTATAAAATGGTAAACCCAGCCTCTTTCCATCCGTTGATGCCTTTGTCCAGCACTTTGGCGTTTTCATAACCATCTTCCACATACTGAGCGGCAAGACCTGCCGCTGACGAATCGCCGACTCAGCCTCAGTAGAAAATGATATCTGCATTTTTGGCCAGGCCGGGTTTCATCTCCAGGAATTTACTCATGGGAATGGCCCCTTCCAGGTGGGCGTGGGTCTGGAATTTGTCGTCATCGTATATGCACACCAGCAGCGCCAGGCCATTGTCTATGCGTGTTTTGGTCTCTGCTGCTGAAATTCGTGTCAATGTTGCCATGGGAACCTCCTTTGGGGTTTGGGGTAAAGCAATTCCACTCAAAGGTAATCATGAAACCCGATGCTTCAATTCAATCGAAGAATATTTTTAGGGCCGGCTCATTTTGTTCTTAATACTGGGGGCGGAGTCGCGTACAGGAGGCCATAACAGTGCTTTTGTGTAAAGAGCCAGCCAGGCCTTTGGCAAAATTTACTGTTTTCTAAAAATCAAAACCTTTTCATGATTTATGGCGATTATTTTAATAAAGGTATTTTCTCCGGTACGCATCACATGATTGTGGGTATCCATTTTTGTATGCACACGGCCATAGGGCATATCCCCCCCAAAGAGTTTTCTCGCTTTACACCCTGTGAAGGGTCCTCGCTCTTTCATATAACGGCCACGGGCCGACTTGGCATATCGTCTGCCGGGCTTGGACCCACAACGAAGAATGAAAGAATTCAATGAGTTATCAAACTATTTCATATAAAAATAATGACAAAGGCAGGGCGATTTACACCCTGCCTTTATTGGTTATGGGTAATGAATATATTTATTTAACGATGTCTTTCTGAGAATTTTTTACGGCAATGCTTCCTGCCAAAGCCGCGGATTTTATTTTTCTTTTTAAATGCCGTTTCATCCACATCAATCTGATAGACGGTAGTTGTCCCGCTGACTTCGTTGGCCACGGCGAGCATATTCCGTCCGGTGGGGCTCTGGGCCGCCGGGATAAAGGTTAAGCCCTCGGGGGCCAGATCCCCTGCGGTGCCTTCTTCGGCATCACCGTCAAAGTTACGGTTATTTAGGTATTGGACAAATTCAGGTGCCTTGGGATTGGTGATGTCATACACCATGATGCCGGAAATCCGCTCAAGACCCAGGAACAAAAAGTTGCGGCCATGGATGGTGCCGATGGTCAGCCCTTCGGGTTCGGGGCCTTTGTCATCACTTCGGCTGTCAAAGGAGTCATTCTCATCATTATTGCTGTTAAAATCAAAGGGCAGGGCGGCCGCGGTGAGCTGTTCCAGCTGGTCACCGCTGTCAAACACCATGGAAAGTCTGTTGCCCGTGGCGGCTAAAATGCTGAAAGAACGGGCACCATACGCGTATAATCCGTCATAGTCGCCGTCACCATCCCAGTCGCCTAATGTAGATGTGATTTTAAGCTTGCCGAGATTCGCTTTTTTCTGAAGTGTTCCGGCATTGGGGAACTGATCAGGGTCAAGCGCAACATCTGCAACGGTGGTTTCTTCACTGAATCCGTCATAATCCCGGGCGTCCCCTTCGTTGGCCGTCACCAGGAACTGGTGCCCCCGGACCTGGTACGCACCGATGGCGTCGGGCTGGTACATGCCGAACAGGTTGTCGTAACCGGCAATATTGACGGCATCATCTTTGTTAGAGGCATCCAGGCCATTGCCGGCAATGCTGTGGGCTTTAAATCCCAAGGGATAAATACCGATAATCCGACCCCTGTTCACATTGAGCACCGCCACGGCATTGTTCTCCTGCAGGGTCACCCATGCAAGGGCACTGTTGGCGGATACGGTAATGTATTCGGGTTCCAGGTCCTGGGCCACGGTGGCATCAGGGCCGAAAATACGCACGCCTTTGGCTGTTAACTGACACTTTTGGTCGTTGAATTTTTTAAATCCTGCGGTTTTAACCCGGGCACGCCGAACACCCCTGGAGATATCAATGATGGAGACGGAACCTTCGGGATCTACATCATAATCGTCGCTGGGTTCACCCTCATTGGCCACAAGGACTTTTTTTCCGTTCGGGGTAAAGGTTAACATGTCCGGCAGGGCGCCCACCGTGACTTTGTTGATGAAGGTGCCGGCGGTGTTAAAGAAAACCACCACACCATTATCCTGTTTAACATCCGCCTGAACAGCAGCGGCCAAAAGGCCGTTGCGGACAGCCACGCTGTTGACGCCTCCGCCGTAGGCCGCCAGATCAATGGTAAAGGCCTTGGAGGGATTTGCGGGGTCGGTGGTGATATCCAGGGCATCAATGGTGTTGTCCAGTGCATTGGTCACAAACAAAAGGCCGGTCTGTGCATCAAAGGCCACGATCTCTGCGGCCCCTTCGTCAAACGCCCCGCTTGCGTATGTGCCAAGAACATTTAATTCGATTTTCGGATCAAGACTGAGCAAAGCACGGTTATCTGCGGGTTCAAGATCGGTCCACAGTGCATAGAGCATTTGCCCCAGGTACTGAACAGAGGCATTGTTGCTGCCCATATACTCGTAAATCAGCGTTAAAGTCGCTTGGTCAGGCTTTTCATCTCCTGCGTAGTGGGCAGCAAAAGCATCGGCCACGTATGGTGACAGGGACTGGGCCGTGGCAGCATCCACCCCGTATGAGGAGACCAGAAGGCTTTGGGCAAGGTTTACCAGTCCTTCGTAGAGGTAGGTCTGGGCATATTCTGAAAAGGAGTCAAACTGGTCATCATCATCAAGCCCGGCGTTATAGTCATAATCGATCTCTGTAATGTAACGGGTCTCTAACTGGGCGGCATTGTTTCCGTGCAGGGTGACAATGCGGTAAGGGCACGGGGCGGTGACAAGGGAGCCTGTTTCGACATCATACAGTACCGCATCATCGGTGCTGCCCGTTGTTTTGGTGATGTCATTGGCATGGTAATGGCCGGTGAACACGATTTTCAGACCGGCCGCAGCCAGGGTGGCGGATACGGTTTCATAATCGTCAATCACATAGTCTGCAAAGGCTGTGGCCTGGCCGGTGTAGTGTTCGGTCATGCCGTGGTGCTGGAATGCCACCACCTGTTTGCCGGTGGCTTTGGCCTGTTCAACCACACGGGCAGCCCAGGCCAGGGTCGTTGTGCTGAAAGCACCGCTGGTTTCAGGATACCCCTGGGTCTGATTGTCATCATATTTGCAGGAGTCAAGGGATAGCAGGACAACGCCGGGAACCGCCTCAACGGCATAGCTCAACGACTCGGTATCATGCATGACGGCTTCACGATAACCAAAATCAGCATAGATGGCGGCAAATTGTTCGGCGGAGACGTTGTCAACGGCTGTTGCGATTTCACCATCGTAGGATGCGGCATGGGGGTTGTTGATGTCGTGGTTGCCGGGTGCCACAAAAACTGGGATTCCGGCATCTTCCAGCAGTTTCAGATACGCGGCAAATTCCTGGTGGCTGGTTAGGGCGCCGTCTTTGGTCAGGTCGCCGGGGACGATAACAAAATCAATGGGGGTTTCGGCATTGGCTGTAATGATTTTTTCTATCACAGCCTTGGTCAATGCTTCACTTTCACGGATCAGTTTGCGGTCCTGGGCCAGGTAGGTTTCAAAGGCCGTGCCTTCGGTGCCAAGATCCGTGTCATAATAATGCGGGTCGGCAAAAACCGCAAACCGCACGGCAGCAAATGCCTTGACCGAAGGCGCACCGAGCAGAAAAACGGCTGTCATCAAAACAGCGAACAAACGCGGGAACATAATTTTCTTCCTTTTAATTCTATGGTTAAAATGATTTAGTCCCGCAGCAAGGTACTCTCTGGGGGACAAGTTTAAATTTAAAACTAAGTTACTGAACCGATTTCAGGCAATAGATGTCCGGGTCAAGTGCGGGTAGTATCTGATCCGGCAGTCCCTGAATATATTCCACCAAGGGGATATAGTAGGTAATATATGTATCTTCAAACTTCGTCGGATCTGCATCACGGATATTTTTAAAGGTTAGATAGTTATCCTTTCCCAGAGCGGTGAATGAATTGGTTGCAACGGTAAACGTTGCATTCTCATCCAGAGCCGTCCAGGCGCCGGTTTCTTCATCAAGCATTTCAATGTTGAAGATGACGTCACTTTCACTACCACTCAAATTCACGTCGTAGCGAAGTCCTGCTGCATAAGGAAATGCGCCGGTGGAACCGGAATTAAGAGAATACCAGGCAGCCTCATTGAGTACTTGCCTGATTTCCGCTCCGGTCATGTCCAGCATCACCACCGTATTGGAGAAGGGCAGACATTCGATGGCGTCGCCCATGGTTATCGGCCCTTCAAGAAGCGGGGTTCTGACGCCTCCTGCATTCTGGATGGCAAAATCAATGGCTGGATTGGTCTGCTTGAAGGCATTGCAGACAACCTGGGCTGCATAACTTCCGGTCGGGGTGTCACCCGGGGCAAACGCCGTAGGAATTCTGTCATATCCCATGGTTTCTGAAATGGTCCCGATCTCAGCCCCCATGGATGCTTCAATTTCATCTCTGTAGGGCGTCAGAATATCATCAATAGTCTGATCTACCTGTCCATGCGTCAAAATGGGCGAATCATCAATAATCCGGTTGATCTCCTGGGCCGTTTCGTCAGAAACTTCAGCCCTGACGCCCTCACTGTTTATTTGAAGGAAGGGACCGGCCACGGGGATTTGAATATTGCCTTTGGCAAATTTTGCAATCCCCTCAGCATCAAAAAATACTTTCAGCCTGCCAAGCCCATAGGCATAGCTCCAGGCCTGGACAATATGAACCGGAGTACCTTCAGGCCCGATGACTGTTGTGGGGTATGATCCCAGATCTTCGGATTCCACTTCGTCATGGGTATAACCTTCAAACGGTCCGGTCTGTCCTGAATATTTCCGGGCAAGACCTACCGCTTCCAGATCCTCCGCATTCCCGAGCAGGGAATGGGTGTCTCCACCGACGATCACATCAAGTCCAGGTACATTTTTGGCAAAAACGATGTCATTATAGTATCCAACATGGCTCACCAGGATTATTTTATTGATTCCCCGGGCTTTCAGTTCAGCAACGGCATTATTTGCCGCTTCAATCTCTTCGGTAAAGGTGACATCATCTGAAACCATTGAAGAGTTCTTGGTTTTTTCAACTTTCAAAATGCCGATGATACCTATCTTTTCACCTTGTATTTTCTTGATCACGTAGGGTTTAATCTGATCCTTAACCCGGTAAAGGGGACTTGCCGCTTCCGGCGTCATATTTGATGAAAGGATTGGGAAATCCGCCATCTCAATCAGTTCGGCCAGACGCTCATCACCTTCATCAAATTCATGGTTCCCAAGCGTGTAACCGTCGAGCCCCAGCTCATTAAATACAAGAAAATCCGGTTCGCCTTTGAAAAGGGAAAAATAGAGGGTGCCGTTCAATTCACCGCTGTTCAGCACAATGGTGTTTTTATTTCTTTCTTCCTTGATAAGCGTGGCAAGGCTTGCAAATCCACCCATCTGAAGCCGGGTGGCAACACCGCCAAGGGTGAGATCATAAGTGCTGCTGTCCAGGTAGGAGTGATGATCGTTGGTATGCAGAATCTGCACCATGACCGGTTTATGTTTTTTTCTATGTTTGAACTTGCCTTTGGAACAATGTTTTGCCGAAGCTCCTGTTACTCCGATTAGAAGCGCAACCGCTACAACAAAACATGTTTTAAGTGCCTTTTTTTTAGACATAATTTTTCTCCCCAAATCGTTATTAATAAATAAAGCGACCGGCAATACCCCCCGACGAATTTTCTTATGATTGATTTAAAAATATTGGAAAAAGATGAGAGAAAAGATAAAGGATGGTTAATAGAATGATAGGGCCTGACCCATGCGGGTTCTATTGATATTTTTTGGGGGATTTCCGCCGACTGTCAAAATTACCAGGCAAACGGATTCATATCAGACACAACTATTTTTACGGACAGATTTGATGATCCGGATTATACGGAGCGCTACTGGACTATTGGGACACCTGTCGTACCTCAAGAATGGACATTCCCGCTTATAAGTTGGTGCTGATGGGACTGTTGTTTGTCAAAATATTTCTGATTCGGATTTTGCCACCCGCCATGTTACAGAGCACAATATCGGTTTGTATACAACACTCAATAATTTTTTGAGCTTTGACACAGGACTTTATGACGGCCAAACAGGACGCCTGATCAAGTATCTGTCATGTGTTCCCAATGCTTTCGGCGACGGTAAGTTATTTGGCTATGACGGGGCAGGCATATACTTTTGTGATGCTGACGGGTCTGATTTAATCTCAATTGATGGTGAAATCTCTCCCTGTTCTTGGGACGTAGAACCTGATACCGGAGACAACGATGTGGATGGTCTCGATCTGTATCATTTTGTAAATTCAACCTTTGATTTACTCGACCAGGAAGGATTCGCATCTGAATTCGGCAGGACTGACTGTTTTCAAGCAAAAAAAATCATTTTTCCAGATTGGAAAATGCCAATTCAACACGTCCGGAAGACGGAATTCTGAAATCAAAATTTTTCGACGATACAAAAAATATTACCCGAGAGCAAAATTCAAAGCTTCCGGGGGCATATGATTCCACCGGCTTGAACCCGGTGCTGTGCGGTAGGGCACATGCTTTTTGTGTCTGCCTACCTGGCGATGCGGCTGCATAGTTTTTTTATTCCAAAAGGTGAATTTATATATGCAATCATATAAGGAAATTCATTTTTGGACAACGCGTGAATCTGGACCAAATCGGATGCGTCAATGGACGATAACGCAGATTGCAGCCACCGTTGATAGGGATGATATATTTCCAGACGGTCCAGGCGGCACCCAAGGTCCGGCATGTTTGCTGATGGGTGCGTGTCTGTCTGCCATTGGATCACGTAAGGCAGCATGCCGCCGGCTAACAGACGGCCATCTTCAGGAAGTCCGAAATACCAGTTTAATTTTCCTCGACTGATTAACTCTGCTTTTCCAAGGGATAACGTTGAGCGCTGGATCAGTCTCTGTATATCGTGGGTATTGACGACCCATGTTAGCAAAGATGGCTGTGTGTCGATTTGCTGCCGGATAAAAGGATCGTCTAAACCAAACCATCTTGGGTGATCCGGTGGTTCAATATCATGATTTATGGCGATTATTTCAATAAAGGTATTTTTCCCGGTACGCATCAGATGATTATGGGTGCCCATTTTTGTATGCACACCGCCGTAGGGCATCTCAACGCCCAATCGTTTTTTCACATACTTTACACCCTGTGAGAGGGTCTTGGCGCCTATAACGAGATGATCGATTTGGGTTTCCATATTTTTTTCTTATTTTTTAAAGCGCACTTTGCCGTCCACCATCGCCATCAGGACATCCGAAGCCCTTGCGGCATAGACGATGCCTGAATACGGGTCATGCATGGGGATCATGTGAAGGCCGCTTGTGTCCACCAGAATGATGTCCGCCGCCTTTCCCGGTCGGATGGAACCGGTTACATCCCCTATCCCCAGGGCCTTTGCCCCGTCAATGGTGGCCATTTTCAGGCAGGTTCGGGCATCCATGACGCAGGGATCCAGGCGCACCGCCTTATGCAGTTTAGCGGCTGTGTCCATTTCCGAGAACATATCCTGGTCGTTGTTGGAGGCGCATCCGTCCGTGCCAAGACCCACGGTCAGGCCGGCAGCGGTCATGTCCGGGGCCGGTGCCACCCCGGAGGCCAGTTTCATATTGGATTCCGGGCAATGGATGACCCCGCATCCGCGTTTGGCAATGATCTCAATATCTGTTTCATCAAGCCACACGCAGTGGACCAAAAGGGTGGCGGGATCAAGAATGCCCAGGCTGTCCAGGTAGGCGATGACGGATAGACCTGTATTCTCCTGGATCATTTCCGGCTCTGCCCGGGTCTCCGCCGCATGGATCTGGAACAGGACGCCATTGTCCCGGGCAAGGTTTTTTCCTGCCACAAGGGTTTGTTTTGAACAGGTGTAGGGTGAGTGACAGAACACCGACGGGGTCACCCGGGGGGAGAGGGCGCGGGTTTTTTCGATAAATTCCTTTGCATGACTGATATTCTCGGCAGGATCAGGAACGCCCGGGGCAGGGTGGTCAATGACGCCCTGGCCGGCCACGGCCCGGATACCGGTGTCTGCCATGGCCTGGGCTGCATGGGTTTCAAGAAAATAGCCGTCGCAGCAGGTGGTGATGCCGCAGGCCAGCATCTCCCTGCATGAGTGGGCCGCCCATTGCGCCACGGACTCCGGGTTTACATCCCTTGCCTCGGCAGGAAAAATGTGTTCATGGAGCCAGAGATCCAACGGCAGATCATCGGCCAGCCCCCGGAACATGGCCATGGGGGTATGGGTGTGCCCGTTTATAAGGCCGGGCATAATGATTCCGCCGCCGGCGTCAATCCGGGTTGCGCCCTCCCAGTTTTGGCCTGGGACGGTCGGGCCGCACTCGGCTATTTTATCTGCCTTGATACTGACAAACGCGTTTTCAATGACGGGTAGACCCGGTTCCATAGTTAACAGCGTACCGTTGTGTATGACAATTTCATTTTCCATTGTATGGCTTCCTAATGATATCTTGAGCTATGACAGGCTTTCGGTTATATAGATCGGGCTTGATTCTATTGTTGGCCATTTCTTGCCGGGGCAGGGCAGGCACAGGGACCTGCCCCTACGGATTATTTTTAACATGGTCCCAGTGCAACCATAACAAACATATCAGTTGAAATCATATGAAAATAAAAAAAGTAACGATTTTCAGGGAAAACCTGGAGCTGACAAGGCCTTACACCATTGCCTATGAAACGTTCACCCATGCGGAAAATCTGTTTGTTCACCTTGAAACGGACACGGGACTTATGGGCATCGGGGCAGGGTCCCCGGCCGAAGATGTCACCGGTGAAAGTATTGATGCCTGTGAGCAGGCGTTAAATGAACACGCCAGCGCCCTTTTTGAAGGTGTGGCTCTGTCCGATGCTTTTTCTCTGTTTAAAATCATGGAAAAAAAGATGGCGGCTACGCCTGCAGCCATGGCGGCCATGGATATTGCCCTGTACGATCTTATGGGCAACGTCCTGAACCGTCCCCTGGTGGAGATCCTGGGGCAGGTGCACACCAGTATGCCCACGTCCATCACCATCGGCATCAAAAGTCTTGGCGAGATGCTCGCCGAAGCGGACGAATACACCGGTCGGGGATTAAGAATTCTCAAGGTCAAAACCGGGATGGATGTGGATCAGGACATCGAACGGGTGTGCCGTCTTAGGGATCATGTCAATGCAGATGTCCGCATCCGGGTGGATGCCAACCAGGGATACGATGTGGAGCAATACAAAAAGTTTCTGGCAGGCACGAAGGGCACGAATTTGGAATTTGTGGAGCAGCCCCTGCATGCGGACCAGACAGAAAAAATGGCAGCGCTGACCGAAGATGAACGAAATTTCTCCATGGCCGACGAAAGTCTTCACAAACCTGTCAACGCCTACGACCTGATTCATCCGCCAAAGCCCTTTGGACTGTTCAATATCAAGCTGATGAAGTGCGGCGGCATTGCCCAGGGCCTGGAAATCGCCCAGATCGCCCGGCGCTGCGGCATCGGTTTGATGTGGGGATGCATGGACGAAAGCCGTGTCAGCATTGCCGCCGCCCTGCATGCCGCCTTAGCAAGCCCTGCCACCCGGTACCTGGATCTTGACGGCAGCCTGGATCTTGCCAGGGACATGGTGGATCAAGGATTTGTCATTGAAGATGGTGTGATGCGCCTGACGGACCGGCCGGGCTTAGGTGTCCGCATCCTTTAACAATTAACCTGAAAAAGATCAGATATCATGAATCAAAACCAGACAGAAAATCATTCACAGACTTATATGGGAACCGCCGTGGTCCTGACCCGGGGCCTGTTCCACCTCAATGATGCCAAAACCGCCCACGGCCTTGTGCGGGGAACCGAGCGATTCAAAATCATGGGTATCATTGATGAGGTCAATGCCGGCAAGGATGCCGGGGTTGTGCTGGACGGAATTCCAAGGGGCATTTCTATTTTTCCCAGTGTGCAGGCATACACCGGCGCCACTGGAAACACCCCGGATTATGCAGTCATCGGAGTCGCCTTGTGCGGCGGACGGCTGGATGACGATTGGCAGTCGCTTGTCTTGGATGTCATGTCCCAGGGGATTTCCATCGTCAACGGTCTGCATATGCCGTTATCCGATATCCCTGTATTCAGAGCGGCCGCTGAAAAATACAATGTTGAGATCATTGACTTCAGACGCAGCAAACCCTTTGACCAGCTTCAATACTGGACCGGAAAGGTGTTTGAGGTCACCACCCCCAGAATTGCCGTGCTGGGAACGGACTGCGCATTAGGCAAACGAACCACCAGCCGGATGCTTGTGGAGATCTGCCGGGCAAACGAAATCAAAACGGAAATGATTTTCACCGGGCAGACCGGGTGGCTCCAGGGCTCCCCCTACGGATTTATTCTGGATGCCACACCCAATGATTTTGTCTGCGGCGAGCTTGAAGCGGCCATTGTTGACTGTGCGCAAACGTCCAGCCCGGATCTCATGATTCTGGAGGGCCAGTCCGCCCTTCGTAACCCTTTAGGCCCCTGCGGGTCTGAATTGATCGTATCCGGCAATGCAAAGGGGGTGATCCTGCAGCATGCCCCGTTCAGGAAATTTTTTGATACGGTGGAGGCCTTTGGCTGCCGCCTTCCCACGGTGGAAGATGAGGTCAAACTGGTTGAAATGTACGGGGCAAAGGTGATTGCTGTGACGTTGAACGGTGAAGGCGGCAGCCGGGAGGCCCTGGTTCGGTACGCACAGGAACTGAATGCTGCCACGCAACTGCCCGTGCTCGATCCTTTGAATGACGACCTGTCTGCGCTGTTACCGGTCATCAAAACCTTTATCGACAATTGCGGTCCCAAAATGTGATAGGGTATTGTGCAACAGCCTGTTTACACTTGATTGCCTGTTCAATGTCCAAGATCTGGTGGTGCCTGTTGAAGACGCATCCAAAGCAGCTTGAGAAAAATTTATTTTTCAAACGGGTGTGTTAGAATTGCATTAGAAGTGTTAGGCCGGGGCATTTTAAAGGTGGATCGGGGCCTGCCGACATTTTCCTTTCCCTTAAAATGTGTTACACGTGAATGAAAAAATGGATGGCGTCCATGGACCCTGGAGGGCATTGGGATGGATTCATATTGAAACAATTGTGTAACAAGGTGCTTTTTTGAAATTAATTCACCCGGACATAGATAAAGAAGAGCGGCAACGGTTTAATATCTGTATTACCACTGAGTTAAATGCCACACAAAAAAAATGGATAACCCACCCCGAAAGCGTCTATCCCCGTCAATCTGATGTTCTGGCAGTACACTGGCATCCGGAATTTATTCCCATTGATCTCGTCGCAGAACGGTTGAATCACCTTTATCCCAACAGACGGGATGCGTTGATCATCCCAACCCAGCACAATCAGATTTTGACGTATGGCGCCCATGCCGGCGTGGAAGTTGACTGCTACGCCAGCGGATTCCACAGTAAGGTCCAACTGTTGATCCATATGCGCAAAGATAAGCTGGACCAGGCATCGGTGTTTAAAAATATTCTCAAACATACCTTTACCTACAGATCGTCCCAGCTGTTTAATTATTTGCGGGCACTGACCAAGCCCGATGATCAGATTCTGCAGTGGGCTGCCGGGGAGACCGGTGCCACGGCCGAGGTCATTGAATTGGTCCGGCACCAGGCACGGCAGCTGGAAACCCTTCTGGACGAAAATTATGACACGGTGCCGCCTGCGTTTATTAAAAACAAGCTCATCCGCGATTATGTGGATCTGTTGAGAACGGATCATGACGGTGATCTGATTGATCGTGCCCAGACATTTCTGCGGGCCGTTAAATATAAGGTTAAAGAAGGGTTTCCCCTAAGCTACTTTTACCGCACCAGTGAAGTGATCGAAGAGGCCAGGGCGTTGGGGGCGGGTATTGTGATTCCCCATCCCGAGCAGTTTTGGCCCATTCTTCTGGCAGACTATGATGTGGACGGATATGAGGTGTGGAATCCCCAGTCCCGGGAATATACGGAGTTTTTGGTGACGGTCTTAAACCGGCGAAATAAGCAGGTGAATCATTCAAGGCCGTTGCTGGTGTTCATGGGCGATGATACCCATTTCAGTGAAAAGGTCAGGGACCCTGAAACCCGGGATCGTGAAAAAGCCGCCAGGGAGATCGGATTTCAACCGGCCTGGGAAGATATGCAGATTCAAAAGCAATTGCTTAAGGCCGGTATGGACCGGACCTGGGTCATCCGGGAGTATGCTGCGCGTCTGAAGGGGTAATCAAAATCTATTCAATGTGATATTGTACGGTTGTTAACTAAAAATAGACATGGAAACGTATTTATATGGCAAAACAAAAATTTTCATATGACTCGATTCAGGATGTCGCTTCAGTGCGAAGATATCTGAAATCGATAATCCGCTCCATTGATGAGGGCAAAATAACACTGACCTCGGAGGATGACTGCATTGATCTTAAAATCCGTAACCTGCTTCATTTCTCCGTTGAAGCACGCAAAAAAGGGAACAAAAACAGGCTGACCCTGGAGATGCGCTGGACGGATAAAAAAGAGTTTCCGTTGGGAGATGACTGCAAGTCTGTGAAAATTTCTTCCTGATGAATAGGATGTATCATGGCCATTGAGCCCAAGGCAAACCAGGATATCCATTTTCTTGTTATTGAGGTGTTGGGGCAGGTGGCAACCACCGAACTTTATCTCAACAGCTTTGACCAGATCCACGGATTGCGGGTGCTGGAGCGGGAAGGCTATATCGACAACCTCAAAGTCACCGTTGAAAACAGCTATTTTTCATTGATTCTCACCGAGTCGGACCGCGGGCAAAATGAGGTGAACCGGGCCCGGGCGGTTCATGTCATCAGCACCAACCTTCAACAGATTTCAAGCTTCAGTGTGAATATCGTACGCCAGGTGGAACATCTGTTTGACCGTTCCCTGTGGCTGACCTTTGATGCCCGCTCCATGTTTGACACGATTAAAAATTGTCTGGAGCAGATACTGCCGGCCCTGGACGACAGGGACATCGGCCTTGCATTAAGTATCTGCAATTGCGAGTATGAAATAGACCGGCTCTATTTGAAAAATTTTCAACGCATTATGGCAGAGCTTCGTGACGGCGTATCCATAGAATCTTATATCACCATTCTTTTTATTTTCCGTTACATGGAGCGGATTGGGGACGCGTTGCTCAAGATCGGAGAAGCTATCCTTTTCGCCATTCTCGGTGAAAAGATCCGTATCCGGCAGTTTGAAGCGTTGCAGCAGACCCTTGCCAAATCCGATATGAACATTTCCCTGGATCGCCTCAGCCTGCACTCCTACTGGGGGACAAGATCCGGATGCAATATCAGCAAAGTTGCCAATGATCCCGCCGGCACGGCAACAGGGCCTGACAAACAGGCCATATTTAAAACCGGCAGTTTAAAAAAGATTGAACAGGAAAAGGAAAATCTTGACAGATGGCAGGGCATTGTCCCGAATCTTGCGCCCCGGGTACTGACGTTCCACCAGGATGACGAAAATACCGGCGCGTTATTGGTGGAATTCTTTTCGGGTAATAATCTTCAGGAGATTGTCCTGGGTGACAACTGCGATCTGGCAGAAAAGGCCTTGAACGCCTTACACCGCCTGCTGGGAGAAAAAATCTGGCCCGGTACCAAAAAAATCGGTGCCGGGGAGACCTCTTATATGGATCAGGTCTTAAAGCGCCTTGATTCCATTCTCCAGGTTCACAGTTACCTGCGCAGGCAGCAGACCTTAGGCGATCTTGAGGTGGACTCCACCGCCACCCTGGTGGAAAAGTGCATGCGCATCGAACGGCTGCTTCCGGCGCCGTTCAGTGTCTTTATCCATGGTGATTTCAATGCCAACAACATTATCTATGATGAGACAAAAGATACCATACACTTCATCGATGTCTACCGATCCAAGTATGCGGACTATATCCAGGATGTGGCCGTTTTTCTGATCTCAAATTTTCGCCTGCCTGTGTTCGAGCCGCCGGTGCGGGACCAGATTAATATGGCCATTCGTAATTTCTATGGGTTTGCTAAAAAATTTGCCCATGAACACAATGACGCCACCTTTGATGTACGCCTGGCCATTGCCCTGGCACGTTCTTTTTATACCTCCACCCGGTTTCAGCTGAATTCGGAATTTGTCAAAGAGATGGTGATGCGCGCTAATTTTCTGCTTGAAAAGGTGATTGTTTTCAACGAGGGACAACAAAGCTGGCAGGCATTTGTTTTCCCGGAGGAGGTGTTGTACCTGTGATGTCCGAACTCTATCTGTATGCCTGTAAACTGACCGGTAACGTACTATCCGACGAGCAGAAGCGGGCAGGTCAACGGGTGGGTGCCTATCTTGCCGGACAAAAGATTTCCATTGATCGGGTGTTGTACCAGAACACTGATGTGTATGAGGCGGTTGCCCACAAGCTTGTAAAAGCCATGGGAAAGGGAACCCATCAGACTAAACGTGTGGAGATGGGTAATTGGCAGGAATTTAATCAGGCGATCACGTCAATGGCAAGCGTCGAAGCATCAGAACATGGCGTTCTGGTGATTGTACCCCATGATCATTTGGATGTATGGGCGGCCGGTGCGCCTGTTGAAAATTTATCGGTTTTGCAAAAAGATATATTGATGCGCCTGGAATGCTCGGAATCGTCTGGAACATCCGGCAAGTGGTCAACACAATTTTTTATGGCATGTGAAGCGCTACCCGTGTTATTTCCCTTTCCTTTTCCCGATGGCCCGCAACACAGGCCGCGTCCTGCCTATTATTATACCCAGTCGGCTGTCATCCCATTTAAAAAGACGGTGGACGGGCTCCGGGTGCTGATAATCGGGTCAAGCAAACGAAAACATTTCGTGGTTCCCAAAGGGATTCATGAGCCGGGGCTTTCGGCCCAGGATTCGGCGGCCAAAGAGTCTCTGGAAGAAGCCGGGGTCATGGGGCAGGTATCTGAACGCCCCATTGGCCGTTATAGCTATCCCAAGTGGGGGGCTGAATGCACGGTGACGGTGTATGTGCAACAGGTGGATGAACTTTTGTCGGAATCCCAATGGCAGGAACGCCACCGGGGGCGGCAGTGGATGGCGCCCGAACAGGCGGCAGCCGTGGTAAAACAACCGGAATTAGGACAGATGATAAAGCGGCTGGAACCGTTTTTACGTGAGGAGTTGAAATGAAAATTGGTGTTGTGGGCGTAAAGGACGGATGGTCATCCAAAGCGCTGGTAGATGCGGTGGCCCGGGCCACCGGCTATGGATTACTCATCGACATGGCCCAGGTCCGCCTGGATATGCCTTCGGGGAAGGCGTGGTATGGGGATGTTGATTTAAGCACATTGGATGCGCTGATCATTAAAAAAATCGGCACGACCTATTCCCCCCAATTGCTGGACCGCCTGGAAATTTTAAGGCTTTTAGAAGAAAGGGGCTTACCCATATTTTCCAGCCCGGCTAAAATTTTAGGGGTGCTGAACAGAATTTCGTGTACGGTAACGCTCCAGGCCGGAGATATCCCCATGCCGTTGACCAGCGTCACCGAAGATGTGGATATGGCGGTGGATGCCGTGGAAACTTATGGAGAGGCCGTATTTAAACCCTTGTTCTCCACCAAAGCCAAGGGCATGTGTGTAATCAGCAAAGGCGATGCCTGCCGTGGGGCGGTTCTTGGGTATCAAGAAAACAATCCGTTGATGTACATCCAGCAGAAAATTGACCTGGGAGAACAGGACCTTGGCATTGTGTTCCTTGGCGGAAAATATCTGTCCACCTATGCCCGCTGCCGGGGGGAAGGCACTTGGAATACGACCATTGCTTCGGGCGGACGGTACAACGCCTTTGATCCTGATCCCCAAATCATAGAACTTGCCCGCAAGGCCCAGGCATTGTTCGACCTTGATTTCACCTGTGTGGATGTGGCCCTGACACCCCAGGGGCCCATGGTGTTTGAGGTATCTGCATTCGGCGGGTTCCGGGGACTGTCCGAGGCCAGATCCATTGACGCTGCAAAGGAGTATACCGATTATGTCATCAACACCATTTCAAAATGAGCGGGCCTGTCATCTGAATAATCTGGTTGCGGCCCTGTCAACCGATGTCGGATATGCAGAGCCGTTTTTGTTGACCCTTGATAACTGCACCATTGAAATCAAATGCAGCAGTGAGGCATTGAAAACAGAACTGACCCGTTACTTTTTGCCGCTGCTGAATACCCCCCATGGCCGGGTAAAGATTCATATCCAGGTCATTGACGGACCTGGGCCCAAGGTGAACTGCCCGTTAACGCCCCAGAAACCGGGTCCTGGAAAGACAAAAATAAAAGAGGAGTGGGCCCCGCTGGACCTAGGATGTGTGGTGCGAAAAGTGAACTCGGGGATCATCATGGTGTTCGGCGGGGATCAAAATCTGGTGTCGGGCCCCTGTCTTGATTATCCCAACCAGGTGATCAACTTTATCAATAACCGGTTCATTGAGTATAAGCTCAATAAAGGTGCACTGCTTGGACATGCCGCCGCAGTTTGCAGCAACGGCCTGGGGATTGCCGTGGCCGGGTTTTCAGGTATGGGGAAATCCACGCTGGCCCTGCATCTGATGAATGTCGGCGCTGATTTTGTGTCCAATGATCGGCTGGTGATGGAAAACGCCGGTGACCAACTTGTGATGTCCGGTGTGGCCAAATGGCCCCGCATCAATCCGGGCACTGCGCTGAATAATCCTTCGCTTTGCGGAGTGTTGACGGCCCGGGAACAGGCGGATTACAAAAAACTGCCCCGGGAAGCGCTGTGGCGCCTGGAACATAAATATGATGTGATGATTGATCAATGCTATGGCCCAGACCGCTTTCGGCTGAATGCTCCATTGGACCGGCTGGTGCTGCTCAACTGGCAGCTTGGCGCAGGCCCCATGAAATCCGAAGAAATTTCCCTTGGCCATCATCGTCCATTATTACAGGCCATTATGAAAGATACCGGGTTGTTTTATCTGCCTGAAAATGGCTTGCCCCAGAATCCGTCTGAAGATCAGTATTTTGATCTGCTTTCATCCTGCCGGACATTGGTCCTTTCCGGGGGGGCAGATTTTGAACAGGCTACCCGTGCAATTATGGATTGGTTATCATAGCATCTGAATGGATAAATGGGGCACGGGTGTGTGCTTCCAGACACAAAGCCAGGCTGTTGGGGGTGCACACAGTGGTTTTAAGCTGTTCCGGTGATAACCACAGCACCTCAGCCTGGTGGGAATCGGGCTTTAGCCCCATCTGCGGGGTATAGCCGTCAGGAAGTGTGCACGTGAACCCGAACTCCACTTTATGGCGCAGGGGTTTGCCGGGTGTGCGGGATGTTTTGATGTATTCACAGATGTAGTGCAGTTGCCCCGGTACAACAGTGGCGGCGATCTCCTCTTCGCATTCTCTGATCAGCGCCAAGAGAAGGCTTTCGCCGGGTTCCTGGCTGCCGCCCGGCAGGGTGTACACAAAAGTGCCGTCTTCGTAGACTTTTTTTAGTAGCAGAATATCATTGTTGTCATTATAACAGACGGCTTTGGCCGTGTTGCGAATTTCCGTGTTTATTGTTTCCATGGGCTTTAAATATCCTCATTTTATTATCATCGGCATTATAACAAGAATGATGATAATCTCAGTTAACGAATGAATTCCATTGTGTCAAGGCAATAATAGTTTTATTTATTCTATTTAAATTAAAGAAGATACAATGAAATTTCGGAGGGTGATTATGGATTTTTGATCAAATATTTAATCAGATTTATCTTGACCGGTTTTTTGTTTTACGTTAGTGCTATTGACATGGAAAAGGACTAATATGCCTCAATACAGGCCAGGGAGAATAAAATGGACTTTGAATTAAGCAAAGAATTGCAAATGCTCCAAAAGGAGCTGCGAAAATTTGCCAAAAAAGAGATCGTTCCCTTTGCAGACCAGTGGGATGAGGAACACTACCTGCCCATTAAAGAGGTGATGCGGCCTCTGGGCGATATGGGATATTTCGGCACCGTGATCCCCGAAGCTTACGGCGGAGAAAATTTGGGGTTTCTTGCGGCCATGATCGTGACCGAGGAACTGGCCAAGGCCTCGTCGTCTTTAAGGGTCCAGGTGAATATGCAGGTGCTGGGCTGTGGGTATACCATTTATAAGTACGGCAGCGAAGCGCTCCGCAAAAAATATGTGGAAAAATTGTGTACGGCCGAATACATCGGCGGGTTCGGCATCACCGAACCGGATGCCGGCTCCGATGTCATGAACATTGCCTCCACCGCAGAAGACAAAGGCGATCACTGGCTGCTCAACGGCAGTAAAACCTGGATCTCCAATGCCGATGTGGCTGACTGTCTGCTCTATTACGCCTATACGGATAAGAGTGCCGGTTCCAAGGGGCTGTCCGCCTTTGTGATCGAACCTAAAAATTTTGACGGCGTCACAACCTCTTCTTTGGATAAACTGGGGTCCCACTCTTCTCCCACAGGGGAATTGTTTCTGGATAATGTGAAGGTGCCCAAGGAGAATATCCTTGGCAAACCCGGCGATGGTGCTAAAATTGTATTTTCATCGTTGAACCAGACCCGGCTCTCCGCAGCGGCCGGTGGCGTGGGCTTGGCCCAGGCCTGCCTGGACGAAGCCGTAAAATACTGCAATCAGAGAAAGCAGTTCGGCAAAAAAATCGGCGAATTCCAGATGAACCAGGATATGATCGCCCAGATGGCCACGGAAATCGAGGCCGCCCGGTTACTGGTTTACAAAGCGGCCTGGGCCAAGGACCAGGGCCGGCTGAACAACGGCATGGATGTGGCCATGGCCAAGTACATGGCCGGTGAAGTGGCGTATAAATGTGCCAACTACGCCATGAGGATTCTGGGTGCCTACGGCTATTCCACCGAATATCCCGTGGCCCGTTACTACCGGGATGCCCCCACCTACGCCATGGTGGAGGGCTCCGCCAATATCTGTAAATGGATTATTGCCCTGGATCAGCTGGGTATCAGAAAAGCAAACAGATAGTTTTTTAAAAAAGGAGATTCGCATGTCTGAAGACGTATTGGCCCCCCTGTCAGGAAAAATTGTCAGTTTAAGCGTTGAACCGGGTACGCAGATAGAAGAGGATGACGAAATTCTGGTGATTGAAGCCATGAAAATGGAAACCCCCATATTTGCGCCTTGTTCCGGAACCGTTTCGAAAATCGTCGTCAAAGAGGGGGATGAGGTTGAAGAGGATGATCTTCTCGCTGTTATCGATTGATTAAGCGTCAAAGGAAAAACAGATGAAATCCTATTTTGAAAACATGACACCCTTTGGCAAAGCGCTTAAAAAGGGGACTATAAAACGTACCCAGAGCAATTACGAACAGGTGCTGGAGGCGGAAGAAAAGATTTTGGCCGCCGTTGAGGAGGTCAAACACCTCGGTCTTCCCGAAGAAAAAATTAACCAGCGCGGCCAGATGACCGTATGGCAGCGCCTGGCGTATATTGTGGATCCGGGCACCTGGACCCCGCTTCATACGCTTTATAATCCCGCAGGCAATGTTGAGGGTACCACCAATGTCATTGATGGAATCGGGAAGATCGCGGGGAAATGGGCGGTCGTGATCGGTTTTGACAATAAGGTCATGGCCGGAGCCTGGCTGGCCGGTCAATCCGAGAACATTTTGCGGGTTACGGACCTTGCCGAACGGCTCAATATCCCGCTGGTCTGGCTGGTGAACTGCAGCGGGGCAAAGCTCACCGAGCAGGAAAAATTTTATGCCGACCGAAGGGGCTCCGGCACCCCGTTTTTCAGGCATGCAGAACTTGCCCAGGAGGGCGTTCCCGTACTGGCGGCCATCTACGGCACCAACCCCGCCGGTGGTGGCTACCAGTCCATCAGTCCTGCAGTGCTGTTTGCCCATGACAAGTGCAATATGGCCGTGGGCGGCGCAGGTATTGTCAGCGGCATGGCCCCCCAGGGTGGGTTTACCGTGGACATGGCCGAATCCCTGGTCGAAAAAGCCAAAGAACACCGGGAAAAGCCGCCTGGTTCCGTGGCCACCCATTATGATCACACCGGTTTTTTTCGCTTTGTGTACAAGGAGGAAAGGCAGGTGCTGGACGGCGTTAGAGATTACATGAAAAAACTGCCGGCCTATGACCCTGAATTTTTCCGGGTGACCCCACCCAAATCCCCGGCGTTTGAGGCTGAAGAGGTCATGCGTCTGTTGCCCATCGCCTCCAAGACCGTATATGAATTTGATGATATCCTGGCAAGACTTGTGGACGGCTCAGGGCACATGGAATATCGCCCCGACTACGGCCCCGAAGTCTATACCGGGCTGTGCCGGGTGGATGGACTGCTTGTGGCCTGCATCGGAAACCGCCAGGGGTATCTTGGCAAGGGGTATCCCGAATATGCCGATTATCCGGGTATGGGGGGGAAATTGTATCGCCAGGGGCTGTTGAAGATGAACGAGTTTGTGACCCTGTGCGGCAGGGATAGAATCCCTGTGATCTGGTTCCAGGACACCTCCGGCATTGATGTGGGGGATGTTGCCGAAAAAGCAGAGCTTTTGGGTCTTGGTCAGTCCCTGGTCTACTCCATCCAGCAGTCCGGGCTGCCCATGATGCTTGTCATTTTACGAAAAGGAACGGCCGCCGCCCACTATGTCATGGGCGGGCCCCAGGCCAATCGGAATAATGCCTTTACCCTGGGCACCTGCGCCACGGAAATATGTGTGATGCACGGCGAGACGGCGGCGGTGGCCAACTATGCCAGACGGCTTGTCAAGGAGAAGGCGGCGGGCCGGGATCTTGAACCCGTGGTGGAGAAGATGAATGCCCTTGCACAAAAATATAAGGATACATCTACACCCCTTTATTGCGCAAAACACGGCATGGTGGATGAGGTCGTCCGGCTTGCCGATCTGCGGCACTATATGCAGGCCTTTGCCGGTGCAGCCTACCAGAACCCCAAATCCATTTGCCCCCAGCATCAGATGATCCTGCCCAGAATTATTCGGGATCACGCAACCGCAAAGGGAAAGGAATAAATCATGGCTGATGGGGTGGGGGTGTTTCTCACAGGCCTTTTGGGCGTGTTCCTGGGCATGACCTTTCTTTACCTTTCCATTAAAATAACCGAAAAAGCGGTTACCGCTTTGGAATCAAAACGAAAGACTAAGGCAGCCGCCGGGCAGGGAGGGGATAAATGAGTGCCTTAAATGCCCTGTTCCAGACCACGGGACTGTTTTATATCACCCCGGGCATTGTGGTGATGTGGATTATCGGGTTAGCTTTGATCTACCTTGCCGTGGCAAAATCCTATGAACCCCTTTTGCTGCTGCCCATCGGGTTTGGAATCATCCTTGTGAACCTGCCGTTGGCCGGGCTCATGACCCCCCATGAAGGACTGCTCTGGAAATTTTACGAATATGGTATCCACTGGGAGATTATTCCTCCTGTGATATTTTTGGGCCTTGGGGCACTCACTGATTTTGGGCCGCTCATTGCCAATCCCCGGCTGATTTTTCTGGGGGCCGGTGCCCAGGCCGGGGTGTACATCACTTTTTTTGCGGCCCAGGCCTTTGGATTTGATCTTAAAGCTGCGGCGACCATCGGTATCATCGGCGGGGCGGACGGGCCCACCACCATATTTCTGGCATCCAAGCTGGCCCCCTCCCTGTTAGGCATATGCGCCGTGGCCGCCTATTCCTACATGGCCCTTGTGCCCATTATCCAGCCCCCGGTAATGAAATTGCTGACCACCCCGGACGAAAGACGCATCCGCATGGCCAAGGGCAGAAAGGTGGGGAAGCTTGAAAAAATCTTTTTTCCCATCGTCTCGACCTTCGTGATTATCTTGCTGGTGCCGGCATCTGCGCCGCTGATTTCCATGTTTATGCTGGGCAACCTGTTCCGGGAATCCGGCGTGGTCGACCGGCTCCATGGTGCCGCCCAGAATGAATTGATGAATATTGTGACCATTTTCCTCGGTGTGCCGGTGGGTGCCACCATGAATGCGGAGAACTTTTTAAGGCCCCAGGTGATATTTGTGTTCTGTCTGGGACTTTTTGCCTTTGTGGTTTCCACCATGACAGGGGTCCTTTTAGCCAAACTCATGAACCTTTTTTCTAAAAACAAAATCAATCCGCTGCTGGGAGCGGCCGGTGTCTCGGCCGTACCCATGGCTGCCAGGGTTGTGCATAAGGTGGGTATGGAAGCGGACAAAAAAAATTATCTGCTCATGTATGCCATGGGACCCAATGTGGCGGGTGTTATCGGCACCGTAATTGCGGCGGGTATCTTTTTAACGCTTTTAGGGGGATAAGAAAGAATCCAGCAAGTGGCTGGATTCTTTCTGCTTTTAACGTGATGGGGCCATGGGTGATGATAGCCCAGGTCGGTCCATGGCCGTTATTCAGGCGCAGGACAAGAGAGCATCCGGTCCCTGATTACCTCAAATAAATCACAAAATCTTAGAACACCTGTGACCGTGTCACCATTTTTCACGATCAATGGCTGGTGAACGCCCATGACATATTCATGCAGCGCTTTTTCCAGGGAATCGTTTTCCTGGAGGTATTCAACCTCGCTGGGGACGTGCATGATCTCAGAGATTTTGATGTTGGCACCGCGCTCGCAAAGGTTCTGGATAGGTTCCACCCAGAGATTGAAATCCCGCATCGCATTAATCACGTACTCCTTTGTCAGCGTCCCGTCTTTGTAATCTTTGAACAGTTTTTTATAGTTGGGTTCAAGGCTTCTGAAAATATCCAGCATGGTCACTTTACCCTTGAATTTGCCGTCGTCGTTAACAACAATAACATCCCTGTGAGCGTTTTTGCTTTCGGCTCTTTTTTTTTCCAGAAGCTGGAATACATCATAAATCGTATCTGTTTCTTTAAGGGTGATATAATCATGTAAGGGTGTCATAACTGTTTTTATCAGTATTTCTTTCATGGCATTCTCCTCTAAAGGGTGTAAAGCGCATTAAATATGATGATGACTTTTGTTAATAAAGTCCGTGCAGCCTATCCGAGATTACAATCTTTTATTGTGGGCTGAACCCCCGATGAACAATTAGATCCGCCTGTTGCCGCTGTATGAACGTTTCAATTCAGTTGTTGGATTGTTAAATTTTGTGGTCTGAACTTTTGTGTCGATAGATCATTCAGCCCAATCATTAACTAATATAATATGAGAAAAATACGGGAAGTCAAGCTTTATAGGCGCCTGGGGTCCGGTAAAATGGGCCTATCAATATGTTTTAACATTGATAAAACGCTTGAAGAATCACCCCGCAGGTGCAGTCTTTTGAGCTTGCGTCTTCCCGGGGAATCAATTACAATAGATCCCTTTTGAAATATGGCAATTTTGATCGCTTTTTTAGGATAGGCATACAGTCGAAAACAGTAGTGAAATAGACAAAAACCGAATGCGTCCGACCAATGAACCCATCTCCGGGGAAGACCCGGGACCGTCCGGGAACAAGCCTTTTACCCCGGTATTTACCCCGGATATATTAAACCAGAGCACAGCCATTGATTTGGGCAGCGGTGAGCTGCAGCCCCATTGGGCCGGACTGGCTAACTATCTTAACAGCCTGGGAACTGCAGAGCTCTCCCAGCGCTGGAAAAAAGCACGTCAGATCATCCAGGAACACGGATCTGCCTACAATGTTTTCAATCCGAAAACCGCTACAGAACGGCCCTGGACCCTTGATCCGATTCCTTTGCCCATTTCAAATTCCACCTGGCAGATCCTTGAGCACGGTATTCAGCAGCGTTCAAAGCTTTTGGCATTGGTGTTTAAGGATATTTACGGCCGCCAGGAGCTGATCAAAAACCGGGTAATTCCAGCGGAACTGATATTTGGTAATCCCGGATTTTTGCGCCAGTGCCGGTTTGGGTTCGAGCGCGTTATCCCGGATCATCACCTGTTTTCTTCGGATCTCATCTGTCCGGCCCAGGGCAGCTGGCAGGTGGCATCCCATGGTACCCAGGTGCCGGCCGGCATTGGATATGCCCTGGAAAACCGCGTTATCCTTACTCGGATTCTACCCCGGATGTTTCATTCCAGAAAAGTCCAGCGCCTGGCCCCGTTTTTTAAATACCTGAATCTCTCTCTGATGGAAATTTCGGGTCAAAAACAGCAGGAACCCCGCATTGTGATGCTCTGTGAAGGCCCCTTCGGCGCCCACTATTTTGAGCAGGTTTTCCTGGCAAGGTATCTGGGCTATACCCTGGTGGAAACCAATGATCTGACCACCCGGGGGGACTGGGTGTTTCTCAAGACTCTGGGGGGGCTTCAGCGGGTGGATGTTATTTTGCGGCGTATTCCCGATTATACCTGTGATCCTTTGCTGGATCCCAATTCCGGCTTTCCCGGTATTCCCGGTCTGCTCCAGGCGGCCAGGGCCGGCAACGTGGCCATAAGCAATGCCCTTGGATCCGGTGTCCTTGAGTCTCCGGGGCTGTTTGCGCTGCTGCCGAAGTTGTGCCGGGAGATTCTGGGCGAATCGTTAATTCTTGAAAATGTGGATACATTCTGGCTGGGAACGCCGGAGATCCGGGATCGGGTTTTGGAAGATATAAAGATCGGTGCCCGGCCCATGACCCTTTACAGTGCATTCAGCCCGGCCCATGCCCAGGCGGTGCATACCCTAACTTTGACCGGGCCTAAGAAACAGGCACTGATTTCCGCTATCAAGAATATGCCCTATGCCTGGGTCGGACGTTATCCGATTGAACCGTCCACTGTACCGGTCTGGTTCGAAAAAGGCGTGAAAAACAGTTATACGGCCGTGCGCATGTTTGCTTCGTCCATCACGGAGAATGCCGGCACCGCACCTGTAAAGGCGGCAGACCTGGTTGAGACGGCTGTCATGCCCGGCGGGCTGGCTCGCGTGGCGGATGATCCGGAAGCGCTTGCGCTCTCCGGTACCCGGGGAAAAGGGCAGGGGGCCAAAGATGCCTGGTGTCTGTCCGAGCGGCCCACGGAATTTAAGAGTATGCTCCACCGCTTTTCCACGCCCTTTGAAATTCACAGGGGAAGTGACCTGCCCAGCAGGGTTGCGGATAATATGCTCTGGCTGGGGCGGTATATGGAACGTACCGAAGGGATGCTGCGGGTGATCCGAAGCGTTTTGATGCGTGTGCACAGCGAGACCCAGCTGAACAAAGTCAGTGAAATGCCGTTTTTCCTCCGGGCCATGGCCAATTTGAAAATCGTCTCTGCTGACCTTGGCCGGCCTGATGCCTCGTTTTCCGTAAGCCTTATTGAAAAGGAATTATACCGCTCCATCTATGGGGTCCAGATACAAAGCAGTATTCTTAACTGTCTGAACAACGCCATCCAGGTGGCGGACCGGGTGAGGGACCGGCTCTCGGATGATTCCTGGCAGATTCTCGGGCGCATTGAAAAAGGGTTGGTCCGGATTGATCCTAAACGTCAGAGTTCCGAAATTCTGGAAATGCTCAGTGATATTATCCTGAATATGTCCGCCTTTGCAGGCCTTGCGCTGGAAAGCATGACCCGGGGAATGGGGTGGCGTTTCATGGACATGGGCCGCAGGATTGAGCGGGCCCTTCACATGACAACCGTCATGGCAAGCCTGATCCGGGGAGATCGGGTGCCGGACCCCAATGACCTTGAGGCGGTGCTTGAAGTGGCGGACAGCCGCATCACCTATCACACCCGATACCGGACCACCATCCTCATGGAACCATTGGTAGACCTGCTTTTGCTGGATGAGATAAATCCGCGGTCTGTGGGGTTTCAGTTGGCGGTTCTGCATACACATTTGGAAAATTTACCCAAATCCCAACCTTTTCCCTTCCGGACAAAGGAGGAAAAAATTATTCTGGATCTGACCACCCGGCTTCGCCTGGCAGATACACAGGAGTTGATGAAACGTGGTGAAAAACATGTTTTTCCAAACCTGAATACCTTGCTGGAAAAATTGAACAAGGACCTGCAGGGGCTTGCCGACAGCATCACCCAGCACTATTTAAGTCGGATTGAAACGGAAAAACAGCTCAATGGCCAGTTTGAGGGTAGGGGATTGCCTGTGATGGGAATTATGGGCGGGGCGGTAAACAATGAAATATAAAATCAGTCACCGGACCCATTATCAATACGAGTCACCTGCGTCACTTTCCCATAGTGAACTGGTGCTGATTCCCAGAAATTCGGAGTACCAGACCAGTACCCACAGCCGGGTTTGTCTGAAGCCTGAGCCGTCTGTCCGCTCCATGCGTCTGGATTATTTCGGAAACACCGTGATCAATATTTGTCTGGAAAGTCCCCATTCCGAGCTTGATATCCTGGCGGATTCCGAGGTCGCGCTTCATCCGCCTGTCTGTGTGATGCCGGACCAGACCCCGGCCTGGGAGCAGGTTCGAGATACCATCGGGCAGTATAAAACCCCTAAGGATCTGGACGCCTTTGAATTTGTTTTTGCCTCTCCCATGGTCCAACCCAATAAGGCGGTTGCACAATGGGCGGCTGAGGTATTTGCGCCGGGCGTCCCCATACTTCGTGCCGCCCTGGATTTGACCCACAGGATTTTTACCGAGTTTGCTTACGACCCCAATGCCACCTCAACCTTTACCCCCCTTTCCAAGGCGTTTGAGATAAAACGGGGTGTGTGTCAGGACTTTGCCCATGTGGGCATTGCCTGTCTTCGGGCCATGGGACTTGCCGCCCGGTATGTCAGCGGTTATCTGAATACCCAGCCCCCGCCGGGAAAATCAAAGCTGGTGGGCGCTGATGCCTCACATGCCTGGTTTTCCATTTATATTCCGGGTGTAGGGTGGGTGGATTTGGATCCCACCAATGATGTCATGCCCATTGATCAGCATATTACCCTGGCCTGGGGCCGGGATTATGGGGATGTTACCCCGGTTCGGGGCACGGTGCTTGGCGGCGGGAACCACCGTCTTCAGGTGGCTGTGGATGTTGTGCAGCAACCTTTGTGAATCCGGTTGTCCAAATTAGAAGGCTGAAAATTTTACCCCCGGGCGGAGATTGCATATCCCAAAGGTAAAAATTTTCAGCCGATAAAAATGTGAATCATTGTCCTGGCCGTAATCAAGCTATTGTCGGATTTGAATCGCAGGCTATCCCAGCAGGTTCGTCAGTCTATTCTGGGACTCATTGGACTGGTTCAGGGCATAGATGTTTGTCTCCCTGAGCAGTTTCATCTGGTTTAGAACAATGCTCTCTTCTGCGATGTCCACATCCCTGATTTCAGATTCCGAGGCCATCAGATTGATCTGGGTGGTGGCCATGTTGTTGATATCCGATGTGTATTGATTGGTTCCGGCGCCCACCGAAGACCTGTTTTCGGCGATTTGCCCAAGGGCAAGATCTATGGTCTCAAGGGCTTTTTGGACACCGTCCTCGGTGGTGATATCAATGTCGGACAACCAGCCGCTTTCCTGGGAACCAAGGCTTGAGGTTGCCGCAGACGAGATTGAAAGCCCACTGCTGTTGAAAGATCCGTCCAACAGGTTTTGTCCGTTATAAGATGTCGTGCCCACCATATCGTCAATGGACTTCAGTGCGCCTTCAATATCTGACTGGATGGCGGCCAAACTTGATGGGGAATTGCTCCCGCCTTCGGCCTCTATCGCTTTGGTTCTGATGCCCTGTAGCATATCCGTAATCCGTCCCAACGCGCCGTCGGCGGTTTGGGCCAGGGATACCTTGTCGTTGAGGTTTTGCATTTCCTGTCCGATCCCCAGGGACTGGCTTCTCAAGCTGTCGGCAATGGTCAGACCGGCGGCGTTGTCTGCCGCTGAGTTGATTTTCTGGCCCGTTGCCATACGTTCCAGGGAGTTCGTCAACCCGGTGTTGTTTCGTTCAAGCGTGTTTGCGGCGATTAATGCCGTGGTGTTTTGGTTGATGGTAAGTGCCATGGTGCCTCCCCGCTTTTGATGGTGTTATATTATCTATGTGATAATATCTAAATAATACAGCAGGATATATGTAATTTCAATGTAAAAAAATCTATTGATCTATTTCAAAACGTTATTATCGGCAAGTGTTCAAAAAAACTTGAAGCTGAATTTTAGAAAAGGCGAATGACGGCATCATGATATCCGCTTGGGATATCCATTGGGTCGTGTTTATGGGCGTTTTAAATTTTTTGATTGTTTCGGCGGAATATGCCCAAAAAACATGCCTTGGGCTGCATGTCCCGCGAAAAGGGCTAATGCCCGGGTAAATCCCCTTGACACATATCTTTTTAACTGGATATAGTGAAATAAAGATCAAATCTACCTTTAATTACGCAAGTTCTTGATCCGGCAAAACATGCTGAATCGTCGGGTTAAGTTTCCAAAAAGAATTATATTGTCCCTATTGGATACGAATGTTTCGTTTTCGCTTCCGACTTGAAATCCGTGCGGGCAAAAAAGTGCCCTGTGAATGATCAGCACACCATCTGACCCGCGACCTGGTACCATTTCGATTCAACAGGTTTTTAGGAAAAGGAGTCTTTTATGTTTAGTAAAATTTTACTGGCAACCACACCCGCAGATGAAAGCAAGGGCGCATCTAATGTATCTTTTGCCCTGGCAAGGCCCAGCCGGTCCAAGCTTTATATATTTCATGCCTATGGCCTGCCCGAAGAAGGCTGGAGCGCCATTCGTTATCTATTACCCAGCGGCAAAGTGGAAGAGGTGAAAAAAGAGCTTGAAAATTATTTTTCGTCCCAATTGTCAAAAATTGAAAATTACGAAGTCGAAGTGGTGCCGGGTATTCCCCAGGACGAGATTTTACGGTTTGCCCGGAAAAAAAATGTGGACCTCATTGTTATGGGACCCCACCGGGTGGCTGAAAATCAGCCCAGGATCTGGGGGTTAACCGGGTCCACCCTGCAAAAGGTGAGTTTAAAGGCACGATGTCCGGTGATGATTGTCCCCCCGGATGTGCCGCGGATTTTTCCGGTGGATGATGTGGTGTTGTCCGAAGAGGACCGGAAAAATTTTTCAATCCTCATTGTGGATGATGAACTGTCCATGCGCGATTCCTTAAGGGAATGGCTTGCCGAAGAGGGGTTTTCTGCGGACATGGCCGAATCGGGTCCAGGGGCCCTTGAGATGCTTGGAAAAAAACAATACCAGCTGATGCTCACGGATATCAAGATGCCGGAGATGGACGGGGTGACGCTGTTGACCCGGGCAAAGCAGAAGGATCCCAGCATGGCCGTGGTGATGATGACTGCCTATGCCACCATTGATACAGCGTTGAGTGCCATGAAAAAAGGTGCCCTGGACTACCTGGTCAAACCCTTTGATCCGGGGGCGCTCATTCCCACGGTAATGAAAATTCACCAGGATTACGAAATGATCCGGGGACGGCTTAAAATGGCGTTTAAAAATATTGTCCTGGCCATGGATTTTTCCGAGCCCGCCCTGTGTGCCTTTAACTATGCTTTTGAAATTGCAAAGGGCTACAACGCGTCCCTTCATATTTTTTATGCCATGCCCTTAATGGAAAATGATGTATATCCGTCTGCTGAGCAAATCGAATCACGGATTCAAGAGGCCGTTGAAAAGATGAAGACCATGTTCGGAACAAAGCTCGCCGGGGTGGTGGACTATACCATAGGTGCCTGGGAAGGTGCACCCCACGTGGAAATCTTGAAATTTGCCCGGATCAGTCATGCCGATCTGATCGTCATGGCCCACCATTCCAAGGAAAAAGATCCGGAAAAAGCGGTGATCGGTTCAACGACCATTAAGGTGGCAAGCGGGGCGTTTTGTCCGGTGATGAGTATCAACCGTGATTTTGTTCCCAAACCCGTTGGCTAGTGTTTGAATGAAAAGTTACCCACCTGCGGCGTTGCTGCACAAAGCTGCAATCCTCACGTATTATAGTACGCTCCGGTTCCAGCTTTGCTTGCGCCTTGCATCTGGATAACTTTTCATTCAAACACAGGTTTCGTCAGGAACGTAAGGAGGTCTGCATGGCATCCCGGGCGGAATGGAAAATCGTCCTCATTGATGATGAGCCGGGCATCCGGAAGGTCACAGGCATTATCCTGGAAGACTGGGGATTTCGGGTTAAAACCGCGGAAAACGGCGAAACCGGTTTAAAGGCCTGTGCCGAGTTTCTGCCCCAGATCGTGATTACGGATGTCAAGATGCCCGGCATGGACGGGCTTTGTGTGCTTGAAACCATCAGAAACGATTACCCCGAGATGGTTGTGATTGTCATGACGGCGTTTGGGGATGTTGAAACCGCCATTCGCGCCCTGCAGCTGGATGCCTCGGACTTTATTACGAAACCGGTGAATGACCAGGCCCTGGCTCTGGCCCTGGACCGGGCAAAGCAACGCTATACATCTGCCCGACAGATCCGGGAATATACCCACCGGCTTGAAACCGGATGGTCCGGTGCCACTGCAATCCTGATGGAAAAATATAGATTCCAGGAGCAGATTATCAACAGCGCCATGAACGGCGTGATTGCCTGCGGTCTGGATACGTTGATCCGGATTATTAATCCTGCGGCCCAAGAGATGTTCGGGTACACGGCAGAGCAGGTGGTGGGCAAAAAGACGTTGAGAGATTTCATGTCTGCCGCTGATAATGAACTTATTTCCGCCGCCCTTAAAAGTGAGCTGTATGGGGGCCGGGACCGGATCAATATGATGGAGACGATCATGCAGTCCGGGACGGGGCAGCAGATTCCGGTCCGGCTGTCGGCCCGTGTTATGTTTGACGCCGGCGAGGACAATGGATTGCTGCTCTGCGTTACGGATCTGCGCGAAATGCGTCGCATGGAACGGGAGATGGCGGATCAGGAAAAGACGTTGCATCAGGACAAAATTATGTCTTTGGGAAAATTGGCTGCCAGTGTGGTGCATGAGATCAATAATCCTTTGTCCGGGATTTTAAATTATCTGCGGCTCATGGCCAGACTGATTGACAAGGGGCAGATCGTCGAGAAGCAGGAAAAATTTTCAAGCTTTCTGGAGATTGCGGTCTTGGAAATCAGCCGGTGCTCGGACATTCTTTCCAATCTGTTGACCTTTTCAAGGAAATCTTCCATTTCCTACGGTCCGGTTCAGGTCAAAGATCTGGTGGCGCGGTGCGTCAAAATCAGCCATCATAAATTTAAGCTCCAGACTATCCAGCTGCATGTGGCCGTTGAAGACGGGATCCCGGATATCCTGGCCGATGCCGGCCAGATTCAGCAGTGCCTGATCAACCTGATGTTCAATGCCATGGATGCCATAGACGGCCCGGGGCAGGTGTGGATCTCTGCCGGATTTGATTCGGGGGGGCAGCAGGTTTTCATCCATGTCAAAGATTCGGGCAAAGGCATCAGCCAGGCGGTGTTGCCCCATATATTTGAACCCTTTTTCACCACCAAGGATGAAGGGCACGGGGTGGGACTGGGCCTTTCCATCGTATACGGGATCATGCGCAGCCATGGCGGTGATATTCGGGTGGCGCAAAGTTCCGACAAAGGCACCTGTTTTGTCCTTGAGTTTAAAAAGCTTACTTAAAAAATTTAAAAAACGCCTGACCTGCCGGCTGGTCCGGACGTTATGCGCTTCCGACGGGGAGATGCGTCATCTCGCCGAGCAGATCAAGGTTAAAGAGCAGGTGCTCAATGATCAGCGCCGGGAGTACCGGCAGCTGTTTGAGTCTGTTCCCTGCCTGATTACGGTTCAGAATGAATCCCTTGAACTGGTTCAATTCAACAGGGAATTTGAAGAACATTTTCGCCCCAGGGTCGGGGATCGATGCTACCAGGCTTATAAGAACAGGACCGAGCCCTGCGACAATTGTCCTGTCATGGAAACATTCAGGGACGGCAAACCCCACGCCAGCGAGCAAAGCGGTGTCACAAACACAGGAGAAACCTGTTACTGGACATTGCGAACCGCGCCCATTACCGGGGCCGACGGCAAGGTCAAACAGGTGATGGAAATCGCTGTGGATATCACCGAACAGATTCTTGCCGAGCAGCAGCTGGTCCAGGCCGGTAAGATGGCAACCCTGGGCGAAATGGCCACCGGTGTTGCCCATGAATTAAACCAGCCTTTGTCGGTTATCAAAAGTGCGTCCAACTATATCATGCGCAAGGTCAAGGCAGGCGAATCGATTCCCGGTGAGATCATGATGACCATGACCGAGGAGATTGACGGCCAGGTGAGCCGGGCTGAAAAGATCATCAATCACATGCGCGAATTCGGCAGAAAATCCGACAACATCAAGGAAAAAGCCGATGTGAACCGGGCACTTTTGAAGGCCTTGGATATTTTTAAAGAACAGCTTATGCTCCACCAGATTGGGGTGGTGCAGCATCTGGATCATGATCTGCCCATGATACCGGCCGATGAGAACCGCCTGGAACAGGTGTTTATCAACCTGTTGCTCAATGCCCGGGATGCCATTGAAGAACGCTTTGAACACCAAGATCAGTCGGCTGAATCTGATAAACAGATATTTTTGACCACACGGGTGTCTGATAAATGGGTGATCATTGAAATTGAGGATACGGGCACCGGCATTTCGCCTGGGATTGCCGATAAAATATTTGATCCGTTTTTCACCACCAAGGCGGCCGGTAAAGGCACCGGCCTTGGCCTGTCCATTGGGTACCGCATTATCAAGGATTACGGCGGAACCATCACCCTCGACAAGGAGCGGTTAACCGGCGCCTTGTTTACCATTCGGTTTCCTTTTATCTCCCATACAAATTTGTAGTTTATGTATTAATTAAAAATTTATTGACGTGTTTACTTGTCATTGATACACATGAGTTTAGGTTTGTTAATTTCAGTGCGGGAGATTTTAGGATGAAAAATTTGTTGGTGGGGCTGGTTTTGGTTGGTATCTCTTTGTTGTTTATCGTTGAAGCCGGAGCTGAAGAGCTTTTCCTCTATGCCGGTGCCGGGCTGAGAAAACCCACAGATAAAATCATTGCACAATTTGAACAGCAGACCGGCCACAAAGTCATTGTGGATTATGGCGGATCAGGCAAGCAGATGGTCAAGTACCGGACTGTCCGGCGCGGGGATCTGTTCATGCCCGGTTCCTATTTTTATATTGATAAACTTAAGGAAAAAGGCCTGGTGCTCTCGGACAGCCGGGTGGTCCTGCACACCCCGGTGATTGCCGTCAATAAAAAAGTGGACCATGCTGTTAAGACCCTGGAAGATATGATCGCGCCGGGCATTAAACTGGCCATGGGTGACCCCAAAGCCATGGCTCTGGGCCGGACCAGCATGGAAATTATTAAAAACGCGGGGCTTGAAAAACAGTTCCTGGACAATGTGGTTGTCTATGGCGCCACGGTGAATCAGCTCTCCCTTTATGTGGTGCAAGGTGCTGTGGATGCCGCCATTGTGGCCCGGGCCAATGCGTTTATGCACCAAGATGCCCTGGCTATGTTCGACATCCCGGCAACATATTACACGCCGGAGATCATCGGCATCGCCGTATTGAAGACCGCTAAGGATACTGCTCTGGCGGAACAGTTCAAAACATTTGTCTCAGGTGCTGGGGGAACGGCTTATTTCATAAAGTCCGGCTTTATGGCGCTGCCCCGATGATCCGGCTGTTCTTCGGCATTCTTGTCATCTGCTGCCTTGGGGTGATAGGCGTTTTATACGCCCTGGCGGTCCAGGTGGGGCTTTTTGATATTTTTCAGATTCTTTTAACCAAAGAGGCCCGGTTTGCACTTAACTTAAGTCTGACAACTTCGGTCTCATCGGTGGGGATCGCCATGGTGCTTGGTCTTCCCGTGGCCTATCTTATGGCAAGGCGGTCATTCCCCTGTAAATTCATTGTGGATTCTTTGTTGGATATCCCCATGGTCATGACCCCGCTGGTGACCGGCATGGGCCTGCTTTTTCTGCTGGGGCCCAATATTTCCGGACAGTGGCTGCAGAAGACCGGTATTGATTTTTTGTTTACCCCGGCAGGCGCCGTTTTGGCCCAGACTTTCATTGCCACGCCTCTCATTATCAGAAGCGTGCGCGCCACCTTTGAAGGCATTGACGAAAAATATGAGCAGGCCGGTGCCATGCTGGGCTTGTCCGATATCCGGGTCTTCTGTTTCATCGTTCTGCCCATGGCCCGAAACGGCATTCTTGCCGGGGCGGTTCTGGCCTGGGCCAGGACTTTGGGGGAGTTCGGCGCCACCCTGATGGTGGCAGGTGCCTCCCGGATGAGAACCGAGACCCTGCCCATTGCCGTTTACCTGAATTTGACCAGCGGAGAGATTGAACTGGCCGTCACCTGTGCTTGGCTGTTGATCTGCCTTGGGGTATTACTTCTCATGGCGCTTAAATGGCTGGGGGTGCGTCAAAAAGCCTTTCATTACTAAGGACGCAAAATAAAGGAGATATGGTATGAATCATCTGGTTGTAGAAAATCTTGTGTCCCGGTTTGTCAGTGTTGACCATCTAGAAATTAAAAAAGGTGAATTGATCGTGTTGATCGGACCGTCGGGTGCCGGTAAGTCCTCTTTGCTGAATGTTGTGGCGGGCTTTATGCCCCATACCGGGCAAATTCTTCTGGACGGCCGGGCTGTCCATACCCTGCCGGCACACCGCCGTAAGATCGGCTATCTGTTCCAGGATCTCTATCTTTTTCCCCACATGACCGTTTTTCAGAATTTGAAAATTGCCATGCAGACCCGGCGGCTTAAAAAAAAGCAGCTTCGGGAAGAGATCGACTCTCTTCTTGAACTGTTTCGGATAACAGACCTGGCCAAAAGCTATCCCGGCCAGATCAGCGGCGGCGAAAAACAGCGGGTTGCCATGGCCCGGGCCATGGCGGGCAAGCCGGAGCTTTTGCTGCTGGACGAGCCGTTGTCCCACCTGGATTACAGGACTGCCCGGTATCTGCGCGCTCAATTCAAACAGGTTCAGCAGCAGTTCGGGCTGACCACCTTATTTGTAACCCACGACCTGCACGAAGCCCGGGAACTTGGGGACAGGATACTTGTTATGGAAAAGGGGCGTCTGCGGCTCTTTGACCAGGACAGCATCCCGGTAAAAGCGGATTTACTCCAGATGCCCCGGGATTTTTCCACTAATTTTTTCCAGGAACCTTTTGCGGTTTAGAACCTTTTTACAACTCTTTCACCCGATACCAGGCCGCTACCATGCAGGGCAGCACAAACAGGGTCAGGATGGTGGCCCCCAAAAGTCCGCCGCCGATGCTGATGGCCATGGGTCCCCAGAACTTGTCCACGGCCAGGGGCACCATGCCCAGGATGGCGGCGGCTGCGGTGAGCATAATAGGCCTGAACCGGAACACCGTGGCCCTGATAATGGCGTGGTACCGGTCCTCTCCATCGGCCACCTGGCGGTCGATCTGGTCCATGAGGATCACCGAGTTGCGGATGATGATGCCGGACAGGGCCAGAATGCCCAGCTGGGACAAAAAGCCCATGGGCATGTCAAAAATCAGCAGAGAGGCAATGACCCCCATCAATCCCAATGGTGCCGTCAGAAGGGTCAGTATCATGTTGGGGATATTTTGCAGCTGGATCATCAGCAGGATGACGATAATCATGAACATGGCCGGGACCATCTGCACAATATAGTTTGTTGATTTCTTGCTTTGCTCCGAAAGACCGCCGATTTCAATGGCATAGCCGTCCGGCAGGTTGTCTCTGACGGATTTTAAGGCCTTGTACACGCTCCGGGTGGCATCGTTTCCGGTGACGCCATCCGCCGTATCCGCCTGCACCGTAATGGTGGGCAGAAGGTTTCGGCGCCAGATCTGGCCCTCTTCCATGCCGAAACGGATATCGGCAATCTGTTCTAAAGGAATGGTTCTGCCCTGGCCCACATGGATGGGCAGTGTCCGGATATCCGCCAGATTCTGCCGGTCCTGTGCTGCCAGGCGCAATTCGATATCAACGGTTTTATCTTTTTGCCTGAACTCACTGACCGGGATGCCCGAAAGCTGGGACTGGATGGCCAGGGCCAGGTCAGTGCTTGTCACCCCAAGTGCCCTGGCTTTATCCTGGTCTATGTTTAGTTGAAGCTTTTTTGTCTTTTCATACCAGTTGAAATTGATTCTTTGTAAATCCGGGTTTGCAGCCATCACATCTTTGACCCGGCCTGCAATCTGACGCACCTTTTCATAGTCACGGCCGGATACCCGCAGCATTACAGGGTAGGGTTCCGGTGGTCCCATCTGCAGCGTCTGCAGATGGCCCCTCACATTGGGAAAGTCATTGTCCAGAAGATCCTGGATCTGATTTTCAAGCTGTTTTCGTTGGTCAAGCCCCTTGGCCACGATGATAAACTGGGCAAAATTGGACTGGGGCACCACCGGCTCAAAGGTGAGGACGAATCTCGGCCCGCCGGACCCTACATAACAGGCAAAATGGTCGATGTTCGGGTTGTCGGCGATGGCATTGAAAAACCGCCTGGCCTGTTTGTCCGTAGCCTTCATGGAGGCCCCTTCGGGCAAGGTCAGGTCCACCACCAGTTCCGGGCGCACGGAGCCCGGGAAAAATTCCTGCCTGAGGAATTTAAAACTGTACAGGGAAAACACGAAGGCTGCGGCGGTGATGATCAGCACCACATACTTAAATCGCAGGCACCAGATCAGAATTCGCCTGAACACCCGGTAAAAGGTTTTATCATAAATATCTCTTTCTTTTTCATGGTCAGAGGTGGGGGCTGCCTTGATCAGATAGGTGCCCAACAGCGGGGTCACCATCACCGACACCACCCAGGAAATGATCAGGGAGAGGCCGATGACCGGGAAGATGGTCCGGCAGAACTCCGAGGAGATGCCGTCGGCAAACCCGATGGGGATAAATCCGGCGCAGGTGATCAGGGTTCCGGTGAGCATGGGAAAGGCAGTGGCGGTGTAGGCAAAGCAGGCCGCTTTGACCTTGTCAAACCCCTGCTCCAGTTTTACGGCCATCATCTCAACGGAGATCATGGCATCGTCCACCAGCAGCCCCAAGGAGATGATCAAAGCCCCCAAAGAGACCCGGTGCAGGTCAATGCCTGCCATTTTCATGGCCAGAAAGGTGGCGGCAACCACCAGGGGGATGCAAAGGGCCACCACCATGCCCGACCGAAGGCCAAGGCTTAAAAAGCTGACCGCAAGAATAATGGCAATGGCCTCGGCCAGGGTTTTGACGAATTCGTCGATGGCGTCCTTGACCACCATGGGCTGGTTGGCCACCTGGTGGATGTCAAACCCCAAAGGCATGTTCTGCTTGATTCGGGCAAAGGCCGATTCAAGCTCCTCTCCCAGCTTTAGGATATTGTCCCCGTTTTCCATGGACACGGCAATGCCGATGGCAGGTTTCCCATTGTAATACATCTTGGGATCGCCGGGCTCTGCATAGGCCCGCCGGATCGTTGCGATATCCCCCAGCCGAAAGGTACGGTCCAAAACCCGGATGGGAAGCTCCCTGAGCGCCGCAACATCGTCAAAAAGACCCGTCACCCGGATAAAGACATTGTCTGTGGAAGTCTCGAACATGCCCGACGGGGTCACGGTATTTTGCTTTTTAATGACAGCGGCCACAAGCAAAGGATCAATACCCATGCGGGCCAGTTTTTTGCTGTCCATTTCAATGTAGATCTTTTCCGGCTGAACGCCTTCCAGCGTCACCTTTTTAACGCTTTTGATCCTCAAAAGTTCCTGGCGGATATCTTCGGCCTTTTCCCGCATCTGTTCGTAGGAAAATCCGTCTGCGGTCAACGCGTAAATATTGCCGTAAACATCGTCAAACCGGTCATTATAGTACGGACCTAAAATGCCCTGGGGCAGGTCATCCTTCATGTTGTTGACCATGTTGCGCACTTCATACCAGGTGGATCGAATGTTGCCGGCGTCAACGGTATCTTTGATGTTGACGTAGATGACCGCCTGCTGGGGCCTGGAAGAGCTTTTAAGGAAATCCAGCCCCGGGATATCCTGCAGTTCCTTTTCGATTTTATCGGTGACCTGCTGTTCCACCTCGGTGGCCGAGGCGCCGGGCCAGCCCACGCCGATGATCATCCGGCGTATGGTGAAATTGGGGTCCTCCATTCGCCCCATGCCCTGGTAGGCATAGGTACCGGCCAGGGCCGTTAGAATAATACAGAACCAGATAAGCTGCCGGTGGTTCAAGGACCACTCGGTAAGATTAAAGTGTTTCATTTTATAACTCTTTGTCCGGGGATTGGGTTCGAACGGTTTGGCCTTGTGACAGTTTGTGTACACCGGTGGTGACGATTTCATCGCCCGGGACCAGGCCCTCAATAACCTGGATCTTTTCGCCGCGGCCTGCCTGGCCGAGTTTGATTTTTTGCAGCGTGGTTTTGTGATCTTTAATTATCCACACCATGGGCGAATCGCCGGTCTGGTAGACCGCGGACAATGGGATAAAAATGCTGCCGGAGGTCTTAGGGTCGACGTGGATCGCAGATGCCGTCATGCCCAGCCGAACCGTCTCCGGGGGATCAATGAGGGTAATGCGGGTCTTGTAGGTCCGGGTAATGGGATCTGCCACGGGAGAAACATACCGGAGCCGGCCTTTTATTTCAAGATCGGGAAGTGCCCAGAATTTGATCTGAAACAGGGCGCCAGGGCTAAATTGTGCCACCTGGTTTTCGGGCACAAAAATTTCAATCTCCCGCTGGTCCCCTTTGGCCATGATGACCACGGGCATGCCTGCAGCCACCACTTGCCCTGCTTCAGCCCTGACATCCAGTACCACGCCGTCTTCGTCGGCCCTAAGATCGCAATAGGTCAGCTGGTTGCCTGTCTGGGTCAGCTGGGCCCGGGCCTGTTTTAACACCGCCCTGGCCGAGTCTGCACTGTTCCGGTAGCGGTCAATTTCAGCCTTGCTCATGTAATCCTGCTTATAAAGGGCTTTAAAGCGCTTAAGCAGGTCCGCTGCCAGTTTATATTGACTTTCGGCTGCGGCAACCTGGGCCTTGGCCGCCGTTACCGCCTCCTGGATATCCTTGGGGTCCACCTGCATGAGTAGATCTCCTGCCTTGACCCGGGTGCCGGTTTCCACATGACGGGCAATAATTTTGCCCGGGACCCGGAATCCCAATGCGGTTTCGTAGCGTCCCCGGACCTCGCCTGAATATTGATGGGCCGGCTGGCGACTCAGGGCAGAAATGGTCATGCTGGTGACAAGGGGGGGCGGTTCCGGCGTGTTTTTTTGGGTGTTTTGTTCCGACGCGTTATCGCATCCGGCCAGGGTCATCAAGACCGGAACACAAAAGATCAACGCCGTTATAATAAAGATTTTTCTGCCTTGATTCATCGGGGATTACTCCTTTCCCATGGCGCGTTCCAGTTCAGCAACTGCGATGTTATACATACTTAACGCGTGAATATGATTGGTTTTTGATCGGGTCAGGGACACTTCGGCGTCCAGACGTTCCAACGAGGTGCTTAGGCCCACCCGGTAGCGGGTCCGGGCGGCATCCAGGGCCTCCTGGGCCGTATCCAGGGATTTTTGTGCCACATCAATGGATTTAAGGGCTGCCTGGGCATCGTGGTATGCTTTTTCCACCTCCAGGCGGATGCCCCTGGACAACTGTTTTTTTGCAGTCATGGCCTTTTCAAGCTGCCGGCCGGCCTGGGCTTTTTTATGGCTGGTACGGCCGCTGTCAAACAGATTCATGCTGGCCACAATGCCGATCTGGGCTGTGGGATCTTCCTCTTCAGGTTCTGTCCGGTGGGCTTCCCCCACCAGGGCCAGGGTGGGCAGGCGATCACTTTGGGCGATGGCAATCTGTTCTTTTGCCATTTGGATCCGGGCGTCCATTGCCTCGATTTCGGGCCTGTTCTCCAGGCCGGTCTGGATACAGGTCCCAAGATCCCGGGGCATGGGCAGGGTCTGGGGGGTATCTTCATAGGTGTAACGGGTATCCATGTCCACGCCAAGCACATAGTTCAAGGATGTCTGGGCAAGATCCACATTATTGTGGGCATATAGCTGCTGCTGCCTTAAATCCGCAAGTTTTTCCTCGGCACGCAAAAGATCCAGTTTGGGAACAATTTTCTGGTCGTGGTAGGCGGTGGCCTCTAGAACATGTTCGCTCATGCTCTCCACCGCCTCGTCCATGGCCCCGGCCATCTGACGGCTCAGGATGACGGTGTAAAAGGCTTTTCGGGCAGACAGTGCCAGGTCGTTGTCCGAGGCATCCAGATTACTTTGGGCATGTTCAAGGTTGGCCTGGGCCAGGCGGCGGGTGGCCGTCAGCTTATTGCCTGTGTACAATGGCTGGACCACTTTGAGCCCTGCACCGTAATAGGTGCGGCTGTCACTTGGCAGGCTCACTTCGGGGACCCGGCCGTAGGTCACGGCGGACAGGGCATTGTTCAGCTTTGCCAGACCCTGGTTGGTCTGAACAATCGTGGGGGTGTCATTGTACCGGTAAAGGCCGCCCTGGAGTGTCAATGTCGGTCCGAATTCGGACCGGGCCCGGGCAAGTCCCTCATCGGCAATTTCCACATCCTTGGCAGCCATACGCCGCTGCAGGCTGTTTTCAAGGGCAATCTCGACGGCCCTGTCCACGGTCAGCTGTTCCTGGGCACGGCATGTCTGCGGCGGTGATACCAGAATCAGCACAGCGGATAAAAACAGAAAGAAAGAGCGCGTTTTTTGTGTTGTCTTATGCATCATTTATCTCTTAATGTTTGGCTTACAATTATACTTCACGGGTACCAGCACCGGGACGCAGGGCCGCGATAACAAGGCGCTGTACCTGGGGAACAAGCTGGTTAAATCCGCTGATATCAGATGGGATTTCTGATGCGTCCAGGGCTGCCATGATTTGGGGTTTGACCGGCTGGGTAAGATGATTCAAAATCAGCGACCCAAGAATCATGGTATGAACCGCCAGCGGATCGGTTTTCTCAAAAATCCCTTTTTCCACACCTTCGTCAATTATGGCCTGGACAATTTTAATGGTCACGCTGACCTCTTCAAAAATGGTCGGGCCGAAATTGCCCCAGCCGGATACCATCTCCCGAATCATGATCCGGGTGAAATGGGGGTGGGCATCCATGATGGCGGCAACGCTGGCGATGTAGGTGTTTAATTTCTCTTCGGGGGTGGTGCTGGACTGGATTTCCCGGCGAAGCTGCGCGGTCCGGTCCTGGTATACGTCCTGAATCACCGCCTGGTACAACGCTTGTTTATTGCCAATCCGGTAATAGATCATGGCCTTGTTTACCCCGGCTTTCCGGGCAATGGCATCAATGCGGGCACCATTGAATCCCTGGGTGCTGAAAACCAGCAGCGCCGCATTTAAAATTTTGCGTATGGACTGGTCTTTTTTATGTTCTCTAATACCTGCTTCCGCCATTGCAGCCTCCTTTTTGCCTGAAATCTGGGGTATCAGGTTCTGGTAAACTTTAACCATTCGTTTAAAATAACCGGTTAGTTTGTGTTTGTCCAGTGCGCAGGATAAAAAGCGCGATGGTTAATTGAAAAGCCGTTTCGGGTGGATATCCGTGCATTTTAAGCTTGACATCGTTAAATCCGAACGGTTAATTTTTGGTTAGAATTGCATGACATAAATGGGATTTAATCGAGTAAAGGAGAAACTGCATGTTTGAATCCGCCGAGTTGGGGCATAAAATCTCCAAATCCGACTACAAGAAAGAAGTGCCTGGGCTGCGTGAAGAACTTCTCCATGCACAATTGGACTTGAACGAATCCTCCGCTTTCCAAGTGATTATCCTGGTCGGTGGATTGGACGGTGCAGGGCGGGGTGCCACGGTGAACCTGTTAAATGAATGGATGGATCCCCGTTTTATCCAAACCCACGGTATGGGCGAACCCTCGGACGAGGAACTGGATCGGCCGATGATGTGGCGGTTCTGGATGGCTTTGCCGCCAAAAGGTAAGATTGGTGTTTTTCTGGGGTCGTGGTACACGTGGCCGATGCTGAACAGGGTCTATGGCAAAACAAAAGATGCCGACCTGGAGCAGAGCATGGGCCGGGCAGTAAAATTAGAAAAAATGCTGGTAAATGAGGGGGCCTTGATCATTAAATTCTGGTTTCATCTTTCCCGGGAAGAACAGAAGAAAAGATTGCAATCCCTCGGGAAAGATCCTTTAACCCGTTGGAAAGTCACCGAGCGTGATTGGAAACGCTTTAAGGCTTACGACAAGTTTCGTGAAGTGCATGAAAAGGTTATTCGCCAGACCTCAACCGCTGAAGCGCCCTGGTTGATCATTGAAGGCGTCGATTCCCGCTACCGGGACTTAACCGTTGGAAAACTGATCCTGAATGCGATTCGAGAACGGTTGAGCAAGGATGCCCACCCTTCTCCGGAGATCCTTGCGCCGCCGCTTATGCCGTCCATTGATAATGTCAACATGTTGAAGACATTGGATATGACCCAGGCCCTGGAGAAAGATGAGTACCGGGAAAAGTTGAAAAAATATCAGAGAAAGCTGAACCTGCTGATCCGGGACCCAAAGTTTAAATACACGTCGGTGATAGCCGTATTCGAAGGCAATGACGCAGCCGGGAAGGGCGGGGCCATACGTCGTATCACAGGGGCGCTTGATGCCCGTGGGTATCAGGTTATTCCCATTGCCGCACCAACGGAAGAGGAACGTCAGCAGCCGTACCTCTGGAGATTTTGGCGGCATTTGCCCCGTAAAGGCCGCGTAACGATGTTTGACAGATCCTGGTATGGCCGCGTACTGGTGGAGCGGGTGGAACAATTGTGTTCCGAGGCCGATTGGATGAGGGCCTACAGTGAAATTAACGAGTTTGAATTACAGATCGTCCGCCATCGCATGGTGGTGGTTAAGTTTTGGTTGACGATCACCAAAGAAGAACAGTTGGCAAGATTCCATGCCAGAGAGAAAACCGGCTTCAAGCAGTTCAAAATCACAGACGAGGACTGGCGGAATCGTAAAAAATGGGAACAGTATGAACAGGCGGTTACGGATATGGTCGATCGGACCAGCACGCATTATGCCCCCTGGACCCTGATCGAGGCCAATAATAAATATTTTGCCCGTATCAAAGTCCTCAAAACATTGTGTAAAACAATTGAGGCCAAACTCAAGGAAATTGATGAGGAGGGCGTCGATTATCTGGAACACCCAAAGAAAAAGAAATAAGGCACCTGGCCCGTTATTCTGAACCACAATTTAACGTCCCGAATTCCTGGGCAAATGACGCGATTGACATTGTGTCGACCTGGTTTGCGATGACCACCAAATCGGTGCCGTCCACATCGCCGTCGTCATTGAAATCATAAGCGCAAAAGACCGCATCGCACCAGGTTGAACAGGGATCGAACACGTTCATGACAATGATGTCCGAATCGGACCAACCCCGATGTTCTCCGCCGGCCAACCCAATGCCCAGAAAGCCCTCTGCGCCTTGGGGGCCGCTGTTGTCGTTGTAGGGATACCATAATATGGCGTGGCGATGTCCCCAACCGGAGCCGCTGTCATCATACATCCACATATAGACCGCCCGTTCTATGGGCAATGTCCATCCACCCCAGAGGACAGCCAGGTTCTCCGCCACATTCAAAAAATCGTGGCACGCATTGATGGATGGATTGTTATTGAGTCTCTCCCAGGGCGTATTGCCGTCGGCATTGTGTGAAAAGGTATCCGTATCCAACAGGTATTGGGCATAGTCTGTGGCCACCTGGGTAACGTTGGTCTCCAGGCCTTGCAGGGGATTAAGGCCGCGGTCGATACGTTCCTGGTTGATAAGCCAAAGCGCCTTTTCCTCATCACTTTTGGCATGCCAATCGGACTGGGACGGGAATTCAAGCATCGGTACGGATGTTCCCAATTGACTGTTTTCATTGGTGCGGGCGGCGTTAAACCTCGATTGAATATCAGACACCTCGGTCTCAAAAGAGTAGGGCCACTTTGTATCCGACGTCGGGTCGGCAGGATAGGCTGCCGGTGAATCGGCAGGCGCAAACAAACATACAAAGACCAGCAACAGCACACACATACGATACTTCATATTTTCCATCTCTTGATAAATCAATTATGACTTTGACTATTTCGGAATAGATGTCAGAATAGTCGTTGTAAAAATTAAATAGAACTATAGTCTTTTCAACCTAAATTTTGAAGTATTTAAACAATTTTTCCCTGAAAGAAAAAGGGTCCTTAACATTAACCTTATCCTTATCCTGAAAATTGAGTCTTAATTAAATGGCGCCAACGAGAAGAATAATAAAAGCAGGTATTGTGGTCCGGTTTTCTTTGTTTCTGGCCGAAATTGTGGTGCTCGGCGCTTTGGGGTGCAGTGCTTTTGCTTCGGAAATAAAGTTCAAGATCCTGCATCTCAATGATGTGCACTCCTTTCTGGCTCCCCAGACCGTGGAACTGACGTTCGACGGGCGGTCAACCACCTGTGAGGTCGGCGGTATGGCCAGGGTTGCCGGGCTGGTGGAGGCATTGGCCGTCAATCCTGCTCAGACACTGCTGCTGCATGCCGGCGATGCGGTCCAGGGCACCTTGTACTTTACCCTGTTTGACGGCCGGGCAGATGCCGAAGTGATGAATGCCATGCCCTTTGATGCCATGGCTTTGGGAAACCATGAATTTGACAACGGGGATATGTGGCTGGCCGGTTTTATCCGGTCGTTGAAGGTGCCGGTGGTCAGTGCCAATATCCAGGTCGGCCCCGGGCATGTGCTGGAACATTTGTTTGCCCCCTATGTGGTGAAAGAAGTTGACGGGCGGCCGGTTGGGATCATCGGTATGACCATTTCAGCCGTGACCCGCCGATCTTCACGGCCGGGGCCCGGGGTGGTGTTCGGCGATGAGGTGCGATACGTTCAGGCTGCGGTGGATGAATTGGCGGCCAAGGGGATCGGCCGGATTATTCTGCTGAGTCATTACGGACTTGAAAATACCTTGTCCCTGGCTGGGCAGGTCAGCGATGTGGATGTGATCGTGGATGGACACAGCCATACATTGTTGGGGGATCTGACCCCTTACGGGCCGGCCTGTGAAAATGCCTACCCGGTGATTGCCGAAAACAAAGACGGTGATCCGGTCTGCATCGTTCAGGCATGGTCCCACGGCCGGGTGCTCGGAGAGCTTGACGTGACCTTCAAGGCAGGCCGCCTGGTCGCCTGGTCGGGACAGCCCCACCTGGTGTTGGGCGCTCAATTTTGGCGAAAAGATGCCGCAGGAGAACGCCAACCCGTCACCGGTGTTGAGCGAAAAAAGATTCTGGCGTGCATCAGCCGGGAGCCAAGTCTGGATATTGCCCCTGAAAATGCCGCAGTTGCCGGTGTGCTGGATCAGTTTTCCCGGCAGGTGGCGGAAAAAGGCGAGACCATCATCGGGACCGCCCCCCAGGAACTGCCCCATGTGCGGATGCCGGGCCAGGTTCACGGCACCCAACCCATGCCTTTGGGAAGTCGTCTGGCCCCTCTGGTGGCCCAGGCGTTCTATGAGCAGGTGCCCCATGCCGACATGTGCATTCAGAATGCCGGCGGGGTCCGGACGGGTATTCAACAGGGTGCGATTCGTTACAGCACCGTCTACGGGGTGCTGCCCTTTTCAAACACCCTGTTTGAAATACAAATGTCCGGTCACGGTATCCGGCAAGTGCTTGAACAGGCCCTGGAATATGTCCTGGAAAACGATGCAAAAGGGGCGTTCCCCTATGCCTACGGCCTGCGGTACGATATAGATGCGCGCAAGCCCTTTGGCCGCCGCTTTTCCGGGCTGGCGGTCCGGGAACGCACCTCCGGCCGATATGTTCCCCTTGAAGACGCGCGCAGTTATGTGGTGGTGGCCAATGCGTTTATCGCCTCGGGCAAGGACGGGTATAAAGGGTTTGGTGACCTGTCACACGTGCCCGGAAAAACCGTCGATACATATTTGGATTATGCCCGGGCCTTTATCACCCATGTTCAGAACCTGGCGCATTCAGGTAAAGGCCTTGCAGAATTGCCGCACCGGGATCACTGCATCAAAAGCTTTATTTCACCGGATGAACCGACCCAATAGTGCCTGATCAGGTTGGCAGTCAGGAACGGTCATGCCGCTTCCAGCACAAAATTTACATGAATGGCGTCAAAAGGAAATTCTATTTGGCCGCTTTCTGTTTTTATCAAAATTCCCGCTTTCAAAAGTATATGAACATCACTATGAACGGCTTTAACATCCCGGGCCAATCGTCTGGCAACTTCTCGGATAGATAACGGTCCGGCTCCGGTCATGGCCTGGATAATTTCCCAACGCTTTCCGGAAATAATTTTAAAAAGCAAAGCAGGGGTCTCAAAACTGATAAAAGCGCCTTGATTTTCGCCGTCAAACGCAGATAGAAAGCGATCCTCAATATCCTTTCGTGATGATATTCCCAATGTTACGGTTTTCATCTTATCCCCCTCCAATTGTCTACATCTTTCCAAAAATCCCGCATTAAAGTTTTTGGAGATTTAAATTCATATGGGAGTTCTTTATCGCCAATATGCTTATGATCTCCTTTACCCGTTTCGTTATCGTATCGAAGAACGCAGGCATTATCTACTATAAAAGCCAATCGATATTTAAAATTGTGCTTGCTCCCCGGAAGTGATGTTGATATACGCCATACAATCAGCTCTGCAAAAGACGTTTCAGAAATTATATGCCGGTTTTTTAATATCAACTCTGCATTCATGTTGGAGATTATACCAACATAACATTGGTGTTGTCAATATGTCCAACGCGGTCTTACATGTTCCTGCGATACCGGCCCCCCACATCGTAAAGGGCCCCGGTGATCTGTCCCAGGCTGCAGACCTTAACTGTTTCCATCAACGCTTCAAAGATGTTGCCCCCGGAAAGGACCACCCGTTGAAGTTGTTCCAGAGCCCGGGGCGCGTCTTTTTCATGCCGGCGTTGAAAATCGGCCAAGCGCTTTAACTGGGATTGTTTCTCTTCTTCCGTGGCCCGGGCCAGTTCACAGCCGCCGTTGCCCTGGGCCGTTGCCTCGTCTTCTGAATCGGGCTCACGGAACATGTTGACACCGACAATCGGCAGTGCGCCGTTGTGTTTTAGCGTCTCGTAGTAGACCGATTCTTCCTGGATTTTGCTCCGCTGGTATCCCGTTTCCATGGCCCCCAGCACACCGCCCCGTTCCGAGATCCGGTCAAACTCCATGAGCACGGCCTGTTCCACCAGGTCCGTCAACTCTTCGACGATGAAACTGCCCTGGTTCATGTTTTCGTTTTTGGCCAATCCCCACTCCCGATTGATGATCATCTGGATGGCCAGGGCCCGCCGCACCGATTCCTGTGTCGGGGTTGTAATGGCTTCGTCAAAGGCATTGGTGTGCAGGCTGTTGCAGTTGTCATACACCGCACAAAGGGCCTGTAGGGTGGTCCGTATGTCGTTGAACTGGATCTCCTGGCTGTGCAGGGATCGGCCGGATGTCTGGATGTGGTATTTGAGCATTTGTGACCGTGCTGATGCGTTGTACTTCTCTTTCATGGCAATGGCCCAGATTCTGCGGGCAACCCTGCCGATGACCGTATATTCGGGGTCCATACCGTTGGAAAAAAAGTAGGAGAGGTTGGGTCCGAAACTGTCGATGGGCATGCCCCGGGACAGGTAGTATTCCACATAGGTAAAGCCGTTGGAAAGGGTCAGGGCCAACTGGGTAATGGGATTGGCACCGGCTTCGGCGACGTGATAGCCCGAAATGGATACGGAGTAAAAATTGCGCACATTGTTTGCCGTAAAGTATTGCTGGATATCCCCCATCATTTTCAGGGCAAATTCAATGGAAAATATACAGGTGTTCTGCCCCTGATCTTCTTTCAGAATATCGGCCTGAACCGTACCGCGAATATTGTTCAGCACCGATTCGCGAATGTTTTGATAGACCTGGCTTGTCGGGGCATTACCGTTCTGTTGTGTATATTTTTCCACCTGCTGATCAATGGCCGCATTCATGAACATGGCAAGCATGACAGGGGCGGGCCCGTTGATGGTCATGGAGACCGACGTGGACGGCGCACTGAGGTCGAACCCGCTGTATAATACTTTGACATCGTCCAGGGTGCACACACTGACCCCTGCGTTGCCGACCTTGCCGTAAATATCGGGCCGACGCTCCGGATCACACCCGTACAGGGTGACCGAATCAAACGCCGTGGAGAGTCGTTTGGCCGCATAATCGCCGGACAGCAAATGAAAACGTGCGTTGGTTCTGGCCGGGTCTCCTTCTCCGGCAAACATTCTGGTTGGGTCTTCTCCCACCCGTTTCAGGGGGAATACCCCGCCCGTATAGGGAAAGTATCCGGGAAGATTCTCCCGCCTCAGCCATTGGTAGATCTCTCCCGGGTCCTTGAATTTGGGCAGACTGATCTTGGGGATTTTCTGGTGGGATAGGGACCGGGTGTACAAAGGCACTCTGATCTCCTTGCCCCGGACCATGTATACCAGTTCGTCCTTTTTATAGGCATCTTTTGTGTCCTTCCATTGGGTTTCCAGTTCTTTGGCTTCTCCATCAACTTTTCTTCTCGCGGCATCAATTGTTTTTTTTAAATTTTCAATCAGTTCAGTTTTATCCCCGTCAAGCAGACTTTCATCAAGGGATTTGGCCGTTTCTTCCAGGTGCCACACTGTGCGGATGGCCTGGGCCTGTACCTCCGTACGCTTGTGGTAGTCCCGGACGGTATCGGCAATTTCTGACAGGTAGCGTGTTCTTTCCGGCGGGATGACCACGGTTTTTGATGATGAGGTTTTCACATCTACTTTAGGCAGTCGGCTTTCAAATTTAACTCCGGTTTTATCAAAAATGGTCTGTAGCAGGGCCTGATAAAGGGCGGTGACACCGTCATCGTTGAACTTGGAAGCAATGGTACCGAATACCGGCATATCTTCCGGCTGTATCTCCCAGGCATTCCGGTTCCTTTGCACCTGTTTGCGAACATCCCTGACCGCGTCCTCTGCTCCTCTTTTTTCGAATTTGTTGACCGCAATCAGGTCTGCATAATCCAGCATATCTATTTTTTCCAGCTGGCTTGCCGCCCCGAATTCGGCCGTCATCACATACATGGCGCAATCCACCTGGTCGGTGATCTGGGAATCCCCCTGGCCGATGCCGGCGGTTTCGGCAATGATAAAATCAAATCCGGCGGCCTTGACCACGGAAATGACGTCTCCCAAAGCCTCCGGGATTTCCGAATGGGCTTTTCGCGTAGCCAGAGAGCGCATGTAAACCCGGTCATTATCGATGGCGTTCATCCGGATGCGATCTCCCAGAAGGGCGCCGCCGGTTTTTCTTCTGGATACGTCAGAACTGATTACAGCGATCTTTACGTCTTTTACATCATGGGTCATGCGAAGAACCAGTTCGTCAATGAGCGAAGACTTTCCCGCACCGCCGGTTCCGGTGATGCCCATGACCGGTACGGTTCTGCTGCCGATTTTTTTCAGCAGTTCTGCCCTGAAATGATCCAAATGGCCGTTGCCGGAATGTTGGGCCTGTTCCATGGCTGTGATCGCTTTGCCCACCAGGCGTTTGTTGTCAAAAGACAACAAGTTGACGTCGAGGAGATCATCCGTGACCGTGGAAAAATCCACCGCCTTGACCATATGGTTGATCATTCCCTGCAGTCCCATCTTTGTGCCGTCTTCAGGGGAAAATATTCTGGCGACACCATAATCATGAAGGGTCCGGATCTCCTCGGGCACAATCACGCCGCCGCCCCCGCCGAACACCTTAATGTCGGAAGCATCGTGTTCTTTTAAAAGATCCACGATATATTTGAAAAATTCGATATGCCCGCCCTGGTAACTGGAAACGGCGATGCCCTGGGCATCCTCTTCAATGGCTGCGTCCACAATTTCCTTTACGGAACGGTTGTGGCCCAGATGGATCACCTCCACACCGGTACTTTGAAGTATCCTTCGAAACATGTTGATGGAGACGTCATGGCCGTCAAAAAGGGATGTGGCGGTGATAATACGGATTTTATGCCGGGGGGTGTATACGTTTACAGCGTCACTCATCGTTCCTCCTTCATGAAAATCAAGATTAGGGATATGCCAACGCTTTTTTAAAACGGATATTTACTGTATTGATGGCGCGTATAGTGAGAAATTAATGGGGCATGACCGCCCCTTACGTTAAGGAAAAGTATAACAAAGGATTGAAAGATTAGCAAGAAACCGCCATGTGGTTCCTGCCCTTCACAGGAGCTTGAACCCATTGTTGGGCTGACCTATTCGGCTGAATTGTCGCCTGGAAGGAACCACTCTATTTAAGATGATTTGAAGGCATGGCAGTGTTCTGGAAAAAGAGGTGGCAAGAGTGTCCAAAAAAAGTTAGAAATAGCAGAAACTCAGATGGGGGCGCCGTCTGTGGGACAACAAGACGGAATGGGGTATGTACAGCAGAGATTGGGATTATACCAGTTAAAGGAGCAGTGATAAGTGAGTCTTAAAAAAGATATTCAAGCCGGAATAATTCGTGCCGTTGAAACCGTAAAGCAGACCAACCCCATGGCAGGGTCCGTCACCAACACGGTGACCATCAATTTTGTCGCCAATGCCCAGCTTGCCGTGGGCGGTTCGGCGGCCATGGTCTACATGCCCGATGAGGCGCAATCTCTGGCCCAGGCGGGTGGGGCCGCCTATATAAACCTGGGCACCATTGAACCTGTCTATGAAAAGACCTTGCCCGGCATGGCAAAAACCTTGCATACCAGCGGGAAACCATGGGTTCTGGACCCTGTGGCCATCGGCATCGGTGAACTTCGTACCCGGTTGCTGCTGGACTTTAAAGCCAGTAAACCCAGCATCATCCGTGGCAATGCCTCGGAAATTATCGCCCTGGCCGGATTATGGGAATTGGCCGGCGGTACCGAAACATCCAATGTCCGGGGCGTGGACTCCCAGGGCCCGGTCACGGCAGCCATGGCTGCGGCGATGGCCCTGGCCCGGTGGACCGGTGGGGCTGTGGCCGTTTCGGGCGGACAGGATTTGGTTACCGACGGATCTGTTGTCGCCCTTTGCCGTGGCGGCTCTCATTTTATGGAAAAAATCACCGGGTCTGGCTGCTCTTTGGGCGGTGTCATGGCGGTTTATGCCACTGCGGGCTCTGCGTTTATCGCCGCATTGACCGGCACGGCGGTGTATAATCTGGCCGGTCGCCGGGCCGCTGGAAAAACAGATGCCCCGGCAAGTTTTCAAGTTCACTTTCTTGATGAACTGTATCGGGCAACCCCCGAAGATATTGCAGAGAACCCTTTTGATATTGAGGAGATTTAACAAATGAATACATTGGTTTCGGTTGCCATCTCACCCTGCGGCACAGGCGATGAGCTTAGCCGTGAGGTGGCGCAAGTCATCAAAGTTATCAGGGAATCGGGTCTTAAAAATCGGACAAATTCCATGTTCACCGAGATCGAAGGCCCCTGGGATGAGGTAATGCAGGTGGTAAAGGATGCAACATTTGTATTGGCCGAAAAAGGCATCCGGACGGGCGTTGTGTTGAAAGCTGATGTCCGGCCCGGGTTTGCGGACATGATGACGTCCAAGGTGGATAAGGTGAATGATATTTTAAAAGGAGCGGATTCCCATGAGCGGTAAACTGGATATTTCAGCATATTTTGTGGTGGGGCCGGAGAATACCAAGGGCCGTCCTGTGGCGCCAGTTATCCGGGATGCGGTGAACGCCGGTATGACCTGCGTTCAGGTCCGGTCAAAAATTGCGTCTGCCAGGGAGTTGATCGAACTCACCGGCCAGGCGGCCGATGTGATCGCACAAATCGGTAAATCCGACACAGTGACCCTGCTGGTGAATGACCGCCTCGACGTGATTCTTGCCGCAAGAAAACAAGGCATCAAGGTTGACGGCATCCATGTGGGGCAAACAGATATCCCCGTGGATGTGTGCCGGGCGTATCTGGGGCCCGATGCCGTTGTCGGTTTGTCCGCCAGAACCCATGAATTGTTCGAGTATATAAAACATGCCGATGTCAGCCTCATTGACTATTTTGGTGCAGGGCCTCTGCATGAAACCAAGACCAAGCTGGACAGCGGGCTGGATATCGACGGCAAACGAATTACAAGAAGTATCGACGATATTACAACGCTTGCCCAACTCAGTTCAATCCCCGTTGTGGTGGGCGGTGGTGTCAAACTTGCCGATATCCCGGCGCTTGCCCAAACAGGTGTTGCCGGTTTTTTTGTTGTATCTGCCATATCCGAGGCCGATGATCCGGGGCATGAAGCCGCTGAGCTGGTGACGGCCTGGAATCTGCATAAGCGGTAACTTTGTTGTGTTGTTGAAGCGTATACCGGAGATGCGGGGATATTTGCTTGTTTCCAATATGAGTTTAAAGCAGTATAGTGAGCAACTATGTTTTTTGGCAAGCCGGAAAAACAATGTAATAATACACTGAACCTACAAAGAGAATTTGCTCTTCGGCCTGAACGCATACGAGGAAATAAAATGAATATTAATGACATTTACATTCAACTGAAAGACGCCCTGAAAGCAGAAATCGTCCGCCACGATCTGGCTGACAAAAGAATTGACATCAAGTGCAAGCCTTTGACCGTAAAAGAGGCCATCGGCACCCCGGAGCACGACGACTACCCCATTGTCAAAGGTAAAGAGGTGATGATGGCCGCAACATTCAACGGTGCCGTGGGGCAGTCGTTTACCGACGAATATACGGACATCTCTTTGTCCGTGGACGGCCTGCTAAAATTAGATCATGCAAAAACCAGTGACCGGGCCATTTTTATTGCAGGTCTTAATGCGGTTTACAGATCCTTGAATCTTTGTGAAAAGACCATACATTGTAAGGATAAGGAGCCGGTGCAGTGTGCTGAAAACCTGATCGAGCAACCGGAGTTTTCAGGTAAAAAAATCCTTTTGGTCGGTTTGCAACCCAGGTTTTTGGAATACCTTGCCAAACAGAACACCATGCGGGTTCTGGACCTTGACCCGGATAACGTGGGCACCGAAAAGTTTGGGGTGAAGATCGAATCCGGTGAAAATTTTGAAGAGCCCCTTGAGTGGTGCGACATGGTATTTGCCACCGGGTCCACCATTGTAAACGGCACCATTACCACGTTTTTAAATTCCGGCAAACCTGCCGTTTTTTTCGGGGTGACCATCAGTGCCCCGGCTAGGATTTTAGGGCTTTCAAGTTATTGCCATTGCGGGGCGTAGGCGTTCTGCCGGGATTCGCCTGACGGTGGCGATACGTTAATAAAATGGGATGGGTTCTAACGTCGGTTATTGCAGGGCAGGTCACTGTGCCTGCCCTAACGCGGGCAACCACAGAGGGATTGCCCCTATAAAAGATGGCCGATCTTATGATCAAGCCCAATAAAATTAAAAAGAAAGGGGGATAAAAAATATGGGTGACAACCAATTGATTATTCGGTGTACCAAATGCGGGACAAAAAACCGTGTGCCTGAAAACAGAATTTCGGAAAACCCCAAGTGCGGCAAATGCGGCACAATTTTGCACGTTGAAATTTTTGATGCCCCCGTCAACGTGACGGATGCCGATTTTGACCAGGAGGTCATGCAGTCATCCCTGCCGGTGCTGGTGGACTGCTGGGCCCCCTGGTGCGGTCCCTGCCGGGCTGTGGGCCCCATACTGGACGGCCTTGCAAACGCTTACAAGGGGCGGCTTAAAATTGCCAAGGTCAATATCGATGAAAATCCGGGAACCGGTTCAAAATACCGTATTCAAAGCATACCCACCATGCTTTTTGTGAAAAACGGCACTTTGGTTGACCAGGTGACAGGGGCGTTGCCCAAGGAGACCCTGGAAGCCAAGATAAAATCATTTATCTAAAACAAACCGCTGTCCCGGCCGGAATTAATTCGGCAGACACCGTTGTATCCAAAATAAAAAGCGGCCTTGCCATTCATGAATGGCAAGCCGCTTTTTATTTTGATGGCGTTTTAACTATCTGATTAAATCTCTATTTTTGACTTTCATGCCACGTCACCACCTGATGGTAAGGAATGGTGCCCCCAAAGATGTCCAGGGCTGATCCGATGGTCAAGTCCACACGGCCATTGCCAAGATCTTTTACAAGATCCAGGTCTGAAAACCGGCTCGCCCCTCCGGCATAGGTGGCCGGGATGGGGCTGCGTTCCCCCAGCAGGGACACAAGGTCCTTCTGGATGCCCTGCATTTTGCCTTCCACATCTACGCCGTGGATTAGAAATTCGTCACAGAATGCGGACAGATGATCGAGCGTGGCGGGTGTGAGTGCCATTTCCGTGAAATTTTGCCAGCGGTCCGTCACAATCCAGAATTGCCCGTCTCTTTTCCGGCAGCTTAAATCCAGAACCAGGCGGTTTTTGCCCACGGCTTTTACCAGGGTATTGAGCTTGTCCATGTCCATGCGGCCTTTGGAGAACACATAAGATGTGACGATGACATGGGATGCCCCGGCGTCAAGGAAGGTGTGTGCATTTTCAGGATGAATGCCCCCGCCCATTTGAAGGCCTCCGGGAAAGGCTTGCAGTGCGTCAAGTGCGGACTGGGTATTGCCGGGACCAAGGGCAATGACGTGGCCGCCGAACAGCTGGTCTTCCTGGTACATTTGGGCAAATTGTGCCGGGGTCCGGCCGCTTTCAAAGTTGGTGACAAGGCTCTCCTGGGCGTTGTCGGACAGGGTGCCGCCCACAATCTGGACCACCTTGCCGTTTCGAAGATCAATGCAGGGGCGAAATTTCATATAAAAGTACGTCCTAAAAAAACTATTGGTTCTCTGCCGGGGTCGGCAGGGTTTGATAATCCGACAAAATCTCGTTGACAATTTCCGCTAATCCGCGATTCAGGGCCGTAACGTAGCTTTGGGGGCTGGTGTCGCTGCCCAGGGGGATTTGCCGGGAATAGGTTTTTGACAACACCTTTGTGAATCCGTCTTTGTTCAATCGGTCAAGGTTTAGCGCCATGGTCACCACCGCCGATACGTGGGATGCATTGCGCCGGTCGCAATAAAGCGATGTGATTTTGCCCCATAACTGGTAAACGTTTTCGGGAACCCGGTTGCTGGGGGCCGGAGTAAACCGGGGGGATTTGACCAGGGCTTCAAATATCACTTCACTGATCATGCGGCCCGGTGATGTCATGTAATTGTTATAGTAATCCTGGATGAATCTGCTTTGACCCGCCCGGTAGACAAATCCCGCGCCACTGAATTCCGGGGCAATATCCAGGCGTTTGACCACCAGCGGCGCCCCGGTTGCCCGGTTGGTTTGATCTGCCGGGGCGTTTGCGTCGGCATAAAGTCTGAACATCTGTTTTTTTGTGTAATCATTTTTGATCCCGCATCCGGTCAGAAAGGCGGTTGCAGTCAAAGTGCAGGTGAGTATCATAAACCCGAGCAAACAGGTTAAAGGTCGAAGGCGGTTCATGGCAGACTATTTCTCCTCTCCTGATATTGATGTTTTGGGCGGGGCGTTCATGAGGATGCTGCCCGGGTAGTCACGCAGTTCCCGGGTAAACTGGTTGAGGTTGTCAGTGGTATTTTCAAGGTTGCCGATGGATTTTTCAATGATGTCGGCATTGGTCCAGACCATGTTTTCCAGTAATTGAGAGGTTTTTTCAAGGCTGGCCAGAACCGTTTCCATTTGACCGGCCATGTCTGTTAATTTGCCTTCGTAACCTTGTTCAAGTCCGGTGGTCATGCGCTTGAAACTGCCCGATGCCGTATGGATATCGGCCAGGGTCTGTTGGATGGGATTCTTTGCCGTTTGAACAATCTGCTTTAGGTCTGCCATGGATGCGCCTGCATCGGCCAACATCTGTTTAACCTGGCCGGATGTCAGGAGCTTGGCCAGAGCCTTGTTGGTCTGTCGAAGTTCCTTGAGCAACGTTTCTGCCTGGTCAGAGACTTTTGTAATGTTCAGGCTCTTGAGAAGGGCTGAAAAATCCTTTTTCATCTCTTTGAAATCCATAGAGCCCAGGGTTTCCATGGCCCGGGTGATTGCATCCGATACCTGTTTGATGTTGCTGGGCCGGGACGGTACATAAATATTTTCCGGGGTCCAGGCGATCTCAAGTTCATCGGGGCCGTTTTCTTTATAATCGGTCTCCAGGTAGGCTGATCCGGTGAGTCCGTTAAACGATAGAAATATGGAAAGGCCCTCGTCGACGGCCTTTTTCATGCGTGCTTTGGGCGTTCTTCCGGTCTGCCCCACGTAACAGTCTTCGGACAGGGAAAAGGTGACCAACACATAATTGGAGGCAATGTCGTACACCTTGGTGGGGGTGGTAATGGATTTTACGGCACCGATTTTTACCCCTTTGTATTTCACTTCCGATCCGACATTCAACCCCTGGACCGATTCGTTAAAATAGGTTTCGGCCAGGGTTTCGGTCTTTAAAAACTGGCCTGCACCAAAGGCGATCAGCATGGCTGCCGTCAGGGCAAAGGCCAGGATAACAAAGAGGCCGAGCTTAAAATAATTGGTTTTCTGGGTCATGGGTCGGGTTCCAAAACATTATGATGGGTTCCGGTTAAAAAAATTATATACATACGGGTTTGACGGGTCCGCTTTGAGCTTTTTGGGATCACCCTGGGCAATGATGCCTTTTTTCTCTTTGCCGAGCATGATGACCCGGTCGGAAATGGTCAGGATGCTTTCAAGTTCGTGGGTGACAATGACAAATGTGATGTGCAAGGTCTTTGCCAGTTCCAGGATCAGGCGGTCCAGTTCGGCCGAGGTCAGGGGGTCCAGTCCTGCGGACGGTTCATCTAAAAACAGGATGGCCGGATCAAGGGCCATGGCCCTGGCGATGGCTGCTCGTTTTTTCATGCCGCCGCTCAACTCGTCGGGCAGAAGATAAACGGCATGTCCCATGTCGACCAGATCCAGTTTGACCCGGGCAACGGCTTCGATGGCCTGGCGGGGAAGATCTGTAAACTCGATTAAGGGGAGCATGATGTTTTCCAGCACGGTCATGGAGCCGAACAACGCACCGTTCTGGAACGCCACGCCAATGTCGGCAAGCAGGCGGGTGCGTGTCTTCCCTCGGGCAGCCACCATATCTTCGCCATGGATCAGGACCTGGCCGGATACCGGCGGCACCAGGCCAATCATGTGTTTGAGAACGGTGCTTTTGCCGCAGCCCGAACCACCGAGGATAACAAACACCTCTCCGCTTTGGATGTCAAAGTTGAGATCCTCCATGATGGCGTTGTTGTTGTACCCGGCAAAAAGGTGCCTGACATTGATAATGGTGTCGTTCATATGCCCAGATAAAAGAAGATTATGGAAAAAATGCCGTCAAATACGGCAATTAAAATAATAGAGGATACCACCGCCCTTGTGGTGGCATCGCCCACGGCAGACGGCCCCCGCAATGTCTGATACCCCCGGATGCAGCCGGTGGCGGCAATGAGAAGGCCGAATACAAAGCATTTGACAAGACCGCCGGCAAGATCCTCCCAGGAGACAAAGCCCACCACCTGGTTGTAATAGGCAATGGGGGGATAGCCAAAGGAGACGATGACCACCATGCCGCCGAGGATGCCCACCAGATTGGAAAAAATGGTTAGCAACGGCGTGATCAGGGTGGCGGCAATGATCCTGGGGACGATTAGAAATTTGACCGGCTCCATGCCCATGACCGTAAGCGCATCAATCTCTTCGTTGATCTTCATCGTTCCGATTTCTGCGGCAAAGGCCGATGCCGAGCGGCCGGCCAGGACAATGGCGGTCATCAACGGCCCAAGTTCCCTGACCATGGCAATGCCGATGAGGTTGGCCACATATATTTCGGCACCGAACATGCGCATGGGGATGGCCGCCTGAAATGCCATCACCAGTCCTACGATAAAAGAGATCAGCGCCACAATGGGCAAAGCGTTGACCCCGGAGCGTTCCGCCACCATCCAGGTGTCAGCCCACCGGACACGGCCCGGATTTTTCAGGGATGAAAACAGGGCGGCCGTGATCTCTCCGACCATGGTGATGAATACCTTGGCATCTTCAAGGGAGGCCACCAGATCTCTACCGGTTTTTTCAATGTAGGTAACCTTGGGCGGGGAGGCGGATGCCTGGTTTTTTGACTTTTCAGCCAGTTCCAGAAGGGGGGCAAATTCGTTTTTGACGCCGGTGAGAAAATCGGATTGTTCTGTTGGCGTCCGGCCTGCCAAGCGGCCTAAATGGGATACGAAGGCGGCACCGGCCATGTCCATGAAATCAACGGCTTCAAGGTCTATCCGGATTTTTTCACGGCCTGGTTTTTTGACCGCTTTAACTGCAGTATCCCAAACCCCGGCCACGCCTGAAGCGTCCAGCCGTCCTGAGAAAAGCATTACCGTTGTCCGGCCTGCGGTTTCAATGGTCAGCTCAGGCAAAATATCCCCTTGTCCGTTAAATTGTATGCTAAATCAGTGGCCCTGTGGGGCTCCATGTGTTACTGCGTCAACGGATTAAATCATATTGGTGCCAGGGAATCAAGATATTAAACTGCAAAGAAAAAGGAGCCGGATAGAAATCCGGCTCCTTTTTAATTTCAACTATGGTATTGAAATATATTAAGCTTTACGGCGTAGTCCGACCAGGCAGCATAAACCGGAACTGATAAGCAGTAAGCTATGCGGTGCCGGGACTGCGGCAAATACTTCACCACTCATAAAATAGACACCACCGTCTTGATACTGACCCGAAAAACTAGATGCGACGATCAGGCTTTCAAAATCGGAAGCACCACTGATAAGTTCTGATCCATCCATTAGTTCAAGATAATAGGTTTGGGTCACGGCATTTTCTGCTAACCCCCCTGAATCCTCTAACAGCGAAAACGTTGCAACGGTATCACCATTATATCTAAAGTAAACATACTGGTCGTCGTCAAAAGTGAGGATGCCATTTTCGTCTACGTCTCCTCTCAGGTCAGTAAACTCAAGGGTCAGCCCTGAAATACCCAAATTCAGCACATCGCCTCCGGAACTTGTCGTATAGAGGTAAGTTGGGATGACCCCGGTTTCTGTAAAAGCGCCATCATCCTCTACAGTCAATTCTGGAAAACCGGCAAACACAAGGGAATAAACCTCTATGTCGGAATATGAGTTATTTAGGTTGGAAAGGGTCAAATTAAAGGTTGCAGCCTGTGATGCAGAGGCAATAAACAGAAATACAACAAAACTCATCAAAATTTTAACTGTTTTTTTCAATTTCATCTTCACTCCTTTTCTTTTTTGTGTATGAACGCTTTAATTGATTTTTACGTTCATACGTTTTTGTGGGTTGAGCATGGATCTTGATAATCGACCAAGTTCGCCCAAGACTGTTGGTGCTAAAGGAATTTCCCGTCAACCATCGACTCGACCGAAGGGCAAAGGATGATTTCCAGTTTTGTTCTAATCTTTTTGCTCAATAAAATCAAGGCTTCAGTGCTGAAAATTATATACCACGGTAGTGAATGGTCTAAAACTAATATTTACCTAATTCAGGCCAAATCAAGCTTCAACAGTTTAGCTTCGATAACGTATCGATATAAATAAAAATCAGGTCAAAATAACCTTCAAAATCGTTAACACATAATCATATCGCTCCGTAAAGAATTTTCGACTTAACAAAATGCTAATGCCGGGACGTAAATGTTACTTGCTGAAAAATACGGAATGACGTGCGGTGTCGGTGATGGCCACAACCGCCGGATGCTTGAGAATTCGTTCAACGGAGATCGCATAAAACCGCTCCTTGATGTTGTTGCACCGGCCGATGATCTCCACCTGATGCTGGGCTTGAACCTCTGATTCAATGATTGTGGGACCCATGAATACACCGTCTCCGGCCTGACCGAAAACCGTGAGCAGCGCATTGTCCTCAAATTCAGCCACCACAACCGGGTGAATGGAGAGACGGTCAAGCCATTGGTCGATGGCGCCCCGGAGCCACGACATGGTCATGGGCATAACCATGGGCGCCTTATCCAGACAGTCCGGGAATGTGTCAGGCAAACTATCTGCCAGTTTTTTTTCGGCAAAAAAAGTGATGCCGCATTCTCCTAGAAAATGGTTGTAGGTTTTGACGCTGGGGCCGGGTTTGGGCAGGCCGTCTGAGATCACCAGGTCAAGATTATGCAGGGCCAGATCTGCCAGCAGATCCTTTTCCTTGCCTTCGTGGCAGGCCAGGCGGACGGTTTTTTCCATACACAAAGCAGGTTCAATGAGCTTTCTGGCCATGAGCTTGGGGACCACATCCACAATCCCCACGTTCAGGGAAAGGGGGCCGACCACCGGCCGACTGTGAATCTGATCCATCAGTTCCCGCCCCAGGGGAAATATCTTGTCGGCATAGCGAAACACCAGTTGCCCCAGATCCGTGGCTTCCAGCTTTCGCCCCTGGCGATTGAACAGTTTTCCTCCGAAGGATTCCTCCAGTTTGGTCAGCTGGGCACTGATGGTTGACTGGGCCAGGCTGAGTCTGCTGCTGGCGGCGGTAATGCTGCCTTCTTTCATAACTATCCAGAAATAGTATAGATGGTGGTAATTAAGCCATTCCATGTCTTGTTCACTTTTTTCGAATATTGGTTGCTATATTATCTATTTGACCGAAATTCATATACCCTCTATAATTTGCTTTTATCTTTGCTGCAAATTCCTAACGATGTGGAGATCCTATCATGAAGCCGACAAAAGGGTCCATGGTTTTGGGTGAAGACCATTGGTCCGCCCAAGGAAATAATGGAGGTAACGTATATGAAAGATCTTGTTAAATTAATACTTATGACGATTGGATTTCTGGCGGTTCCGGTTCTGGGGTTTGCCCAGGCTGAGGCGGCCCATGCGGGGGGCGCGGGACTGACGAATACCGCATACGGATATATTGCGGTGATCTTTTTTATCGTGGCGTATGCACTGGTTCCCCTGGAGAACAATATCCATTTAAGAAAGAGCAAACCTGTGCTGCTGGCTGCCGGCGTCATATGGGTGCTGGTGTCACTGGCATACAGCAGTATCGGGGATACCCACTCCGCCCATGATGCCATCAAGCACAGCCTGATTGAATATGCCGAATTGTTTTTGTTCCTGCTGGCGGCCATGACCTATATTAACGCCATGGAAGAGCGCAATGTGTTTCAGCGGCTGCGGGCGGTTCTGGTCTCCCGGGGCTTTTCTTTGCGTAAAATTTTCTGGATCACCGGACTTCTTGCCTTTTTCATCTCCCCGGTAGCCGACAATCTGACCACGGCATTACTGATGGGGGCCGTGGCCATGGCCGTCGGCGGAAGCAATAAAAAGTTTATCAGTCTTGCCTGCATCAATATTGTCGTGGCGGCCAATGCCGGTGGTGCGTTTTCGCCGTTCGGGGATATTACCACCCTGATGGTCTGGCAGAAGGGCAAGGTGGCCTTTGCCGAGTTTTTTGCCATCTTTGTGCCTTCACTGGTTAACTGGCTGGTGCCGGCCGTGATCATGAGCCTGTTTGTGGACAAGGATGTGCCCGAGGCCCTGGACGAGTCGGTCACCATGAAGTACGGGGCCTGGGTGATCATGGGGCTGTTCGGGGCAACCATTGTCACGGCCGTATGTTTCCACAATATGCTGCATCTGCCCCCGGCCGCCGGTATGATGTTCGGCCTTGGATATTTAGGGATCTTTTCATATCATATCAAACGTCATGAGAACCGAGAGAATATATATGACCCCATTCTCAGGGCCCATGAAACAGAATGCGCCCATCCCCATGGGGGGCGCTCTTTTGACATCATGAAAAAGATCTCCCGGGCGGAATGGGACACCCTGCTGTTTTTCTATGGGATTATCCTTTGTGTGGGCGGGCTCGCCCAGTTCGGATATCTTGCGCTGATTTCCCAGTTCATGTATCTGGATCTCGGGGCCACCTGGGCCAACACCCTTGTGGGTGTCCTGTCTGCCATTTTAGATAATATTCCGGTGATGTTTGCCGTTCTCACCATGGATCCGTCCATGTCCCACGGCCAGTGGCTTCTGGTCACCCTGACGGCCGGTACCGGCGGCAGTATGCTGGCCATCGGCTCTGCGGCCGGCGTGGCGCTCATGGGCGCAGCCCGGGGTACCTACACCTTTGGGGGACACCTGAAATGGACCCCGGTGATCGCGCTGGGGTATGCCTTAAGTATCATATGCCACCTGTTACTCAACAGGGCTTTGATGTAAACCCAAAATAGCGGCCATGGGCATTCGGATCAGCCCATGGCCCTATCCGGATGCTGATTGGACTTGTCGTTGCCGTCATAGCAGGCGCCGGTTAAATAATAAGGTATATTCATGCCTGGTGAAAGTTGAATGGTCTCCTCGGTGATCTCATCAGTCTGGTCGGCTTCCGACAAAAGAGGTGTATACCCTAAGATATAAGGATTCTCGCGGTCCGGGTACCCGCCTTGCAGGGTAAATGATCCAACCGGGGTATCAATTTTAAATGTTTCCATGATTCTTCGATCAATGGTTTTAATGAAATCTTCAGGGCGCGTGGTTCGGCCTTTTTTCTTCTGAGAAGAGACCCTCATGGGCCACAGGGCTGGGAGACCGATTTTACTATCCAAATATGACAACTCAATCCCCAGGTGTGAGGTATCACTTACATCCAGGCCCATTTTCAGCGCGGCATCTTTTTTTCTCAGGCCCCCATTGTCCCTGTATCCATTGGATTCTGAATATCCGCCGGATCCATTGAATGAAAGCCTGCCTGATTGGCCGCCGACACGCGTCCGTTCTTTATGGGCCCCATAACTGCCGACACGCGATGAAATATCGGCAGCCCTCTTTTTTCCCAACGATCTGTGTCGTTTTCACCATGGCAAAATTAGGCTTTATCATAACATCGGCCATCTTTTGTAGTGGCAATCCCCCTGTGGTTGCCCCGTTCTGGCAGGCACAGGGACCTGCCCCTACAATGCCCGACGTTAGAACCAAGTCCTCAAAATTTAAAGAAATACTTTAATTTTCCGCAATAAATTAGTAATTAGTCTGCATGTTTAACAAATTAAAAGCAGGAAGGGAATAGATGAAAGTTAAAATTAAAGAATGTCTGGCGGCACTATTCATAGTTGCCTTCTTCACGAGTACCGGTTTTGCCGGATTTATCATTGATCATACCAGCACGGATCTGTCCCGGATTCCGGATCAGTGGATCAATGCTGCAAAAAATGACCTTCAAATTGCATACAGTCACACCTCCCACGGCAGCCAGATCATCACCGGTTTAAATGCGCTGGCCAATTTCCCGGCCTATGCGGGAAAATACCAGTGGAGCAGTACCGAAAGCGTTAATTCTACAGTGCTCTGCCTGCGGGACCGCGCCATGACAACCCCTCCGGATTTGAGCCAGGGGGATGCGGTGAATGACGGCAGCAGCTACGCCGCCTGGGCCGATGCCACCTACGACTATCTTACGGAAATTGACGGCGAAGGCAATTACGTCCATGATACCATCAATGTCGTCATGTGGTCCTGGTGTAATATTGCCGGGCACGACATCGACCTGTACCTTGCCAGCATGGAATGGCTTATCGGTTTGTTCAGCACCGGAGGCTCCCATGCAAGGGCTGACGTCCTGCCGGTGCAGTTTGTTTTTATGACCGCCCATGCCAACGGTGGCGGGGAACATGACTCTTCGGACACGCCCAACCGGCAGATTCGTCAACACTGCATTGCTAATGACCGGATCTTGTTTGATTTTTCAGATATTGAAAATTACAACCCGGACAACGCGTATTTTCTGGATAAATTGCTCAACGAAACCCTGGATTACGACTCAGATAAGAACGGGACCCGGGATGCCAACTGGGCCTCGGAATTTTTGGCAAGGTATCCCGGCGGCGAACTGGATCAGCTGACCCATGGCGAAGGCGTTGACGGCTACAGCGGCTGCAGCAGTTGTTCCCATTCTGATGGCGGGGATACCGATGCCAGGTTGAACTGTGTTCTGAAAGGCCGGGCCGCATGGACCCTGTTTGCCTGTCTGGCCGGATGGGACGGCGGCTCGGGACCCTATCCGCCGGCGCGCCCGGATAACCTGCAGCTCCAGGCGGATTCCCCGGCCGGTGAAATTCTTGTGACCTGGCGGGACAACAGTGATAATGAAGACGGGTTTATCATTGAAATCCAAGTGGACGGCGAGTGGGAAGTACTGGTCACCACAGGGCCGAATACCGTCAGTTACCGTCATTCCGGACTTATTGACGGTACCTATACCTACCGGGCCTTGGCATATGCAGACGGTCTTGGCCGGTCTCAGCCCACGGCAGCCGCCACCGCCGTTATTTCCAACCTGCCGCCGGAAAGCCCTTCCAACCTGACATCGACGCTTACCGGTGTTGACGTCCAGCTCACCTGGCAGGACAACAGTGATAATGAGGCCAATTTCACGGTTTATCAGCGAGTGGACTTGGAAGAGTTTGAACCCGTGGCCGTTCTTGATCCTGATGTGACAACGTACACACTGCCGAATCTGCTGCCGTATCATGACTATACATTCCAAGTAACCGCACAAAACAGTAACGGCACGTCAAACCCTTCCAATACAACCACGGTTTACGTGACTGCCGAATCCCAGACCGTCCGGCTCCAAACCCCTGACACTGAGGTCAGCGACGCATTCTTACAAAGCGCCGACCCGGACACCAACTATGGCGGCAAGCAATATCAAAGCAATTTTGACCGTTTCATCATCCGGTTCAATCTGCCCGATGATGTGATGGGCAAAAAGATTATGTCCGCCCGGCTGGGACTGTATGTCTGGTCCGTCTCTGCTGATGCCGTAGGAGAAAATTTTAATCTCTATCGTGTGGGGCAGGACTGGACAGAGGGTGATGTGACCTGGAATTCGACCGGTCCGACAACCTGGATAACACCGGGTGGAGATCCCCAGGAAGTTTCAGCAGTTATGCCGTTTACCAATGCCGACAATGACTACGACCATGCGTATCTCGATGAAGTGGAGTTGCAGGCGATTGTCCAGGGCTGGGCCGATGGAACCATCCAAAATTACGGTCTGCTACTGGATTCAGATGGTTATAATTTTGGCTTAAAAGCCAGCGAATACAGTACCGGTCGGCCCTATCTTGAGATCATTTATACGCAAAAAACTGACTGTGTTTTGAATTTTAACGGGGATGCCGATATTGATGGAGAAGATCTCTTCCACTTTTTGGATCAATATTCTGAAGATTGTTTAGGGCTCATGGCCGCCCATTTTGGGGAATCCGGCGAGTAACTGTATCGGCTCGGAATACTTCAAGCCGGGCTCTGTTTATACGTTTCTATAGGTCATGGACCTTAATTAAGACTATGCGTTTTAAGATGACGATAAAGAAGGGATCTGTAGAAGATCTATCTTTTTTCTTCTGGAATACTGTCAATGGACTGGCTATTCATCAAGCCATGCATGGCAAGTCTGCAAAAAGTCCACAAATTGAACCAATATACCATCTTTTTTTCGATATAACGGCCATGGGCCGACCTGGTCTATCAACACCCAGGCTCGCCCCACAACGAAGAATGAAAGAATTCAATAAGTTATCAAACTCTTTCATATAAAAAAAGGAGAGCAAATCAAATGTCAGGCATGAGTGGCTTAAAAGTGGCTGAGACTGTATTAGGGCCAATTGAATATTTTCAAAGGGATACGGGGAATGACTCAAATAAAATCATATTAACAATTCATGGAGCTATGGGAGGATATGACCAATCCGATATTTTGGGAAGGACAATAGGACCCAAGGGTTATAGGTATTTATCAATATCCAGACCAGGCTATCTAAGAACCCCATTAAAGGGAAGAGAGACACCTGAGAAACAGGCTGACTTGATAGCTGCTTTCCTTGATTCTTTACATATCAGCAAAGTAATTGTATTTGCTATTTCCGGAGGCGGGTATTCTGCATTACATTTTGCTTTAAGGCATTGTGGCCGCTGCAAAGCTCTTGTTTTGTGTTCAACAACAGCTGGAAAAAATAAAACACCAATACCGTTTGGTTTCAATGTTATTAAAATCTTGGCACGTATTCCATTAATTGTACATATGATGCGTAGAAGAGTGGAGAATAATATTGAAAAATCTTTAAAGAAATCGGTCTCCTTTCCTGATGTTTTATCCAAAACTACCAGAGATTGCGAAACTATGAAGCTATTCAAAGAGCTTTCAACAGGAATGATGGATGATATGGCCAAGCGCCTTCCAGGTACAATCAATGATATCAGAATCACCCAAAGCCATGATTATGCCTTAAATGAGATCACGGTTCCATCTCTCATTGTTCACGGTACTGACGACCCACACGTCCCTTGCAATGCGCATGGCAGAAGATTAGCAGAAGAAATAGCAGATGCCCAATTATATTTAGCCGAAAAAGGAGAGCATGTTGCCATTTTTACACATCGTACCGAGGTGAGGATGGCCGTTGCTGAATTTCTGAAAAATTTACCTAATAGTTAGAGTTTAATAAATGCTCAATTTGTCTATACATGAACGCTGTGATGCTTGTTGTTGAAGGCGTTGGCTACTTCTGTTATTCCTGCCTGGTTTAAAACTTGGATCAGCGACACTGAATACCATAAGTACTCTCCTTGGTATTGCTTGTTTGCACGGATACCGCACGACAATTTTAGCATTCCAAAAACATAGGCTGACACAAGGATGGTTAACTTTTATCAAATCATTTATCAAAGAATTTTACTCTGAATAATGTTTACACGCGTCAACCATACTGATATGCAATTTAGGTTGATACTAAGATGATAACCGATCCGGTTATCTGTATATTTTTTATGATATGCGGTTAGATATCAGATTGCTCAAGATAACCGGACAACTACTTATTCTCCCGTTTATTTGCACTTTCATTACATCACCATTTAATAAACGTTGATACTTTCCTAAAAAAATGACAAATTTGACCGAATACCGCATCGGCTACGGCGGCATCCTGGCGATGAATTGCGTTCTATCTCCAGGATGCCGAAAGGGTGGCGTGTGTACGACGTCGAATTGTTCGAGAAGGCGCCTTATGCGAGGGCTTGTTCCCCAACGGTAAGAAAGCAGCAGATTTTGCTTTACCGTTACCGCTAGCCGTAAGGATGATGTCAAAAGACGAGAAATTGGATATCGAAAAGCTGAGGGCTGGAATTATCGACCGGATCAACATGGCCATATGGAGTGCCATAAATAATTGCAAATGGGATTCTTTGTGTGCAATAGTGGCCTCGCCACGGTTCTATATGTCAAGTCCACATTTCTCCTGAACCTTAATCGTATCACGCTTGTGTCTTGGTATACCTGAAAGGTATGGTGGAGCCTGGTCAGATTGACCTAAATAGAGCAACCAGGATCTTCGAGAGGATAAGGGGCTCGTTGGGATCGGTATCGGGAACAAGAGAAGCAGATTGAAAAGGATAATGAAGGTAAACGGATTATGTGATGTTCAGCATATCAAATCAGGCTGACCGGCCAAACTACCCGGTTATCCTCACGTTGTATACATACAGGGACAGTACATGCTTTTATCTCGCATAAGGATAGGTATAGCCGTTCGTATTATTGCCCTCAGCATCCTGCTGATCCTAAGCAATGTTCCATGGTTTCAGAGCCATGCCTCTCCTCCTGCCGTCACCGTACCCCCTGTCCTGCGGGTAGTTATGGACAATAACTATCCTCCTTACACCTTTATCGATAACGAGAAACAGCCCCAAGGTATCCTGGTCGATCAGTGGCGATTGTGGCAGGAGAAGACCGGTACCCAAGTAAAGATAACCTCCGTCGATTGGAAAGACGCTCTCAGGGACATGAAGACTGGCGAATATGATGTTATAGACACTGTCTTTAAAACCGATGAGAGAGAAATCTGGCTCGATTTCGGCGGTCCCCATACCAGCATCGAGGTGGCTGCGTATTTCGACAAGGGCATTAGCGCCATCACTACAGCCGATTCTCTGCAGGGATTTGCCGTTGCCGTCAAGGAAGGTGATGCCGCGGTAAACATGCTGTTAGGCCGTGGGGTCAAAGATTTGATCTTTTTCAAAGGGTATGAGGATATTGTCCAGGCGGCCAAAGAACACAAGGTCAACGTTTTTGTCATCGACACTCCGCCAGCGCTCTATTTTATTCACAAATATAACCTTCAGAACAATTTCAAGGCATCACCGCCGCTCTATGTCGGCCAATTTCACCGTGCGGTGAAAAAAGGCAAGGTTGCAATGTTGCGGAAAATTGAAGAGGGCTTTGCCTTAATCTCTCCCGATGAATTTAAAAATATCGAAAAGAAATGGCTCGGATCACCCCTTTTTCAAAAGGTGTCCCGGAACGAGATCCTGACGGCCGGTGGTGCCATAGCGCTTTTTTTCCTGCTGTTCCTGGTTTGGAATTATTCATTGAGATCAGCCGTGCGGAAACGGACTGCCGAACTGGAAAGCAGTCAAATAGCACTTCAGCATGAGCGCCAGCGCCTGGAGTTTGTGATTGACGGTTCACGCCTTGGGGTCTGGGAGTGGAACGTCCAAACCAATGAAACCGTGTTTAACGAGACCTGGGCTGAAATGCTCGGATATACTCTCAAGGAATTGAGGCCTTTTAGCTACACCACATGGGAAAAACTGGTCCATTCTGACGACGTTGAAGTCGCCAAGGACGCATTGTTCGCATGCGTGGAAGGAAAAACCGCCAGCTATGATTGCGAGTTCCGTATGCAGCACAAGGACGGCCATTGGGTATGGATACTTGACCGTGGCCAAGTTTTCACCCGTGACGCCGAAGGCAATCCGTTGTTGATGTTTGGTACACATACCGACATAACGACCATCAAGCGAGCCCAAGAAGAGGCGCGAACCACCAATGAAATGCTCTCACAGTTCATCAAAAACTCACCAATTTACGCCTACATTAAAGAGGTGAGTTCTACCGGCAGCCGTACCATTAAGGCCAGCGACAATTTACAGAACCTGGTCAACATGCCGGTCGCAGAGATGGTCGGCAAAACCATGGACGAGCTTTTCCCCCCCGAGTTTGCGGCGCAGATAAACGCCGATGATTGGCATGTTTTTTCTCAAGGAGAGATTCTGCGGCGTGAAGAAGTCCTGAATGGATGCACATACACAACCATCAAGTTCCCCATTCGGTTAGGAGAAAGAAATCTTCTCGCTGGTTACACAATTGATATCACCGATCGAGTTCAGGGCGAGGCGGATCGAGAAAAGATGCAGGAACAATTGATCCAATCTCAAAAATTGGAGTCTGTTGGAAGGTTGGCCGGGGGTGTTGCTCATGATTTCAACAACATGCTCGGAGTGATTCTCGGTCATGCCGAATTGGCGATGAATAGGATGGACACCTCCCTCCTGGCGTATGATAGTCTGAGGAATATCCACATCGCAGCAGAACGATCCGCCAGCCTCACCCGCCAGCTCCTGGCTTTTGCCCGTAAACAGACCGTTGCCCCCAAAGTGCTCGACCTGAACCAGACCATAGAAGGGATGGTGAACATGCTGACTCGGCTCATTGGCGAGGATATCGATCTGGCTTGGTTGCCGGGCGGAAAACTTGGGGCAATCAAAATTGATCCATCTCAAATTGACCAGATTCTGGTGAATCTGTGTGTCAACGCCCGGGACGCCATAGGTGACACGGGCAAGGTCACCATTGAAACCAGCACTGCTTCCTTTGACGCAGACTACTGCGCCAAACATGCTGATTTCCTAGCCGGTGAGTATGTACTTCTGGCGGTAAGCGACAACGGCTGCGGCATGCATCCCGAAACCGTAGCGCACTTGTTCGAGCCCTTCTTCACCACCAAGGAAACGGGCAAAGGAACCGGCTTAGGGTTGGCGACGGTGTACGGTATCGTCAGGCAAAATAACGGCGTCATCAATGTCTACAGTGAACCGGGCCAGGGAACTACCTTTAAAGTGTACCTACCCCTGCATGCGACCAAGACAGGACAGACAACACAAACAGACACGGTCGAGCCTACAGCCCGAGGGCATGAAACCATTCTGCTGGTGGAAGACGAACTGCTGATCCTCGACATGACCAGGGATATGCTCGAAACCCAGGGCTTCACTGTCCTGGCGGCAGCCACGCCGGCCGAGGCCATCCGTCTGGCAAAGGAGCATGCCGGCGAAATCCATCTGCTGATGACCGATGTGGTCATGCCGGGGATGAACGGCCGTGATTTGGCCAAGAATCTGTTAACCCTATATCCCAGCCTTATTCCTTTATTCATGTCTGGCTACACAGCCAATGTTATTGCTCACCATGGTGTACTCGACGAGGGCGTTCATTTTATCCAGAAACCATTCACAATGAACGACCTGAGTGCCAAAATCAGAGAAGTGCTTAATTTCAGGAATAATGATTGAGCAAATTTGGAATTTTTATCTGGTTGTTTAAAAAATAATCAACATGTCAAAGATCTTTACGGTCAAGATTGTTCCACCGTGACTTTTGACTGAAAATAATTACAAATCAAATACAACGCCGGGACTAAATTGCTAAGGGACTCTATTCTCGGCAAGAGAACTAGGGAGAACTTGCGATGCTTTTGAGTGAATCACTTAACGATTGGTGTGGATTTGATCCCGAGATAACAGCAAAACAGGTAGAAACCATCCTTGGGTTTGACCATGCCCATGCCAAGCAGGCCAACTACTTTTTACGAAGTAGTTCTTTCTGAAGATCTCGAACCCGGCTTGAATTATTCTGAACCCTGGGCGGTTTTATTCCGGGCTGTTATAAGTAACAGGCGGCAGTCCAGCCTTAAATGTACAAAACATTTCATGGTGCGGCATAGGCACCATGGAATGTTTTTACACGTATTCATCCTATTTTTTTATGACGCACCACAAGGGCCACCCACTCCTCGTCGGTGGTTTTTTTGACGCATTCAAGGTTTTGGTCATCCATGGCGGCATAAATGTCCGGTAATCTCTCCTTGATGATGCCCGAAAGAATGGCGTTCCCGTGTGGTGCCAGCCGTGTGGCGATATCCGGCATGATGGCTGTGATCACCTGGGCAATGATGTTGGCGCAGATTAGCTCGTATTGGATTTCAGGGGTTTTATCCAAGGTTGCGGCCACAAGGGTAACGTTGTCCAGCGCGATCCCGTTTTTTTCCAAATTCTGCCGGGTGATATCCACGGCCATGGGATCTACATCGATGCCGGTCATGGTGCCCGCCCCAAGCTTTGCGGCGCCGATCATCAGTATACCTGATCCGCATCCTACATCCAGAAGGGTTGTGCCTGGCTGTACATAGTCTTCTAAAAGGGTGAGGCACATGTATGTGGTGGGGTGGGTCCCCGTGCCGAATGCCATGCCCGGGTCAATGTGGATGATCACTTCACCCGGGGCCGGGGTATAGTCTTTCCATTCGGGCTTGACCACGATTTTATCGGTGATCCGGGCCACGTTGAAATATTCTTTCCAGGCATGGGCCCAGTCTTTTTCATCCACACGTTCGGATAAGACATCCACCTGCACATCCATATCCGACAAGCCGGCCAGACGATTTTTGATTTTGGAAATCATGATATCCGAATCATCCGTATCCGGCAGGTAGCCGATGATGCTGTTATGCTCTGGTTGTTCCAGGGTCCGGGTGCCGAATCCCTCATCGGGTTCGGGGATGGGGACCTCGCAGATGACGCCTTTCAGGTTGAATGAAAAGAAAATATGGCAGATCACTTCTTCGGCAAGTTCAACGTTGTCTGCATCGAACCGGGCAATAACTTTTTTGAATTTCATGGTATTTTCCGTTTTTGTATATTTTAAGGTGAGGTGGCCTGGTTGTTTGAGTCCGCCCGCAGCCGTTATATCAACATTATCGTTGACAATCCATACCTGCCTGTCCTAACAGCTAATAACCAACGGCTGACAGCCAGCCCAAAGGGCGACAACTTAGGAGACGGTGGCGTGACGGGACGTAAAACTTCGCATGCAGCAAAAATGATTGAACCGGGTATCTTTTCCAGGTTCCGCCTTTTTTTAATTTCTCTTCAGATCCGGTATAAATTCCTTATCTCCTTTGCGTTGATATTTTTTCTGTGCATGTTTCTGTGCAACCTGTTCATCTATGTGTATGTGCGCAACAATATCGAGGACCGCATTGAAAGCGAACTGACCAACACCACCGCCATGATTTACAATATGGTAACGACCTCTGTAAATGTGGCCATTAAAAATCATCTTCGGGCTGTGGCGGAAAAGAATCTGGACATACTCAACGATTTGTACCAAAGATCCATGGCCGGTGACATTTCCCGGGAGAACGCACGCAAAAGGGCGGTTGACGTCATTTTAAGCCAGACCATCGGGACTTCGGGCTACCTTTACTGCCTTGACAGCCGGGGGGATGTCACCGTGCACCCGAGGGGCGGACTGATCGGCATCAATGTGGCGGAACACGATTTTGTCCGGCAGATGATGAAAAAAAAACAAGGCTACCTGGAGTATGAATGGAAGAATCCCGAGGAAAAAGAACGTCGGCCCAAAGCCGTTTATATGGCCCATTTTGAACCCTGGGACTGGATTATTGCCGCTTCGGCCTATCGGGCTGAGTTCATACGGCTTGTCAATGTCCGGGATTTCAGGCAGAGCATTCTCTCCTTAAAATTCGGGCAAAGCGGTTATGCCTTTGTTTTTGACAAAAACGGCCGGGCCATTATCCATCCGGTTCTGCAGGATGTAAATATTTTTCAAACCCCGGAACTGCCCAATCAATATCTCAAAGATATGATGCAGCGCAAAAAGGGCCGGTCGGTTTACTATTGGAAAAACCCCGGGGAGACCCGGGCGCGCAAAAAACTGGTGATCTTTAACTATATTCCCGAATACCAGTGGATTGTGGCCTCCTCATCCTATCTGGATGAGCTGTACCGGCCGCTGAAAACCATCCGCAATGTATTTGTCGGTATCTCCCTGCTCTTTTTCTGTATCATGCTGGCCGTGACATTCGGCATCAGCCGAACCATTACCACGCCCCTGCACCGTCTGATGGCCCGGTTCAGTGCGGCCACGGCCGGAGATTACTCCATTCGCATGGAGATTCGTGCCGCAGACGAGGTCGGCCGCCTCGCCCGATATTTCAACCGGTTCATGGATCAGCTTGAAACCACCCACCAGGAGTTGAAAAACGAAATCCGGGTGCGCCGTATGGCCGAACAGGCGGAAAACGAAAGCCGGGTGCAAAATTATCTGCTCATGGAAGCGGCCCCGGACCCCATTGTCAATTATGACATGAAAGGCCGGGTGATTTACATCAATCCTGCCTTTGCCCGGGTGTTCGGCTGGTCCCTGGAAGAGTGCAAGGGCAGAAAGATGGACCATTTTGTGCCCGATGCCTGCTGGCCGGAAACCAAAGTCATGATTCACCAGGTCCGGGTGGGGCAGGGTATATTTAATGTTGAAACGCGCAGGCTGACCAAGGACGGCCGGGTGGTGGATGTCAGTATCTCCGGGGCATCGGCCCTGGATGCCCAGGGCAAACTGGCCGGCAGCATCATCATTTTAAGGGATATTACCCGGTCCAAAAATCTTGAAAAGCAGGTGATGCAGGCCGGGGACCGGGAGCGGATGAACATCGGCCAGGAGCTTCACGACGATCTTTGCCCCCATCTCATCGGCATTTCAGGGCTGGCCGCCGTGATCCGGGAGGATCTTAAGTCCAGGCATGACCCGGCTGCGGATCTTGCAGGGAAAATGGGCGTGCTCATGGACGATGCCGTGGAAAAGACCCGGCAGCTTGCCCGGGGGCTTTGCCCGGTCCACCTGGTCAGCCGGGGATTTCAGTCAGCCCTGGAAGAGATTGCCGATCAATTTGCCTATTACCCCGGTATCCGGTTCGCGTGTCAAATGGACGAAGGCGTTGATATCCTGGACGACTCATGGGCCATTCATCTTTACCACATTGCACGCGAAGCCGTGAACAACGCGGTGAAACATTCAAACGGCGACCGCATAGAAATTGCGTTAATCCGGGATGGGTCGGACGGCCTGATCCATTTGACGGTGACGGACAACGGCACCGGCATTGATCCAGATCCTTCGGGCCGGGGCATCGGCCTGCAGATCATGGCCTACCGGGCTAAAATCATTGAGGCGCAGTTCAACGTAGACACAGGACCCCAAGGCACCCAAATCCAGGTTATTTTAAGTGCGTCGGCCCCGGAGAATATCGGATAATATCGGATAACATCGGAAAAATTGATAAAAAGGAGAACGCCCGGCATGATTCAGACGCGTCAAAAATCCCGAATCATCATTGTGGATGACCATCCCATTTTCTGTCTGGGTATGAGTGAATTGATCAACCGGGAGCCGGACCTGACGGTGGTGGCCTGTCCAGATACGGCGGAAAAGGCCCGGCAGATCATTGAACGGAATATGCCGGATCTGATGATCGTGGATGTCTCACTGGCCGAAAGCAACGGCATTGAACTGGTGGCGGAACTGCGCGCCAAATGTCCGGATCTGCCGATTCTGGTGTTGTCCATGTATGATGATTCCATGTACGCGGAACGGGCGTTGATGGCCGGGGCCAGGGGCTATGTGATGAAACAGCGGGCCATTGCCCAGGTGGTGGAGGCGGTGCGCCAGGTGTTGAACGGGCATATTTATGCCAGTGACCGGATCAAGGAAAAACTGCTCAACCGGATGATTTCAAGAAAACCGTCCGCCGTGGGCTTCAGTCTGGATACCCTGACCAACCGGGAGCTTGAGGTGTTCCGGCTCATGGGAGAGGGCCTGGACTCAAAGGAGATTGCCGAACGGCTGAAATTGAGCATGAAAACCGTGGGCACCCACCGGGAAAATATCAAGGAAAAGCTCCAGCTCAAACATTACACGGAGCTTGTCAAAGCGGCCGTTCACTGGGTTTATGAAATGAAAAAATAGCCTTAAATCCTTTATTGGCGCAGCTGTTGGGTTTATTGAAACAGGCCGGAAAATATATTTGTAGGTTTTAAACCTACCCTCATTCAGATCGTCGGCCATAAAAATATGGGGCAGTTGCCGATTGAACGATTACAAGATTCGTTGTTAATGAGGCATGGAACGCAGTTATCATTGTTATTAACAGTCATGGGCTTGCCTGGTCTGTCATAATCTTTCCGGGTTCGACCCACAACAAGCCGTGAAAGTAATTGTCTAATTTATTATACTTTCATAGAAAACAAGGAGAGCCCTGCCATGTCGGAAAGAAGCGTTAACTACGAAATTTTAAGTCCCACCAATTTTCTTGAAAGAAGCGTCAAAGTTTATCCGGAAAAAACTGCAGTCATTTACGGGGACAAATCCTATACTTGGGCAGGGTTCCAGGAACGGGTATTTCGTCTGGCCAACGGCCTGAAGGCCCGGGGGGTCGGCCGGGGAGACAAGGTCGCATTTATCTGCCCCAACACCCCGCCCATGCTCGAGGCCCATTATGCCGTGCCGCTGCTGGGCGCGGCTCTCGTGTCCATTAATATCCGGCTCTCTGCCCCTGAAATGGCCTATATCATCAATCATTCCGACGCCAAAGTGGTGGTGGCGGACAATGAATTCGGCAACGTGCTGGTCGAGGTGGTGTCCGAACTGACCAACGTAACCAGCTTTATCAACATCTGTGACATTGATGACCGCATGCCCCTGGACGGTCCTGAATATGAAAATTTTCTGGCGGACAGCCCGGCTGATCCGGTTGCCCTGGCCATTGACGATGAGCGGGAAATCCTTGCCATCAACTATACCTCCGGTACCACGGGCCGGCCCAAGGGCGTGATGTACCACCACCGGGGCGCCTATCTCAACGCCTTGGGCGAGCTGCTGGAGTTTAAGATTGATCTGGACAGCAAATATCTGTGGACCCTGCCCATGTTCCATTGCAACGGGTGGTGTTTTACCTGGGGCCTCACCGCCATGGGCGCTACCCATGTTTGTTTAAGAAAGGTTGATCCTGCGGAAATTTATAAAATCATCGGCGAAGTGGGTGTTACCCATCTGTGTGCCGCGCCCACCATTCTCATCGGCATGTCCGTTTATGCCACGGAAAACGATGTCAACCTTTCCAACAGTCTGGAGATCATGACCGCCGGTGCACCGCCTGCACCCATGGTAATCCAGAACATGGAAAGTATCGGGGCCAACATCACCCAGACCTATGGGCTCACTGAGGTGTTCGGGCCCCACTCCGTATGCCAGTGGCAGGACAAATGGGATGACCTTTCACCCATGGCCAAGGCCGGCATCAAGGCGCGTCAGGGCGTGCCGTATATTGTGGCCGAGCACATGGATGTGGTGGACCCCGACACCATGGAGCCGGTACCCAGGGACGGAACGACCATGGGTGAGATCGTCATGCGGGGCAACAACGTCATGCTCGGGTATTATAAAGATGCCCAGGCCAGCACCGAGGCGTTTAGGGGCGGTTGGTTCCATTCCGGCGATCTGGCGGTGATGCATCCGGACAACTATGTGCAGATCATGGACCGTAAAAAGGATATCATTATTTCAGGCGGGGAGAACATCTCCACCGTTGAAATCGAAAACGTGCTCTACACCCATCCGGATGTGCTGGAAGTGGCCGTAATTTCCGTGCCCGACGAAAAATGGGGTGAAGTGCCCAAAGCATTTATTGTACCCCGGGCCGGCACCGATCCCGATCCGGCCGAGATTATCGCCTTCTGCAAGGAAAATATGGCCCGGTTCAAGGCGCCCAAGTCCATTGAATTCGGTCCCCTGCCCAAAACCGCCACGGGCAAGCTGCAAAAGTTCAAACTGCGGGAAAAAGAGTGGGCCGGCCACGATCGTATGGTCAACTAATTTTCCTAATCGTATAATTCAAGAGAAAAGGGCAAGGACCAGCCTTGCCCGCTTGATTTAAATTTCGGGCTTGGTTCTACCGTCGGCCATTGTAGGGGCTGGTCCCTGTGCCTGCCCTAACGGGGGGCAACCACAGGGGATTGCCCCTACAGAAGGTGGCGGATCTTATGATCAAGCCCTAATTTTCAAAAACGCGTTTAATCATTTCATTCAAATTAAGTTCATGATAATTCATAAAAATGATAGATCCACATACGTGCGACCAATAAGGTGCGATGCCGCGAATTGTTCTGTTTCTTTTTTTCTTAAATTTCATTAAGCACAGGGGGAAGTAAAACAATGAAAAATTTTTTTAAGTTGATCGTTTGTTCGATGATTTTATTTTTGTCTTGTACCGGATGCACAACAACCTCACAAAATTCAACCCATCAGATTGTCCAGCATCAGCATGAAGGCTATAGCTGCTCCGAGTGTTATTATTACAAATCAAAATTAGATCATGAAGGGGTTGATGTAACACCATCCCAAGCGTATCAGATGGTTTTGGATGATCCCGGGCATACCTTTATCATTGATGCCAGAACGCCGGCCGAGTATGTGTTTTTAGGTCATCCATCCGGGGCGTGTAATATCCCTTTAAAATTTTTAACCAATAAACTAGAACAAAAAAATGGACGCCTTTCTCCCCAGATGACCATGAACGCTGATTTTGGAACGGCACTTTTGGCCAAGTTCAATCCATCAACAGATAAGCTTATATTTATGTGCCGCAGCGGGAAAAGAAGCTGTATGGCCTGTGATGAAGCGATCAAGGCAGGGTTTGCCAAGGAGAAGCTGTTCAGTATGCTGGGGGGATTTGAAGGCGATAAAGTCAAAAATAAACACAGCGCGTTTTATGGGCAAAGAAAAATTGGGGGATGGGTCAATGAAGGCCTGCCATGGGATTATAAACTGGATGCGAATTTAGCGTATATTCCGTCTGAATAGTCATGGGCCTAGGCAAAATGAAGAAACGCTTGACCTTTTGTGATCAAGCGTTTCACTGAAATGAACCGGGTAGGGTGGGTAACCGTGCAGCGTTACCCCACCACGGTATAAATTTTTTTGTCGTATGGTTTATTTCATTGGAATCAATACTTAAATTTTCCAATGATGTTGTTAAGTTCAGTGGCCATGTGCTGGAGTTCTTCGGCATTTGCTTGCACCCCGTTGCTGCCGTCGGAAATGCCCCCCATTGAGGTATTGACCGAAGCAATATCATGGTTGATGGTTTCAATGGTGTTAACACCTTGGACAATACGTTCCGTCACTGCCTCAATACTCTGGGATGTTTGAGTTATATTATTTGTAATTTCGATGGTGGATGACGACTGCTCCTGGATGGCTGCAGCAATGGTTGATGTGATATCGTTGATGTCGGTAATAATTGTAGAAATGGCGTTTATTTCATCCGTGGCTGTTATGGTTGTTTTCTGAACGCCTGAGATCTTCTCTTTTATTTCTGCTGTGGCCTTGGCTGTTTGAGTGGCCAGTTCCTTTATTTCCCCTGCCACCACGGCAAATCCTTTTCCTGCCTCTCCCGCCCTGGCCGCTTCAATCGTGGCATTGAGGGCTAAAAGGTTGGTTTGTTCTGAAATGTCGTTAATTGTTTCGGTCACGGCGCCTATGGTCTGTGCTGCAATTCCCAGTTCCGTCATCTTTTCAGATACGGTTGTTGCCTGTTCCACTGCCTGGGTTGAAATGGTCCTGGCCGTTTCCGAGTTCGTTGCTATTTCGTTAATCGTTGAGGTCATCTCCTCTGTTGCTGCAGCCACCATATTCGCATTATCCTTGGTGGTGCCCATTGTCTGGGAGACTTCATTCATATTTTCGTTTATTTTTTCGGATGCAGCAGCAACCGAATCTGATCTTTGAGATGCATCCAGGGCCTGTTCAGCTAAATGTTTGGCAATTTCCAGTAAATTGCCCGAAGATTGTCCCACCTGACCGGAACTGGATGCAATATCTTTTATGATTTGTTGAAGGTTTAGCAAAAAAGTGTTGAACCACCGGGACAATTCCCCCAACTCGTCCCGGCTGCTTACGGGTAACTGCTTCGTTAAATCTCCGTCACCTTCGGCAATATCCTTGAGTCCCTCCACGACTATTTTGAGGGGATTGATAATAAAAACCCTGGCCAGAATAACAATACCTGCGCAAAGAATGGCCGTCAAAACGGCCCCAATAACCATCAGCAGATTTCGAATTTTGTCTGCTTCGGCGAAAATTTCGTCAGACGGTGCCGTGGCCACAACGATCCATCCCGTTTTTTTAATCTCTTTAAATGCGGCCATCTTATCAATGCCTGCATATTCATACCGGTATACCCCGTTTTTCATTTCCATTATCTTTTTGCCGAATTCAAAATTGTTGACATTCAAGTCCATGATTCTCTTTTTGTCCGGCGGGTAGGCCAGCGTCAATCCGTTTGTATTCAGCATATATACATATCCGGTTTCACCCACTTTGATTGTATCCAGTTGGGCGGAGGTAAACGCCCCCAAATCCACAACCACATATATAATACCCAGGACCCTGCCGGATTTTTTCACCGGGCTCGCCATTACCAGTATGGGTTTGTCCGTTGTTTTACTCCGCAACGGCGCTGTAATAAAGGGGTCACCGGCCAAGCCGACCTTGAAATATTCCCTTGAAGAAACATCCAGTTTATTAATAATGTCGGCATGGGAAGAGGCGACAACGATTCCTTTGTTATCAGTCAGGCGCATGCCTGAAAATATGTTATATGTGTCAACATAGTCTTTCATATGATGGCTGGCAGATGCCAAATAGGCCTCATTGTCTGGTGAAGATAAACTATTGATCATGACATCCATTTTTGCCCATGTATCCAGGGTGATCGCATTTCGCTGTATCCACTGGGATACTTTGGTCTCGGTTGCGGAGGCTGTTTGCAGCAGTCTTGAGGTCGCACTTTTTTCCAAACCGTTTTTGGCACTGATGTAGGCAGTAAAAATTGCAACCATAAGTCCCAACGCCACCAAACAACCAAGAGGAATCAGCAATTTTGATGTAAGGTTTAGTTTCATACTTCTCCCCCTATTCTAATTTAAGCTTTCAATTGACGAGCATGGACTCGTTACCTGATTTGTTATGACCATAGGTCGAGATCAAAATCGCATCGCGCCTGACAACAGGATGTGAAACGATCACACGCGGATTGATTTTGGCTTCATTTTCCGTTGCGGGCTGAGTCCGGCAACTGATATGCCGGGTCAGGCCATGGCTGTTATACTGGATAGTTAATTCGGAAATATGGGAAATAATATTATGGCAAATTGTTAAATAAATCAATAGATAGCTGAGACCTGACACTGCCGGGCGGCGGGCTTCATACAATTTCGATTTGCACCCAAGGTCCTATTTAGTGTCTGAACGAAAACCTGGAAATTTTGTTGAGTACAAGGCGGGGTAAAATTTTAACCGGAGTAATACATGAAGTATTTCGAGGATTAAAATTTCAGACCAACGCCGTAATCGGCAAAATTTACGGTTTTCGGTCGGGCTCTATTTAGGGGTATCGTTCAAATAATATTTTCTGTGGGATTCACTCTCTTTTCGATGTTCGAGTTTTTTGAATTTGACTGCCAAAGCAACCAATGAAATCACTTCAAATATCAGCCAGGTTTCACTGGTTATTGGGGAAATTGGACAAACGGTGTCTGAGTGCAGAGAAATGGCCATACAGGTGAATACGGAGCTGGCTGGAAATTTAAAGTTTAAGAAATTGTTTTCATTCTGATATACGTCCAAAAAATAGACCTAATTGCCTTATTCGGGTGGGTTTAATGTATTGACAAATCATTGATTTCCATCCATAGTGCAATGTCAAAATAACGTTTGCTGGGGGTGCTTTAACAGGCTGAGAAGGAAAATTTTCCTGACCCTTGGAACCTGATGCGGATAATGCCGACGCAGGGAAGCGGATATAAATTTAGGTTTTCCACTTATTCCCGCCTTAAGATCCCTGCGTACATTTTGTTGTGCGGCACCAGCCACATGCTGTTTCCTTGTGCCTTGTGCAAGCCTCCCCTGCCGGGGAAACAATCATTGATTTTCCTGGGACAATGCCCGGGATATAAAGGAAAGGTGATCCTATGCACGCCCATGACCTGGCCGAAAATACCTATGAGCTTCTTGCAGCACTGCGCGACACAAGACCTTTGGTCCATGTGGTGACCAACTTTGTGGTCATGAACCAGACCGCCAATGTGCTGCTGGCCCTTGGGGCATCCCCCATGATGTCCTGGGCGGAAGATGATGCAGCATATATGTCCGGTGTCTCGGACGCCCTTTGCATCAACACCGGCACCCCGGTTGCGGACCGGATTTCGGTGATGAAATCTTTGATGGCGTTTGCTGCGGACAGGCAAACGCCGGTTGTATTAGATCCTGTGGGGGCCGGGGCAGGACCCTTTCGCACGGATATTGCCCGGGAGCTTTGTGAACTTGCCCCGGCAAAAATTATCCGGGGCAACCCTTCGGAAATATGTGCCCTTGCCGCGGGACATTCGTCCACCAAGGGGGTGGACAGCGGGATCTCCCCGGAACAGGCCAGGGCCATTTTGACCGGACACGGACGGCCCGACAGAGACGCGGAGGAATTGCCAAGCGGTGCAAGCGCATTGCTTGAATCTGCATCAGCCCTTGTTGTCAGCGGAAACACCGACATGGTGCTGGGAGGGGGGACAATGGTCAAAATCGCCAACGGATCTCAGCTCATGGGGGCGGTAACCGGTACAGGCTGCATGCTTTCGGCCATTTGCGCCGCCTTTTATTCAGTGGCTGACAACGGTTTTGACGCGGCAGTTGCAAGCGTTGCCGTTACGGGCATTGCCGGGGAACTGGCAGCAGCCGAGTTGTCAGGGCCCGGATTTTTTCTGCCCCATTTTATAGACAGATTGTATGCACTGACTGAAGCGGATATCCATCAATATCTGAGGGCTGAAGTTTTTTGCCTTGATTAAGTTTGTGCCCATCTGAAAAAAGGTCTGTTTGCCTGATTGTGAGTGGTGGTCTTTTACCACCCCCTCCCGCGCTGGGTGAACGTTCTTGATTTCGGATGGACACCTCATTATAGGAGACGTTATGGCAGATTTAAGGGACAATCAGAATCGTTCAACCGGAAAAGGCATCTCTTTTAAAGGCATGATATCAACGCTGGGACCTGCCTGGATCATCAGTGCCGTGGCCGCAGGACCCGGCACCACCCTGAGTGTGGCCAAGGCCGGCGGCACCTATGGGTATGATTTTTTGTGGGTGATCGTTCTCAGTGTGGTGCTGGCATTTGTCTGCCAGTACATGGCGGCCAAGACCGCACTCATCGGGGGGCAGGGCATCGTTTCCATTGTCCAGGATAAATGGGGCAGTCTGCCGGCCTGGTTTGTGACCCTGGACGCCCTGGTTGTCATCTGGCTTTGCAATGTAGTGCTTTTAAAAGTGCTGGTGGCTGTGACCGAATATGTAACCGGTTTTGCCTTGCCCTGGTGGGGCATTGTGTTTACGGTTGCGTTTTATCTGCTTGTGGCCCACGGCGGATACAGGATTATTGAGATGGTGTGCAAGATTATTGTCTCTTTGCTGGTGCTCTGTTTCATCGGCACACTGTTTATCGCAAAGCCGGATCTGGGTATGGCCGTTAGGGGACTGTTACCCGATTTTACCCATTTCGGAAAAGCTGAAATTTTAATGATGACCGCGATCATGGGCGGTTCCATCCATGTGACCATTTTGTCCATGCAGACCTATACCGTGCATGAAAAAGGGTGGGGCATGTCGGATCTTGGCACCGCCCGTTTTGATACGGCCCTTTCGCTGCTTGGGGCGTTCGGGCTTTACTGCACGGCCATCTATCTGACCGGGGCCTGTGTGCTCAACCCGGCAGGCATTCATGTAAATACCCTCTTTGAAATGGCCGATGCCATCACGCCCTTGTTAGGTTCCTATGCTCATGGGTTCTTTTGCCTTGGGATCTGGTGTGCCGTGTTTTCAACGATCATGCCCACCTTTATTGCCGCAGCCTATGTGCTTGGGGATAAAATGAACTGGGAGATGCAGCCAGAAAGCCGCCGGTACCGGCTGACGATTCTGGTGGGGTGCCTTATTGCGCTGCCCGGTGCCTTTCTTACCGGCAGGCCGGTGAATCTTCTGATGATCATGCTGGCCCTCTCGTTTCTGGGTACACCGCTTTTTGTGGGGATATTTTTATGGCTGCTCAATGATCGGGGCTGGGCAAAGCAATACAAAAACGGGCCGGTGCTGAACATTGCCGGGGGATGTGCCCTGCTGGTGACCTTGTTTTTAGGGATCAAATGGGTTTGGGGGCTTTAGATCGGTTTACCAATTAATTTTTCTCTGTGTCCTCTGCGCTCTCTGTGGTTTTAAAAAGTTAGTCAGCGGGCTTTGGCCGCGGGTTTTATTTAACCACAGAAAGCACAGAGTTTTAAGTGCCGGGCAGAAAGTATTAGAAGTTTTCAGATTTAAGGCATATAAAGGAACGTGATGTTGTACATATCCGATCATATATCCATCCCGGATACCAGTATTGAGTTTTGCCCCATCCGGTCCCGGGGGCCCGGCGGCCAGAATGTGAACAAAGTATCTTCGGGGGTTCATATCCGTTTTGATATCCATGCCTCGGATCTTCCGGATACTATTAAGGCAAAGCTGTTGTCCCTCAAGGACAAGCGTATTACCCGGCAGGGCGTGATTGTGATCAAGGCCATGACCTATAGAAGCGCTGCAAAAAACCGTGAAAACGGATTGGAACGGCTTGCCCAATTGATCGAAAGCGCCTGCCGGCCTGTGAAAAAAAGAAAACCCACACGGCCCACCAAAGCCTCGAAAACCAGACGCCTTGATTCAAAAACCCGGCGCAGCAAAATTAAAGCACTGAGAAAGAAAATAGATATATAGCATAACCGGTTCTATTTTCTATCCGCTTCCATTCAAACCTTCATTTCACAAAATTTTAGCATCCCCGTAACGTTAACATAATAATAAAATACTATATTTTTCTTGTATTTGAATTGCCACAACCCTTCTGGATAGGACGACTCTCCAAAATGATTGCAGCCATAAGAACTCACGAAAAAAAAGTGTTTCCGCCGTCCGACATGGGCCGGCGATTGGATCGGATCAGCCAGGCGATCGGCCTTGATGACCTGACCTCCGACAGTTTTATCCGGAATCTGCCGTTTATGGCCGAAGATGCCACGGCAGGGGCGGAAAATGAATTTCAGGCGGTGGTCGCGGGCAAGCGCGAAGACATTGATCTTGCCCGGGTTATCGAGACGTCCAATTATTACCGGAATCTTGTGGAGCAGGCCAGAACCGGCGAAACACCCCAGCGGCGGGTGGTGGCCCTGGAACGTCTGCTCAAGGACAAAGACGGCAAAGATTGGGAAAATTCCTGGGTATGGTTCCCCCGCCGGGTGCTCAACCGCTTTGCCAATAAGGTGTTTAACGATGACCTTAAGGCCGATAAATCCATTCCCGCATCAGGATATCGCAGAGATGCGGCCTGTTTCGTATTTGAAAAAAACGGCGAAAATCAGGTGCGTGTGCCTGTGTCCTATCTGCTCAAGCTGGCCCTGGCCGATGTGATCGGCGATGACAATGATGTGCCGGAACCGGTGAAGGCCTGGGGCAAAAAGATGCTCGCCCATTTTTCCAATGACAACAGTTCGCCTGAACTTTTTTCCTTTTACCCGGTCAAGTCCGATGGGGCCGGCAGCCTGGGGGAAAAGCTTGCCGGTGAAACCCTGCTTCGTTTTCTGCTGACCCAGGCCCTGGTGGCCTATGCCGGGCATAAATTTGAACTGGATCAGAACGGTCAGAAGGTGAAGGTCTTTTTTTCCGCCACCCCGCCCGGGGATCAGAAACGATTGAACAATGTGATTTCCGATGCCTTTTACCGCGAACTGTTCATGAGTCCGTGCCTCTCCGGATGGGACCGGGGGGAAGATAAAAAAGAGTACATGAGTGTCTGCCACAAGGTGTTGTCCCGCAGCCAGATCAATGCCGTGGCCCAGCTCAAGGAGGCCGGCATTATCAACTCCAACCTTGTGGTGCTGCCCAATACTTCCAATGTCAGTCTGGCCAATAACGGCACCCACATCAGTCTCGGAAGCATGAAGTTGTCCGGGTGCATGTCCGATCCGGACTCCGGCTTCACCGCCATGGATGAGAAATATACGGGGGATCTGGCCATAAAAATCTGGGAGCATTTTCTGCCCCTGTTTGCCACCACCTATTCGGCGGCGCCCCACAGGCTCGATTTCCAGGAGTTTCACCCGGAACAGGTCCTGGGGTTTATGCCCCACGAATTGATCCATACCCATCTGCGCATGATCTGGCGGCGGTGGAAGAAAAAGGCCCATCTCAAAATCATGGGCAAATCCCTGACCCCCTTTGGTCCGGTGTGGCTGGACCGTTTGATTGCCAATGTGTTCAGGCTCAAAGGCGATTTTGTGCCCGATGGCCGGCTCATTGACTATTTTACGTCGGTGATGAGTACCTTCCAGAGCCCGGCGTTCAACGGCAGTCTGGAAAGCGAGGCCGACCTTAAAAAAGATTTGACCGAGATGGGTGTGTTTGACGGGCGTATGGCATTGTACCAGTTGGTCCGGTTGCGCAAATATCATGATATGGGGTATTCGGGGTTTGAGCACCGGTACTTCAGTGTGTTTGAGGATGTTGTCCGGGATATGGGGAAAGCTACCGACCTGCAGGTGCTGATCACGGCCCTGGCCCAGAAGTATATTTTTTCCAAGCAGGTGGACCATGCCATGATACCCGATTCCCCGACGGTGGAAAGCGAGCGCCGCCAGATATTTTTCTGCACGGCCATTGGTGTGCCCACTTTTTTTGTTAAAACCCGGACCCCCAATCAGTTTTTGGCCAAAATTCTAAAAAATACAGCCAAAACCCGGCAGAGTCACCGGTATCCCGGTTACACCCGGGTTTTGGTCCGGGAATACCAGCGGGCCCTTATCTCCCTGATTCAAACAGACGCCCCGGACCTTATATCCGCTTTGAACGGCGCATCCCTGATTGATGACCTTGACAACCGCATCAATGCCCCCGAGACCCATGCGGCATGGGGCCGGATCACCCAGGGGATTCTCGACAGCTCCGGTAAGCAAAAGCCCATGTCCATGCCGGGCAGACAGTTTAATGCACGTGCAGAGGATTATTACGGCCAAACCTTGAGAGGCGCCCATGTCCGCCAGGGGTTTGACCTGCTTGGCAAAGCCTTTGAGCAGATCGATCTTTGGGCAAGATACCGGGATAACTCCTACGGCGAGTCCCTGGGTCAGATTCTGGGCAGCCGGGACATACTCAAGTTTTTAAAATCCATGCGTCAGGATTTCATGGATGAAACCTGTGCGCCGGACACCCTTAAGAAATTTATTTATCTGATGATTCTGGTCATAAGTCGGGAAATGAAAATTTGGGAGAATGCTTAAGCTTTTCTCATTGTTCCCACACGATTCTTTAGCCGTAAATTAACACGGTTAAAACAAAGTGCGGGCATAATACCCGCACTATGAAACATCAATATATAGATCGTAAGACCGGGCAGGTGAGAACCGAACGCCTTAAGGCCGATCCCATCATTAACGCAGTTTATTCGCCGATCCGGGAGAATTCTTCCCTTTTGTTTCAATTGATGATCTCGGCACGGATGTCCAGTCTGATCGGGGCCGTCTCCTATGATTGGCCGTTTTTTAAACCCCCCGCTGATACCGGACGTTTTCTGGCCGACCAGGGCATTGATTTAAGCGAGGTGGCCGGAGACCCTGCCCGACTTGATACCCTTCGAAAAGTGTTTGAACGTAAAATTCGCTATGAACAGCTTCGTCCCATGCCCGAAGACGCTGATGCTGTTGTCTCTCCCTCAGATTCGCGTCTGCTGGTGGGGGATTTTGCAGAAAATTCAGCTCTCTTTATAAAAGGTAAATTCTTTGATTTTTCAGAGCTGATCGGCCCGGATAAACCCCATTGGCTTGATGCCTTTGACCGGGGCAGTTTTGCCGTGACCCGGTTAACCCCGGATAAATACCATTATAATCATACGCCGGTGGCAGGAACGGTGTTGGATATTTATGAGATTGACGGGCATTTTCATTCCTGTAACCCCGGGGCCGTGGTCCGGGAGGTGACGCCCTATTCAAAGAACCGGCGGGTGGTCACCATCATTGATACCGATGTGCCCGGGGGGACCGGATGCGGTCTTGTGTGCATGGTGGAAGTGGTGGCCATGATGATCGGCAAAATCGTCCAATGCTACAGCAGAACGGGATATGAAAATCCCCAACCTGTCATGCCCGGACTTTTCATGAAAAAAGGATACCCCAAAAGCCTGTACCGTCCGGGGTCTTCCACAACCATTGTTATATTTCAAAAACAGCGCATTCGTTTTTCCACGGACTTGCTTGAAAACCAGATGCGCACGGATGTGAGCAGTCGTTTCAGTGAAGGCTTCGGCAGGCCCCTTGTGGAGACCGAAGTCGCCGTGCGCTCGGGTATCGGCCATGCCTGCGCTTGTGATGATACTCTATGTTTGGGAGATTTGTAATGGCGGCCATTTCTTTTGTTGTCGGGTTGGGCGTGTTGATCGGCATTGTACTGAACTGGGGATTTAAAACCTTGCCCAAGGAGAAGTGGCAGATGGTGGCGGCCTTTCCCTTGGAAAAGATGGACCAGGGCCGGTGGCGGGGGCTGAACCTGACCTGGTACGGATTGTTGTCTGCCAATGCGTATACCTTTGGCGTGGTGATGGTTGTGATTCTGGCCGCATCGGCCGGGATGCCCATTTCTGTTCTGGTGCTGCTGACGGTTCTGCTGCTGGCCGTGACCATTCCGGCGTCAAAGGGGGTTGCCCGGATTGTTGAAAAGAAAAAAGCCACACTGACCATCGGCGGGGCTGTGTTTGCCGGTGTGGTGACCGCACCCTGGATTATCATGCTGGTAAATGCCACCCTGGGCTCGGCCTTTAAATTTCATGTGCCCGTTGCTGTGATGATGGCGGTGTTAAGCATTGGATATACCTTTGGGGAGTCTTTGGGGCGCCTTGCCTGCTTAAGCTTTGGGTGCTGCTACGGCAAGCCGTTGAGCCAGTGTTCCGACCACACCCGTAATCTGTTTGAACGGTTTAATGTTATCTTTACAGGCAAGACCAAAAAAGTGGCCTATGCGTCTGGATTGGACGGTGAAGCATTGATTCCCATCCAGATCATCACCGCCGTGATTTATGCCGTATCCGGCCTTGCGGGTACCCTGCTGTTTCTCAACGGGTTTGCCGGGGCAGCCCTTGTGGAAACCCTGGTGGTGACCCAGGTTTGGCGGGTGGTCTCAGAATTTTTTAGGGCGGATTTCAGGGGAGAACGTAAATTTTCCATGTACCAGATCATGGCCCTGGCTGCCATCGTTTACACCATCGTGCTGATGGCCTTTTTGCCTGATCCGGAGGTGGTCGTTTCCCTGGATAGAGGCTTTAAAGCGTTGTGGCATCCGGGTATGATCCTTTTTTTCCAGGCGGTCTGGATCGTCTCTTTTCTTCATTCCGGCCGCAGCACTGTTACAGGATCTGAAATCTCCTTCCACGTGGTCAAAGAAAACATTTAATTGAAAATGAGAATCAGACGGCATCATGAGCTTTCGGGCATATGCTTTTTGTGGTGCTACGATGTTGTAAAGTATCTGGTGGTCAAAGATCTTCTGGAAAGCCGGGGGATTGATGCACTGATCTTTTTGTTTCTTGACATGATCACCGTGCCCGGTTTTATTATGGGCTGTGCCCGGTTGGTCAATTCCCTGGGCGGCCGGGCCATGGCATGGCCCAAGGTCCTTTTCTGGGGATTCGTTGTCTTATTTAACACCCTGTTGCCCTATGTGTATGCAGCCATCGCAGGCGGCCCGCAATTTGATGCGGCGGCCTGGGTGATATTCTGGATCGTGATTATACTGATGCTTGCCAATCTGATCCGCACGATCAGAGCCGGTTTGATCGCAGGAAAGCAGTGAACTATTTGGTTTTATCCAGCTGTCTGATCAAACCTTCCTGAACCACACTGGCCACAAGCCTGCCGTCCCGGGTAAAGATGGAGCCGCGGTTGAGCCCCCGGCCCATGGCGGCGCTGGGGCTGTGGATCACGTGGAGGAGCCAGTCATCCATTCTGAACTCCCTGTGGAACCAGATGGCATGATCCAGGCTTGCCACCTGCATGTCCGGGGACCAGAAGGTTTTACCGTGGGGATAAAGGGCCGTGGGCACCAGGTGAAAATCCGATGCATAGGCCAGCATATACCTGTGGGTTGCGGCATCGTCGGGTAAGGGCCCCGTGGCCCTGAACCAGACATATTTGTCCGGGGGCCTGGGAACGGGATGAAACGGGTCCACCGGATTGACGGCCCGCAGCTCAATGGGTTTGGGGCACAACAGTTTTTTTGCGATATCTTCGGGGATTTTGTCCGCATAGCGAAGGATTTTGTCGTGATCACTTTCCACACCGCCGGGGCCTTTGACCTCGGGCATGGGGTCCTGGTGGTCAAACCCCGGTTCATATTTATGAAATGAGGCGGACATGGAAAATATGGTCCGGCCCTTTTGTACGGCCTTGACCCGCCGGGTGGAGAACGAGTGGCCGTCCCGGGTACGCTCAACCATATATACAATGGGGCGGGCCGCATCTCCGGCCCGGAGGAAATAGCCGTGGAGGCTGTGGGCGCAAAGATGATCCGGTACCGTGCGGGACGCCGCCGACAAGGCCTGACCCAGGACCTGCCCCCCGAATACGTTGCCGTAGCCTAAATCCTGGCTCTCTCCCCGAAAGATATCTTCTTCAATTTTTTCCAGGCTGAGCAGCCCCAAAAGTTCTTCAAGTACATTTTGTTCAACACGGTCCGTCATTCAATTCACCTAAACATTTTTAAGCGGCAGGCCTTACATCCTCACGGGATAGATACTTCGGTGCGCTGGTTTGTTTTATCAACACTGGGCCATCTATAATTCTTTAAACGTGCAAATACAAGCGCCCCATTGCGTTTGTTTAATCCACGTTGATCTCTTTAAAATAGGGGTTGTTGAAAATATCGGCCACATTGTAAACAGGTATGTCCTCACTGAACCCTGAGCTTTCTAACAGCATGCCGTAGGTCACGCCGTCAGGCTGATGGGAATCCACATTCCAGCCCGGCAGGGTGCCTGCAGGTTGTGATGGGAACAGTTCAAAAGAGGACCGGGTGTTGTTCCAGCCATGGGCCTGCAGTTCCGAGCAGTAAATCTGATTATCCCAGGGCATAAAATAAAAATCATACGCCACCCCGCTGTAGCCAAGCATTTTGTGGATCCAGATGTTGATCATGATATTTCCCAGGCGGCGGGCCAGCAGATTTCTTAGAATTCGAGGAATACGGGACAGGTTGACGCCAAAGCCATCAAGCTCAGCATATCCGATCGCCTTTTTATCCGGTTTAAACAAGCGTATGGATCCTGGGGTACACAGATTTAAAAAGTCAGGCCAGCAAAGAAAATGGACACTCCCCACGTACCCGTCGGCATGGATTACGCCCTGAACCCCGTCCACCGTTGCCGTGACCCAGGAATGGTTAATGTCAGACTGGGTGATGCCTAAAATTAATCCGCTTAACTCCCCGGGTATTTCCGTGTGCAACGAGACACCCACATAACCGTTTCCGGGGAAAGAAAGGGATGTTGACGCCGATGCCGCGAAAATACCTGGGGCCAGAGTAAGCAGTAATGCGAAAATAGCGGATATACCTTTTGCTTTTTGGGATCGATTCATCAAAAGACTCCTTTCCTGATAAGGCGCTTCAGGGTTTTGTCGAAAAATATTTTTGAACGTACTTCCCCAATTATATTACATCGTCTCAATGACGTCCACAAACAGGTCCTTGGCATCGTTGAATAATGATTTTATTTCTTCCATGTTACGGCGTGAATCTATTTTTTTATGTAAGGCTCGAAGTTCGTGTAATGTGTTGTTTCTGTATTCATTTTCTGCGTCAAAGGTGTCAAATAAGGCGCTCAGCTTGCGTATCATTTTATCTGTCTGCCCAAGACAATCTTTGCGGAATCGCTCTGTTTTTTCCTGTTCTATCCGGTCATGAAAATTTTTGAGTTCCGGCAGCAGCTGTTCTGCTTTTTCAATTTGGTCAAAGGGATGGGCATGGTTGCATATCACGTTGAGTTTGCGGTAAATTGAATGGACCTGTGCGTTGTCCCGGATCATTTCCATATTCTGCCTGAAATCTTCCATCTGTTCGGTAAAGGTAAGCCAGAATGACACTTTGTGGGTATAAAAATCAGACAGCATTTGAACATTACCGGCCAATTCCTGTATTTTGGACCGATATTTAACCATCGCCAGGATGACGGCATGGGAATCTTTTTTTTCCAGTAATCTGTCAATCATGATCAGGCAATTGTTCATCAGGGATTGGCCCGGCACATTCGGCTCTCCTGCATGGCTGTTCCGGTACGCGGTGAGTCGGGTGTGCCAGGATTCAAGTTCATTGGCAACGATACGGGAAAACGTGTATTGATCCGTATCCTCCGGCAAAGCCGGCAAAAAAATTTTGGCTGCATCCTTTGCCCGGTCAAAACGGCCCGGGTCCACCGGCTGGTTTATGACAATGTCTATGACGCTGTCCCCATTTTTAAGCAGCGCCTGTTTGGCCTGGAACGTAGAAACGGGCCGGTCGGCAATATATAGATGGAGTTTGAGCGCTTCAGCCAGCCAGAAAACAGCCTGCATCATATCCAAAAGCTCCGGTATCCTGGACATCAGGGCGTGTGAGGAAACTATACGGTGCAGTGCCACAGGACCTTGGGCCTGGTATTCTTTTTCAATGAATGAATATACAAAATCCAGATCCAGGGTATTTGAGTCATCAAATCCAAAGGTCATCTGTCTGGGGCCAAGCTCAATTTTTTTCACTAACCGGGTGGGTATCATGGTTTTATTTTTTTTACTGTATTCTATTTTTAATTCCCCTTGACAAGGCCGCAATTCCGGCACATCCTAATCAAATCATATTCAAATGTTTCGCCTGCTATAATTGTAATGACGACCATGGCCGACCTGGCCCGGAGACACCTGGGCCCAGCTCTCAACAACGTTTAAGAGCGCGGTATCAGTTACACGGCGCTTTACTTATAAAAGATTGACAGGGATTTTTATGGAAAGCAATGATGATTTGACCAATATTGAACGGCTGATTGAGTTGTGCGGCGCTATTGCCTATGGAAAGTACGGCAAAACGGATGTTGAGGCTCTGTTTGAATTAACCAAGGGAGAGCGCCACCCCCTGATTGCCGAACTCAGCGAGAGTATCGGTTTTATGCTGGTAAAAATAGAGGGCAGGGAATTTGCCCTGGAGATGAGAATCCAGGAGTTGCAGCAAGCCTATGAAAAAATAGATGAATATTCCAAAAATCTGGCGTTGAAAGTTGAGGAACGAACCAAAGAACTTCAGGAAAAAAATGAGGCCCTGACCCTTGAGATTAAAAAGCGGCAAGAGATCCAGAACGCTTTGGAAGCGGCCAACGAAAAACTGATTCTGATCTCCAACCAGGACGGCCTCACAGGGCTTGCCAACCGCCGGCGGTTTGATGTCTATTTGAGCCGGGAGTGGGCTGCCCACCAACGAATAAGAACGGAATTTGCCCTGATTCTTTGCGATGTCGATCATTTTAAGTTTTACAATGACACCTATGGGCATCGGGCCGGGGATGACTGTCTCAAACGCATTGCCCGGGCCATTGACGACTGTATGCGCAGGCCCCGGGATATGGCGGCCCGGTATGGCGGCGAAGAGTTTGCGGCCATCTTGCCCGAAACCGGGCTTGACGGCGCATTGAACATGGCCGAAAGCATACGCGCCCGGGTGGAAGCGCTCAATATTTCCCATGCATCTTCAAAAATATCCGACTGTGTCACCATCAGCCTTGGGGTCGCCGTTGTCACCCCGACTGCGGATTTAGCCGAAAAGGATTTCATTGAAATGGCCGATCTCAGTCTCTACGAGGCAAAGGAGGAGGGCGGGCGAAATTGTGTCAAATACAGGCTAAATATGAGTTGATTTTGTCTGATTTTTTTATTTTGGCATTGCTATCATCCGTTCAATGGTGCCGTCCGCTTTCATTTCCCGGATCACCCGGTTGATCTCCGGCAGCATCTGCGCAAACGGTGATTTTTTTGAAATTCCGATTCTGAACACATCCTTGGATACAATCCGGGGGGCGTGGGTGATATGGTTTGTGTATTCCGGATACTTTTGAAAAAAGCTCATCGCAACGGATTCACTCTCCAGAAAACCATCAAATCGTTTACATAAAAGTTTTTTAAAATTGTATTCAGCCGAGTTCACTTTTTCTGTCCTTATAACGCCGTTGTCAATGGCGTTGTCCATCGTGTCCCGGTAGGTATAGCCTGAAACGATACCAATGGTGTAAGGTTGAAGGTCATCGATGGTTTGCCATGCGCACAGATCGTCCTTGCGGGTTTTCAGGTGCCATAGGAACACCCGGTCCTCAAGAATCACATCCGTAAAAATCATGAAAGTCTGTCTTTCCGGTTTGCGTTGAATGGGAAAGGTCATATCGTAGGTGCCGTTTTTCATGCAGACCAGCACCCGTTTCCATGGCAGGAGATCGGCCTTTAAAATGCAGTGGATGCGTTTGCTCACCTCTGTGCCGATGTATAGGGCATACCCGCTTTCCAGCGCACCGCCTTTTTTTCCCAAGGCGTAGGGGGGGCAGGGATCTGTGGCGAGCCTAAGCACCGGAGCACTTCCCGCCCATGGCTGTGCCAGGAAAAAAAGAACCCCGGTAAGTAGGGCAATGCGCCTGGGTCCGTAAAAAAAATTAAACATAGGTATCCTTTATATCCGTGCCTTACAGGCTTCAATGAAGCCGAAATGGTATAATTGACATATAACGGCCATTGGCCGGCCTGGTCTATCAACACCCAGGCTCAGCCCACAACGAAAGTTGAAAGATCTGTGTCGGTTACACAGACTTTCTTATAAAACTATATCCGATTTTGAGCCGGATTACAAAATGCTGTTTCTTTTGACCGGCCGGGAAAAATTGATTATACCCTTTTGTTTTATTTGACAATTTTTTTACTTAAATATAGGTAATGCCATTATCGGTAAAAACGCCGGGCCGGAGAACCGTTTTATACACTTAAGGAAAAGTTAAAAGGAGACAACATGGAGTGGTTAAAGCAAATCAACGTTGAAAAATATATAGAGATGGTGACCTATTGGGTAACCACTTACTCGTTAAAGATATTCGCCGCGCTGCTGATTCTGGTAATCGGCAAATGGCTGGCCAGAAGAATGACCAACCTGATTTCGAAATTGATGGAAAAAAACAAGATCGATATCACGCTGGTGCGGTTCCTTGACAGTATCATTTACTATACATGCATGGTCGTGATCGTCATTGCCGCCGCAGGCCAACTGGGCATCAACACCACCTCCTTTCTGACCATTGTCGGTGCCGCCGGCCTGGCCATCGGCCTTGCGTTGAAGGACTCTTTGTCCAATTTTGCTTCGGGGGTCATGCTGGTGCTGTTCAGACCTTACCGCGTTGATGACTATGTGGATATCGGCGGGGTTGCCGGTACCGTTGTGGGCATTTCCCTGTTTACCACAGAGTTGAAGACGCCGGATAATCAAAAAGTGATCGTTCCCAATGCCGGTATTACATCCAATATCATTACCAATGTTACGGCCAATCCCATCCGCCGGGTCGATCTTGTTATCGGCATTGGGTATGATGATGATATCAAAAAAGCCAAAGAGGTCATTCAGGGTGTTCTGGCGGAGGAAAAGCGACTTCTTCCTGCACCCGAGCCGCTTGTTGCCGTGTCGGAACTTGCCGATTCCAGTGTTAATTTCGTGGTCCGTCCCTGGGTTAAAACAGCGGAGTACTGGTCGGTCTATTTTGCCCTCACTGAGAATATAAAACTTGCCTTTGATGCCAATGGTATCAGCATTCCCTATCCCCAGCAGGATGTTCATATGTACCAGGAAGCTAAAGCATAATACCCCTACGCTTAAAACGTCATGGGGATTTTAGGGATATGATGAACATAAAATTCCCATGACTTTCGCCGGGCTTGATTCTACCGTCGTCCATTGCAGGGGCAATCCTCCTGTGCCTGCCCTAACGGGGGCAACCACAGGGGGATTGCCCCTACAAAAGATTGCCTGTCTTATGAGCAAGGGCCTTTTTCCCAACACAATTCCATTATTGAAAATAATATCTTGATATCACGCCGGTAAAAAACAACGCCTTGATTTAACAATTGTTTTGAAATACACTTTTGGTATATTATCCGGTTACAAATCTCAACCTGGAAAAATAAAGATTCAATATGCCAAAACGTCTGTCCATACGGTTTAAGCTGTTTTGTATCTATTCATTTGTGGCTACGGTTGTTTTCTCATGTGGCTTTACCATGTACTATATCCATGTAAAAAATTATCTTGAAGATCAGATAATCAATGCGTTGACGCTTTCCAACGAATCCATAAAAGGCCTGATCGAAACCGCAGCAAGCGTGTCCATCAAAATTCGCCTGCGAACGATAGCAGAAAAAAATCTGGAAATCATTGAACACATCTACCAGGATGTCCAGGGGCATCTGATATCTGAGAACGATGCAAAAGAGCGGGCGGCAAAGTTGCTGTTGAGCCAAACAATTGGTCAAACCGGGTACATCTATGTTCTTGACAGCGCAGGTGAGGTGAAAATTCACCCGAAACAAGATGTAAAAGGGCAGAAGTTAGCAGAAATAGGGTTTATACAGAAACAAGTGACCCAGAAAACCGGGTATCTGGAATATTGGTGGAAAAACCCCCAGGACAGTGAAAAACGTGCCAAGGCCCTGCACATGACATATTTTGAGCCCTGGGACTGGATCATTTCCGTATCGTCGTACAAATCGGAATTTGCCCAGCTTGTCTCGGTGGCCGATTTTAAAGAGGAGGTGCTGGCAAGGGATATCTTTGGGACCGGTTACTCGTTTGTTTTTGACAGCCGGGCCGACCTCATCATTCATCCTGAATTAACCGGCAACATGAATGATTATGCCACAAGCGAAAATAAAAAACAGATTCGCAAAATCATTGCACAGAAAAAAGGGATGCTGCGTTATTTCTGGAAAAACCCTGGAGATCAGTCCGTTAAAGAAAAATTGATGGTGTTTGACTACATCCCCGGGTTTGACTGGTTCATTGCTTCGTCAACCTATACCAAAAAAGCCTTTGCCAGGCTTTCTGACATGCGGCGGATGTTTTTTATTATCCTGGCCGTTTCCATTGCCGTCATTGCCCTTGTCTCCCTGGCGGTAAGTACCACAATTACCCGGCCCCTGATCGGACTGATCAACCATTTAAACGTCAATATGAACCAGGACTGGCACCTGCAGCCGCTGGAAAGCCGGCGTAATGACGAAGTCGGCGATCTTGAATCCAGTTTCAACGAATTTGTCCGCCGCCTGGAGACGTATAAAAGAAACTTGATTACAGAAAATATGATCCGAAAAGAGACTGAACTTCGGCTACAACTTTTTGAAAAGGTATTTGAACATGCCAATGAGGGAATGTCCATCACCGATCCTGATGGAGAGATCCTGGCTGTTAATCAAGCCTTTACCGACATCACCGGTTACAGCGCCGGCGAAGCTGTCGGACAAAACCCCCGGATTTTGAAATCGAACCGGCATGACCCCGACTTTTATGAAACCATGTGGCAGTCTCTGGCGGTCAAAGGCCATTGGTCCGGCGAGATCTGGAATCGTAAAAAATCCGGACAGGCCTACCCGGAATTTCTAAGCATCAGTGCCGTCCGGGATCAATATGGAGAGACCAAAAATTACGTGGCCGTATTCCATGATATTTCCGAAATGAAAACCAAAGAAAAGCAGATTGAATATATGGCCTATCATGATCCCCTCACGGGTCTTCCCAACCGGACGCTGCTCAAAGACCGGCTTGAACATGCCATCACCCGGGCCCGGCGCGATACAAAAATGCTCCAGTTGATCTTCATTGATCTTGATAATTTTAAGGATGTCAATGACTCGGCCGGACATGCCCAGGGCGATGAACTCTTAAAAGAGGCCGCCGAAAGGTTGGATAACGTCACCCGGGCCAGTGACACCGTGGCCCGGCTCGGCGGAGATGAATTTATCATTATGGTCACGGATGTGGACGATATGATGGAAATTATCGGCCTGGTCAAACGCATCCAGGAGGCGTTTGCAGCCCCCTTTGATATCGACGGTAAACTGTTTCACATTACCTGCAGCATCGGTATCTCCGTTTTCCCCGGAGACGGGGATGATGCAGACACGCTGGTTCGCCATGCCGATCTTGCCATGTACCACTCAAAAGACAAAGGCCGTAACAAATATTATCTGTTCGAAGAGGAAATGGCCAAAAAAATCAACCAGCGCATTGAGATGGAAATGGCCATGCGCACGGCCATTGAAAACGATGAATTCCAGGTCTATTTCCAGCCCCAGGTCAATATCAGGACACTAAAGCCTGTGGGTCTTGAAGCCCTGGTGCGCTGGATAAAACCCGATGGCACCGTTGTGCCGCCGGACCGGTTTATCCCCCTGGCCGAAGAGTCCGGCCTGATCATTCCCATCGGCGAACAGATTTTTAAAAAAGCGGTTGAACAGACCTGTGGCATAAGAGGAAAAAGCCGGTTGGACCTGGTGCTCTCGGTCAATGTTTCCGCCCGGCAGATGGATGAACCCGCATTTGAAAAAATGGCCGCAGCGATCATCAAAGAGAACGCATACCCGACGGATCGTCTGAAGATAGAGATCACCGAATCTTTGCTGATGCGGGATATCAAGACCACCATGACCCGGCTTGAAAATTTGTCGCGCATCGGCATCTCAACCGCCATTGATGATTTTGGTACGGGGTATTCTTCCCTGGCCTATCTGAAACAGATGCCCATAACCACCTTGAAAATTGACAAATCCTTTATCGACGACATTGTGGATGATGAAAATGCCCTTGCCCTGGTTGAGACCATTATTCTGATGGCCAATAAATTGAACATGGGGATCGTGGCCGAAGGCGTGGAAGATGAGATTCAATTGGAAATTTTGAATCAGCTGGGTGACATGGATATTCAGGGGTATGTGTTTGCCCGGCCCATGCCCTTGGACGAACTTGAGTTATGGTTGCTGGAACGTGCCTGATCGACTTGGCATTTGAGTGTTGCAACCACACATGATCTTTAGCATCGGCAGATGCAATGACAAGGGGGATATATGAATCCATTCGTTACGTCGCCTCACAATCGGGGCATCCTGGAACATCTTATGAGTTTCGTGAGGTGCCGGCTGTTTTTGCCTGTCTGCCTTCTGGCCGTTGCCTTATGCTGTTCCTGCGGGCAATCCGATGAAAAAAAAGTGCCGATGGATTACCAGAGACTCGGCCGGGTCGCAAACCGGATCAATAATGATTTTTTGACGATTCGGAATGCTGTCTCGAACCTGGCTGAATTTACGGCCGCCCTGTACGTCCCCCGGACCATGGCGGAAAATATCCCGCTTGCGGATTCGGCCCGATACAGGCTCCATGACAACGGCGTGTTTTACAAGCCGGTGAATGATGGAAAAAGTGCCGTGTTTGTGTCGGGAGTTGTGCCTGTTGACGAAAAGATCAAACGAATCGTTTACGGCACAGAACCCCTGGAAATGCAGCTGATGCAGATCGTGGAAAAATATCCGGAAGTCGTTCAGGCCTATTACAACGACAAAAATTCATACAATCGTATATATCCCTATTTTGATGTGATCACCCAGTATGAGCCCAAAATGGAAATTCCCCAATACAACTTTTATTATCTTGCCGATATGACCCATAATCCGGAAAAAAAGGCGGTCTGGGTCAAGGAGCCTTATGTGGATCCGGCGGGAAGGGGGTGGATGGTTTCAGCCATTGCGCCCGTGTATGTGTACGGAGAACTTGAAGGGGTCCCCGGACTGGATGTCACCATCAATATCATCACCGATCGCTATCTTGACAAGGAAAATGCGGATTTAGTGCTGCTGGATGCATCGGCCACCGTCGTGTCCATCCAGGATCATCTGACGGCACTGCTGTCCCTGCCTCCTTTGGAAACGCATAAATACCTGGAAACCATCCGTTCGGATACCTATCGGACAGATAACTATAACCTTTTGAAAAGCAGGGCCCGGGAGGTTCGGAAAATGGCCCAACGCGTCTTCCAGGAAAATCTTAGTAACGTGACATTTCAAAACGCGGGTCAAACGATTCGTGTCATGGCGGTTGATATCCCCGAGCTGGACTGGAAGCTGATACAGATTATTTACTGAATGAAGGTTGGAAACCATCTTGAAAAAAGAATACCTGATCATTCCCCTTGTGTTTGTGCTCATTTCGGTTGTTGTTGCCGGCTACAATGTACATGTCATTGTTGACGTGCAAAAAAAGCATATTTTTGAGATGCTCTCGCACCAGGTGGATATCAGCGCCCGGAATCTCCAGGGATTTGCCGATGAATTCGAAGAAGATGTCCAGTATGCCCTGACCACCATTCCTTTTCACGACCTGCTGGTTCGGGATGCCCCGGATTATGACCTTACAAATCAGGTCCGGCGGTTTTATTCGAGATACCAGCACATCCTGTCGTCCATTCAGGTCTTCAACCGATCGATTTCCCGGGAGCTGTATAACAGCCAGGGCAATTATTTTTTTATTTCCGAACTTCGTGAAAATGAATTCCCCAGGCATGTGGTTGATGGAATCGTTTACCGACTTGAAAAGGATACACTTCATTTTCTCCGGGATATACGGCATGACGGCAAAAAAGTAGGGGCCATCGAAATCCGGATGGATTTTCCCCGGATCATTTATCACGAATTAAGAAAAAGCAATATCAGCCGGGAGTTCTGGCCCTGGTGTGTTGACAAAGCCGGGAGAATCCTCTCCTTTTTGGTTCACCAGCGGGCGGTCCCGGCTTCAAAACGCCAGGTGGATGGGATAAAAACCATCGTTGACGATATTGGCGACAACTATCTGGGCGAACAGGTTCATTCCATTGCCTTAAAAGGGGAGAGGCACCAGGTCTTTTCCGCCTATTATCCCATCCGCATATTCGGGCAGCAGGTGGGGGTTGTGCTTTCCGTGGGCGAAGATGTCTGGCTTGCCGGTGTGAAAACCAAAATGGCAGCGGTTATCGCAAGTTTTTTGCTGATCATCGTTTTTGTCAGTGTGGTCTTTTTATTCATTTTATGGCAACGGATGGCCGCCGAATTGAAATTGAAAAAAAGCGAAGCAAAGGTGACCAAAATTTTTCAGAACATCCAGGCGGGTGTGCTTATCATAGACAAAAAGCGGCATACCATCGAATTTGCCAATGGGCTTGCCGCCGGTATGGCGGGAACCGCCGTTTCCGATTTGATCGGAAAACCCTGTGACCAGCTGTTTTGTCCCGATGAAAATCAGCGCTCTCCTCTCTCGGATAATGGGGGGCAGATCCAGGCCACCGAGCGCACCCTTTTAACTGTGGACGGTGAACGGCGCAATATTCTGAAAACCGTTATTCCCCTGGAATATGAGGGCCGGGAAAGCTTACTGGAGACATTTGTCGACATTACGGAGTTGAAAAAACAGACGGCACGTGCCAATGCTCTTGCTGAAAAGGCCGAGGCCGCCAGCCGGGCAAAAAGCGAATTTCTGGCCAATATGAGCCATGAATTCAGAACCCCCATGAACCACATTATCGGCATGTCCCAATTGGCGCTGGATACCCGGCCGACCTGTGAGCAGCAAGATTACCTGGAAAAAATCTCCGAGGCCGCCGAGTCGTTGATGGTGCTTCTCAATTCCGTTTTGGATTATGCCGGTATCGATACCGGTAAAATGCATTTAAAAAAGGCGGGCTTTCAATTGAGTGCGCTTATGCGTCAGGTGAAAGACCATATTTTGTCCAAATTTCCGGTTCAAAAACAACTGAATCTCCGGTTCGACATTGATTCCAAAATTCCCGACGGGCTTATGGGGGATGGTCCCAAACTCCAACAGGTGCTGCGCCTCCTTGCTGAAAATGCCGTAAAGTTCACGGACACAGGAGAGGTCGTCATCAAGGTGTCTCTTGAAGAACAGAGCGCCCAGGCGGTGCGTCTAAAGTTTTCGGTAAAAGATACAGGCATCGGCATCTTTGAAGAGCAGATGGATACCTTGTTTGATGCATTTACCCAGGCCGATACCTCCAATACGCGAAAATACGGGGGCGCGGGTCTGGGACTTGCCATCAGCAAGCGGCTTGTGGAATTGATGCAGGGTACGTTATCGGTGAAAAGCACCCCGGGAAAAGGAAGCGAGTTCTTTTTTTCCGTAGCCTTTGACGTCGATCATTCCAGCATAAATCAAAAGGTACCGGATCTTGCCATGGTGGATTTGGTGGATTCGGAACAAAAGGAAACCGGCCAAACCCCAGCATCTCTTCCGGTATTGGATCTCCGGGAGGCACTGGGCCGTATGGGCGGAGATCAGAGGCTTCTTGAACGTGTATTGGGCAAATTTCAACAAAATTACAGCCATGAGATGGAAACCCTTGATCGGCTGCTTATGGATGGGGACCGCGTTGCCGCCGCTCGTTTGGTACATAAGCTTAAAGGCGCGGTCAGCGTGATCGGCGCGCCGGACCTCACTAAAACCATCGTTGCCCTGGAGGCCGCCTTGAACGATGGTGAAACAGAACTTGGCCATCACCTGGCCGCAGTCTCATCCGGGATGGCCCGGGTCCGGTCCGAGATTTCCCATCTGCTGGAACACTCCGCTTCCGACGGGGGCGACGCGGCAGTTGTTCCCATTGATGTAAACAAGTCGCTGCCCCTGGTGAAGGCGTTGGAGAGATACCTGAAAGAAAGTGACCTGGAGGCGATGGAAAAATTGGATGAAATCAAAACGGTTTTAAACGGCACGTCGGTTTCGGGGGCATTGGAACACATGGCGGCACAGTTGCAGCAATACGATTTTGAAGGTGCACTTTCGGGCTATTATGAGGTTTTGTCGATGATTGAAAGGTAAAACGATGGAAGATCAACACAGCAAACGGACCATTTTGATCGTTGAAGATAGTCCGGAGAATATTGATGTGCTGGCGGGCATATTAAAAAAAGATTACCGGCTCAAGATCGCCACCAACGGTGAAAAGGCCCTGGGTATTGTGGTCCAGGCAGGGCTCCCGGACCTTATTCTGTTGGATATTCAAATGCCCGGCATGGACGGGTATGAGGTGTGTCACATCTTAAAGGAAAATCCGGTTACAAGCAAAATTCCCGTCATTTTCGTTACGGCGCTCTCCAGCGTCCAGGAGGAGGAAAAGGGGTTCGCTGCAGGGGGCGTGGATTATATTATCAAGCCGGTCAGTCCGTCCATTGTCCGGCAGCGGGTCAAAACCCACATAGCCCTCTACGATCAGAATCGAATCCTGGAAGAGAAAGTCTCCCAGCGGACACAGCAATTGGAAAATGCGTTTTTAAGAATCAAGGACAACTCCCTTGAAACGATTCATATCCTTTCAAAGGCGGCTGAATACAGGGACGAAGACACGGGGTCCCATATCTACCGCATGAGCAACTACTCTGCGGCCATTGCAGAGCAAATGGGGCTGCCCGAAAAATTTGTGGAATCCATACTTTATGCCGCCCCCATGCACGATGTGGGTAAAATCGGTATTCCCGACAGTATCCTTTTGAAACCCGGAAAGCTGACGGACGAGGAGGCTGCCGTCATGAAGCAGCACACGTTGATCGGTGCACGAATTCTGGAGAGTTCAAAGGCGGAATTTATACGGCTCGGGGAGATCATTGCCCTGACGCACCACGAATGGTGGAACGGGAATGGATATCCAAAAGGCCTCAAAGGAACGGATATACCACTGGCGGGCAGAATCATTGCCGTGGCGGATGTGTTTGACGCACTGACCACCAAACGCCCCTATAAAGACCCTTTCCCCCTGGATGTCTCTTTCCGGATCATTGCAGAAAATCGGGGAATACAGTTTGATCCTGAAGTCGTGGATGCGTTTTTTGCAATTAAAAGCCGGATACTTAAAATCCGTAAACAGTACAGCGATGATTAAAAGCGGTCCTGGGTCACAGGCATTTATCCGCCTGAATGTCCCCTGCAATGCAGCTTACACGATTTCTGCCCGAGTGTTTTGATTGATACAGAGCATTGTCGGCCCGCTTCACTGCATCCGCGTGTGCATGATCATCTTCATGGAAAACACTTACACCAATACTGACCGTGACTTCAGAAACGGGCGCAAAGCAGTTGCCTTGGACCCTGGATCTTAAATTCTCAGCAACCTTGACCCCATTTTCCAGGGACGTCCCCGGGCAGATTACGATAAATTCTTCTCCACCCCACCGGCCGAGTACATCGACACGTCTTAAATTTCTCTTGATCAGAGCAGAAAATTCGATCAACACTTTATCGCCGATCTCGTGTCCAAAGGTGTCATTGACTGCCTTGAACTTATCAATATCCAGCAAAAGCACGCAAATTTTTCCGCCATATCGTTTGAACCGCTCAAATTCATTGAGCAGAATCGCTTCGGCCTTGAATCGGTTATACTGCCTTGTTAAAGCGTCCGTAATGGAGAGAATCTTAAGCTCATCCGATTTATGCTTTAAGTCCAGATTTAATTTATTGATTCGATGGTTCCAGTAGAGCATAAACAATATCAGGCCTAGGGCGCCGATAACGATTTTTGCATAGAAAAAATAAGAGAGCGGCGGGGCATCAATATTGTTTAAAACCGTAATGATATAGCCCACCCTCTGCCCCGCAATGTCTTTGACTGATAAAAAATGGATCAAATTGAATTCGTTGTTTTTTCGAATCACGCGGTTGAACGGCCTTAAGGTATCCATTGCTTCACGTACATGACTGATATTGGCATAAAGCCATTTGCACTGTTTAAGGTGTTGGCCAAGAAGTGGCCGATAATTTTTTTCAACAATGAAATTGTTATTAATTTTGCACGGTTGATAGTTTTTGATATCTTCTTTATTCAACAATGTTTTTTCAATGATATCTTTTTTTAAGGTCATTATCGAGTGACTGATGGTATAGGTAGACATTTCTCGTTTAATGGCGTCAAAATCAAATCCCATCTCCACGGAGCCCAGAAATCGGCCGTTGAAAAAAACAGGATAAATAAACCTGAATCCCGTCCAAAACCGGCCTGCTTCGAACCCGGATACGAATTTTTGTGTTTCATTGACAATCCGGATACTTTTTCTGAACGGCATCAACGGCTCACCATACATTTCGGGTTTATGGAATCGAATCAGATTCATTCCGTCGGCCAGGTGAAATTGAAGTTGCCTGAGTCCCAGTTCCTGGGAATTTTCATATACAGGCATGAATGTATCCAGCATTTTTTCTCTTATACCGGATTTTTCATCGGCAATTGCCCTGTCATATTCATGGAGCATTTTGCCGATGGCCTCTTCGTACTGGCGATATAATAAGTCCGCCACAAAGCCTGTTTTTTTCAAGGCAAATTGATAACTTAAATCGATTCTGTTAGAGTAATAATCGATAAAGTATTCCGCCGCATTCTTTCTGGCATTATGCACGGCCAATGCCGACGTGAGGACAATGATCGCAAAAAAAAGGTATTGGGTTTTCCGCATACCACATACCATACTGGAGCAGTTGATGAAGTTATTGAGGATCTTAACTATAACTTTCGTAATATATCAGATTTTTACTTCCTATGCTATGGCCCGGATTAATTTCGGCACACTCTCAATCATTGATCCATCTATTCTTGCCCAAAGAATGGTTCCCGCAACGGTTTATCTTTCAAACTGTCTGCATGATAAAATTTGCCTTAAATTGGGCCGTGATTACAAAGAGATTATGGATAAGCTTGTAAAGGGTGACCTTGACATCGGGTTCATCGGTCCGGCACCGTATGTGAAAATCAAGGATCATGTGGAAATTGTTGCGACGTTAGCTTCCCTGGGCAGCCCTTTTTTTCACAGTGTGATCGTTATTAGAAAAGATTCGGATGTTAAAACTTTGTCGGGTTTGGCTGGAAAGAAGTTTGCTTTCGGCTCTCCTCACTCAACGCTCTCCTTTTATGTGCCCGCCCACATCCTTCATACGCACAGGGTATTGTCAAGGTTGGAAGATTATAATTTCTTAGGGAAACACGACCGGGTGGCCAAGAATGTGATTTTGGGACGGTATGATGCCGGAGGCGTCAAAGAAAGTGTCTATTTCCAATATCGAAACTATCTTAAAATACTGCATAAAAGTGAGCCGCTGTATGATTTTGTCGTTGTGGTTCGCAAAAATTTTGACCCAAGCTTGAAAAGCATTCTTGAAACAGCTTTGATTAATCTCACAGACCCTTCTGTCTTGGCAGCATTTAAGCCCGGTGCCAGTGGATTCATCAAAGGGCAAGAATCCAATTATGAAGAGATTGCGCGCATCATTAAAGAGATTGATCAATTATGCCGCCAAAAATGATGGCGTCATTGTTTGGCTGGTTTTAGAGGTCCCCAAGGCGCGCTATATTTTTTTTGCAAGATCAAAATCGTATTCCTCCAATGTCCTGGCAACTGTGTTTATTATTGGGGCATAGGGTTAGATTCCGGGCATTTTCTGCATATCAGCAACGATTCGTAACGCCCCGATATCCGATTCATCAAGCATTAAGCCAAGTCGTTTTATAATTTCAAGGGCCTTTTCCGGCATGGGCGCATCCCCGGAAAAGACGGCGTCGGTATTTAAATCAGTAGAGGAAACGGCAAAAGGCAATAGACGTTCCATCATCCGGGAAAGGGCGTGTACCAGATCTTGAAGTGCCTGGTCTATTTTTTTTGCCCTTAATCCGGGTCCGCATTTAATGTGGAAAGGGTGATGATTTCATCCAGATTCGCCAGAAAAACCTTTGCCAGTTCAGGGTCAAAATGTTTTCCCGACTCTTCTTTAATTAATGCCGCAGCCTTTTCAACGGGCCATGCTTTTTTATACGGCCGGTTGCTGACCAGGGCGTCAAAAACATCCGCGACGGCGACGATTCGGCCCACAAGGGGGATATCATCCCCCTTAAGCCCATGGGGATAGCCCGTGCCGTCCCATTTTTCGTGATGGGTCAGCGCCACCGTCCGTGCCATGTCCAAAAGCGGGGTATTATGTTCTCCGATGATCTTGGCACCGATGGTCGTGTGTTGCTCCATGACGGCCCGCTCCAGGGCATCCAGCTTGCCCGGCTTGCTGAGAATATTGTCCGGAACACCGATTTTTCCGATATCGTGCATGGGGGATGCATTGAGGATCAACTCCACGTCTTGGTCGCTCATACCGATCGCCGCCGCCATGACCTTGCAGTAATAACTCATACGAATGACATGCATGCCCGTTTCGTTATCTTTGTATTCTGCGGCAAGACCCAATCGGCGAATAATTTCAAGCCTGCTTTGGTTCAGTGCTTTTGTCCGTTCAACGACCAAATGCTCCAATGCCTTGCTTTGGTCGTACAGGTGTAAATGGGTTTTCACCCTTGCCCTGACGACCGGAGGGCTGACGGGTTTGATGATATAGTCAACGGCGCCCAGCTCAAACCCCCGTGCTTCATCGGTCACTTCATCCATTGCCGTGATAAATATGACAGGAATATTTTGGGTGTGACGATCTCGTTTGAGTCGGGTGCAGACCGCATAGCCGTCCATGTCCGGCATCATGATGTCCAAAAGAATAATGTCCGGTCTAAAGCGCGATGCGATTTCCAGTGCTTTGGCACCGTTATTCGCCGCTTTTAGGTTGTAGTCGGTCAGGATGTTGGTCAGGACGGTAATGTTGTCCGGCACGTCATCCACAATGAGAATCGTAGGTTTGTCATCATCAGTTGCCATACGTTGTTTCCCGGTTAAGTTGTAATCCGATGGTTTATTCTATTTTAACTGAGCCGATTTCACAATTAAAAATTGCCAATGGATTCGTTTCATACATAATTTTAGCCTCTTGAGAAAAATTTTAAAATGACTTAAACTTGGTTTCAGTTAAAACGTTCACGAAAATTATTCGAATTTATTTCCAGTGCCGCTATCTATGAGTGCCAAATGACCGGGGGGCCAAATGACCGAAAGGTTTGATCATACAATTCTGATCGTTGACGATGAGGAAAAAATCGGCAAAGCCCTTGAACGTTTGATTAAAAAGACCGGTGCGCGTTCGATTTATGCCGCTTCCGGTGTCCAGGCCCTTGATTTGATCCAAAATTCTAAGGATCGGCTTTCAATGATACTTTCGGACCAGAGAATGCCCGGGATGGAAGGCACCCAGTTTTTGGAGAAGGCCAGAACTATCATTCCGGATACGGTCCGATTTTTGATCACCGGATATGCAGATATTAATGCGATTTCAGATGCGGTGAATCGAGGCGCTGTCCACAGGTTTATTACAAAACCCTGGGACAATGACGATTTATTGGAGATGATCAAGTCAGGATTGCAATATTACGAATTGGTTGTCGAAAATCGTAACCTGTTTGCTCTGGCTAAAAAACAAAACACCCGTCTGTATAGCCTAAGCCAGGAGCTCAAACAAAAGGCCGCGGCCCATAAACGGGTGATCGTTCAAAAAGAAAAGAAGATCATTCAGTTAAAAAAACGATTGGAAAAAGGGGTTAACCAAGCCGATTACTTCGAACAGATAGAAACATTGCTCGAGGAAAATCAGATGTTTGAAAAGGATCGGCTTGTGCTGTGCTACCGGGCTGTGATGAACGATTTTTTTCTGAAATTTAAAGATCTTGCTGCCCGGAACGGGTTTATTATGCCGAAAGAGAATGACGTGAACGATAACGTATAAATTTTTCCAGGTAAGGTACTTAGGTTCGCGTCGTGGTCTTTTTGCTTGTCTATAACAAAGGGGTTGTGCCATCGAAATCAAGCGACAGGAAAATAAGATTCTGATAATTGATCCCCGGGGGATACTTGAAAACAAGACCGGGTTTTTATCTGAAAAAGGATTTCAGGTGGATTGGTTTACATCGCCTGCCGACGGTCTCCAACATTTAGCCCAGGCATCCGCTGCGCCCTATTTTTTGATTATTGCGGGACATGTTGATATCGAGTCGGAAGAAACAAGCATCCTGGCAACGGCCAAAGAAATCTCTCCTGAAACCCAGCGCCTCCTGGTGGCTGAACCCTCGGCGTTACCCTCCTTTGTTAATGCAATCAATTCAGCCGGAATTCATGCCTGCATGCCCCTGCCGTTTACCAATGACGATTTACTGGTTCAGATCAGACTGCGATATGATGAATACGAAGCGGGCAGAAAAATAAAAAATTTGCAGAAAACCATCCAGCGCCAGAATAAGCAGTTATTTCAAATTGCCGGGAATTTGAGAAAAAAAGAGACGCAGTATGCGGACCAGATCCAACAAAAAGAAAAGGAAATCAGGGTCCTGGAATCCAGGCTTAAAAGCCTTTTCGGGGATAATGAAGTAGGACGCGGCCCAGCGCTTAAATCCCTTTTGGAAAAAGAAAATGTCAGATTTAATTCATCGGGCTTTAAACAGGCCTTTGATGATTTTAAAACGCGCGTCAGTGACATTTTTTTAACCATGCTCTCGAAAAGAGGACCGTCTGACGCGTTTACGATTTCAGAAAGCGACTTTGCTGGCGCGTTGGCACCCCATTTGAACCAATTGGACGAAATCACTGATCTTACGGAGTATGATTCCCTTGCCGGTCGGCTGAGTCCGGCGTTTTTGAATGTGATGAACCGGCAGGCCGATCATAAACCAGAGCTTGCCTCGGCCGCACAACATCAGGATGTCCTGAAATATTTCACCATTGAATATTCCGATAACAATATATTGGCCTATATCCGGCTTGGCAAAGATGCCCCTGAGGCTTTAACGGTTTATATGATAGAGCAGCTTCTTCATAAAAATGGAATTATTTTCGGCATTGAAGAAGAATCGGTTATTGAAGAGTGGCTTTATGGAGAGGCCCGGCAAGGGAAAAAATTGCTTGTTGCCGAAGGAAAACAGCCCGTTCCGCCCACCCAGGGTGAAATTCAATATTATTTCCCAATTCATTTCAAGCGACCGGGTAAAATCAACCCGGACGGCAGTATGGATTACAGGGACAGGGGCGAGGTACCCCATGTGGAAGATGGAATTTTGCTGGCTTCCAAAATTTTCCCTGAACCCGGAGAACCCGGCCTGGATGTCAAAGGCAAGGAAATATCTGTGCCTGAACCTGTGGACCCGGCTTTTTCAGCAGGCCCAGGGACCCGGTTTAACGAAGAAAAGAGTGAAATTTTTTCAAGCATACAGGGCGAACCGCACCTGGATGTCATGGGTGTTGTCTCTGTCAACAAGGAGTTTAAGGTAAAAGGTGATGTGGGGTATGAAACCGGTAATATTGAATTCAACGGCAATGTCGTGGTGCCGGGCGAGGTGAAAGAAGGATTCTCTGTCAAGTGCGTTTCGCTCACCGCCAGGGAAGTTTGTGGTGCCCAGGTCGATTTGTCCGGGGATCTGAATGTCTCAATGGGCATTATGGATACAAAGTTGATTAATGTTAAGGGAAACATCCAGGCCAAATATATTCGCAACTCAACAATAAATTCCTATGGCGATTTGACGGTACAAAAAGAGATCGTTGATTCCACCATTTATCTGAGCGGGGCCTGCAACAACGAAAGGGGAAGCATTCTCAACTCCATCGTGTCCGCAAAGCTTGGGATCAAGGCCGGCACCGTGGGCAATGAATCTTCCGGGCCATCGGTGTTGACTGTGGGTGTAGATGAACATTTAATCCGTTTGGGGGATAAGATAAAATCTTCCCTTTCAATGAATCGGGATATGATCCAAGAGCTTTCATCGGAGATCAGTCAGATGAAAGAGGTGGACAAGTGGCTTCATGGCACCATCACCGGGAATGCCCATATCCAGGATCGTGCACAGATAAAAATTCGGGAACTTGAAGATAAGAGAGCCGCCATAGATGCCACAAAAGATGCCGCTGCACTAAAAAATATTGTGGTTGCGATTCGGAAAATGGAAAAAAAGGCCAAAGAGGCCGGGGAAAAAATTAATGAATGGTTTGGACGTCAGGATCAGATCCATCATGATATTTCAGCAAAAGAGCTTGAAATTGAGAGATTGGAAAAATCAAACAGCCGACTTGTTAATGAATTGGAAAATCTGGAACAGATTTCAAACAAGTCCAAACCCGTACCCGTGCTCGAAGTATCAAAACGGATTCAATCCGGAACCAAAATTAAAGCGGCCCATTCGTATAAAATCGTCGACAAGTCCTGGTCCCGGTGCACCATCAGGGAAAAGAGCAAGGATGAGGGCGGTATCGTTTATTATGTCATGGAAATTGATTAGTTCAATTCTGCCGGTAACGGTTCCACATCCCGGATGTCAAAATGCCGGTCTTCAATCTTTTTTTCCAGTGCGGCAATGCGGGCTTCGCCTTCGGGGTGCGAGGAAAAGTATGCGTTGAATCGTCCCGGATCGTGTTCAGCCTCCATGGCTTTGAAAAATTCAGTGGCACCGCCGGCATGGCCGTAGTGACAGACCAGGGTGTCCAGGGCCCGGGCGTCGGCCATGGCTTCCCGCTGCCGGGAATACCGGGCCTGGGTCAGGTGAACACCCGGAGCCGCCAGTTGGGTGATGTTTGAGCCGGAGCCCGTCAACAGAGCGGACAGCGCAGTGAGCACAATGCCCCGCCCCATGCCCCGGAGGTGATCCCGCTGTTTGAAGTGCCCCAGTTCATGGGCCATGACAAAGGCAATACCGTTTTGTGAACGGACCTTGTCAAAAATGCCTGAAAAAACCACGATGGTGCCGCCTGCAAGGGCCACGGCATTGGCGGTGTCCGAAGGGACAATTAAAACTTTCACCGGATACTCGACATCACAGCATTGTCGCAACTCATCCGTCAGTTGTTGAATCAATGCCTGGCCTGGCTGGTTTCCATCGGGGAGCATTTTTGAGGGAATCTGAAGTCGCGAAAAGATTTTGGCTTCCATCTCCGGGGAGATGCGGGTGACGGCCCAGTCCACAAAAATGCCGAGTACACCATAGGCAATCAGAAAAAATGCCACCACACCGGACAGCAGCACCAGCGCCTCTTTGACCGGGCTGTCAGAGGAGATGTTGTTGTTGGTTCTAGGCAGTACCGGTTTATAGTCCATCACGCGTGTTCAAAATAAACAGCCGTACCAAAGGCCAGAACTTCCACAGAGCCCACCTGTTTTCTTCTGCCTTTATAGATGGATGAGGTTTCCAGGCGCAGATTAATGATTTCGTCTGCATCTTCGCAGGATTCATGCAGCCGCAGCAAGGCCTCGCGCCGGGCCCGGTCCACCAGGGTTTCGTACACCCGGACCTCTCCGCCGAAAATATTGCGCAGGCCCGCCACAATGCGCTTGAAATAATCCACGGAGATGACCACATTGCCGCAGACCAGTTCACTTTTAAGAATGGTCCGGCCTGGATCACTGACCCGTTTGTATGAGCCGGCCGGCCGGGTCATCCAGAATTCTTCCCGGGCTTCAATGGACCGGTAATGTTTGGATTCGGCCATGCGGCCGAAAAAATAGCCCAGCATAATCAAAACGATAAATATTATCAGTTGTTCCATGGCTTACTCCACTGTAACGGCGGTGCCGTAAACATAAAGTTCCGCCGCGCCTGCCGCAACCGAAGAGGTCGAAAACCGGACATTGACAACGGCGTTGGCCCCCATCTGTTCGGCCTGGGACAGCATGCGTTCAATGGCCTGTTCCCGGGATTCCTGTAAAAGCTCGGTGTACCCTTTAAGTTCTCCGCCAAAGATGTTTTTCAACGATGCCATTAAATCCCGGCCCACATGCTTGGCCCGCACCGTACTGCCTGATACCACGCCGTGGAATGCTGTTGTTCTCTTACCTGGAATTTCTTCGGTATTTGTCATTAACATGTTTCGTCTCCCGGATTTTAAAATTTTTGAAATTTCAAGACATTGAATAGAGTACATTATTTTGAACGGCTGCCGGCCCAATGTCAAGCAAAATAGACGACACGCGCCGCAACCGCACGACGTGCACTGACCAGTGCCCTTTGCAAAAATTGGGCTTGATCATAAGAACGGCCCTTTTTTGTAGGGGCAACCCCCTGTGGTTGCCCTCGTTTGGCAGGCACGGTGACCTGCCCCTACAATGGCCGACGTTAGCGCCAAGCCCCAAAAATTCAATGGGGTGACCAGTTCCCAGGAATGGTTATGCGCCTTTGCCATTAAAGAATCAATGATTTTGGCAATGAAACCGCCGGTATCCATGGCAGTCATAGCGGCCAACCTGCTTGAGTTAAATCATTTTTTCCTTTTTTCAACTCTGTTTTTTCAGTGACTTATATGATATGTTTTTTTGCTTTATCAAGATGGTAATGATAAGAAAGTACGGCAAAAAGAATAAGGCTACTGCTTAAGGAGAATGACCCCATATGGCGCGTTTAAGTGATTTTGAACTGTCCGTTAAAAAGGTTAGCGACAGTCCATTAATATATCAGGCACGGATTCCTATGGAATGCACGTTTTTCCAGGATGTCCGGCGCTACCAGAGTATTACCCCCCAGATGGAGATCCGGATTATTCCGGTAAACGGGATGATCGAGCTTGATCCGGACATGGAGCCCGTACCGTTTAACCGGCTTACCGGGTCCGAGCGCAAAGCCCTGGTGGATTATCTGACGGTCCGGGTCGCCCGGGGGGACAATATCGGGTATGCCTGGGCTTTTTTCCGGCCTGCGGATAAGAAGAGAAGCCTTATGGCCTACGGGGGCAATGTGGTGCATGACGACACCTACGTGGGCAAAGAGCGGGTGACCTCCCTGCTTTCGTTACTCAAAAAGCAAAAGGGCATCAGTAAAATGAGACGGCGCTCGTTGCCCTGGATTCTGGCGCTTTTGTGTATCTCTCTGGCCGTTTTTGCCGGATTCAAATATGGGAACCTGGAAAAGATAATACCCTTTATCACCAGCATCGGCACGTCGTCCGGCCCTGAAAAGCAGTTTTATGAATCCGTATTTCCCGATGTCTCTGCCTGGCTGTCCACGGGGGAACCGGAACAAAAGGATGTGGCCAAAAAGCTTTTGAAATCCGAATATGTCTCATCCATGCTGCATACCATGACCCTGCCCGAGTATCGTCAGACGGGTGAGACGGATATGAACCGGGGGAATAGATTAATTTTATTTGTCTATTTTAACTATAATAGTCAGGTTGATGAATTGATCCGAGATCGCAGGGCGATTCTGGCAGGTACCGAATTTATGCGTTTGGCACGGATTTATTCCACGTTGCAGTCCGGGTATGCCTCCAATATTTTTTACTTTAAAGTCGGGGACTTGAACATCAGGCATACGGAAATTTCCAACTACATGAACCAGAACATGATTTCATATCACGATTTTAAAAAGATCCGGGACGAAAACGCCTTTGCCGAATTGATGGCCAGTGACCGCATCAGCTACAAGATGAAGGGCTTTTTGGAGAATGTTTACACCTTTACCCCCCTTCGCGTTGACTCAAAACTGGACGGTAAATCCTGGTACCTGCTCACCCGGAACAACAGTTCCGGAGATCTTGATTTTGCAGCCTTCTTTCACCAGGGCAGTGCGACCTTGGTCCCCAAACGTATTGGGCACCTGGTATTGGGAGATGACGGGCTGCCCGCAGACATGGCCTGGTATGCCTTTGATGACAATCTGGCAGCCGAACTCAAACTCTCCGACGGCAATTTGAGCTATTTCAGCGCCGAGACCGGTCAGAACAATCAGCTGGGTATCATCAACGAGCGGATTAAAGCCCTGGGGTTGTCCCGGGTCGCCCGGGACCGGATCAAGGTCAGTGTCCACCGGGAACTGCTCATGGGGGACGCCAAGGGCAAATACGGTGTCCAGACCAATGATCCCATCACAAGCCTGGTGTTGTCCAACCTGATCACCAAATCCTCCTTTGAACAGGAGGCCAATGTCTCTTTGAAACGTGATCCCATCCAGTTCAACACCACCTTGATTCAGCTTTCCAAGGACGACAGTTTTTCTGTTCAGTCGGTGACCATTACGCCGGGTACCACCAACATCATCCGCTTGTTTGAACCCTTGGACCGCTTTACGGCAACGTTCAGGGACGGCACCTCCACCACCTTTGAGAAGGCCAGTGTCAACCTGTTTAACCCGTTTACTTTTATGGTATCCAGGGACAGCATTACCTTATGTTTCCGGCATGACATTACGGACATGACCATTGAGGCCGACGGCAGTGAACTCAAAATCATCAAGGCCAAGGACGGAAACTATCAGATTGTGAAGCTGCCCTAGTACCCTGAAAATTTTGAAAAATCAGCATCAAGGAGTTTTATTTAACCATATGTTTGACACAACAGACCGGCTTTTGAAAATACAGAACGGCATCAAGGCGGTTGTTCAGCAGCTTGCCGAACTGCCGGCCCGGCAGGCGGATCAGGTGGAAAAGGTCATTGACCGTTGCCAGATGTGCCTGAAGACTGCGCCGGACACGGATATGCCTGTATATATCCATATCACGGGCACGGATAAATCCTTTAAGACCAGTTATCTTCTGGATCTGTTTGATCATGACGCCCTTCGTGAGCTGTTTGCGGTGAAGCAGCGCAACACCTCGGAAAATACAGCGGTTCCCTGTCTTGTGGAACCGGTCTCCTGGACCGATGAGGTGGTGGTCAGCCAGATCAGCATCTCCACGGGCAATGTGATCCGGGACCGCTTGACCCAGGGCCAGTTCAACCGGCTCTATGATCTCTCATCCGGGGCCGAGCCGGATGATTATCTCATCCGGGTGGCCGTGCCCGAAGACCAGACCCCCATGACTTTGCCGGCCATTGAATATCCGGGGATTAAAGAGGGGGCCGATGCTGTTGCATTCCAAAAGGAGCGCCATGAAAAGTTCCAGACCAATATGCTGGACTGCCTGGAGCGCTATCCCGGGATTCTGGTGGCGTGCTTCCAGCATAAAATCGCCATTCCGCCGGGGCATCCGCTGGACGCCATTCTCAAAAAATACCGCACGGTTCTGGAAACCACCCACGCCTACCAGAAACTGCCGTTGATTTTGTCCTTGCAGGGGGACAGTGCCGTGGCAAGCTATTGCGGCAACACCAATGTGGAGCAGGACCTTGAAAGCGATTTCAAAAGCTACAAAGCCTTTGAAACCGTGGTCCAGCTGATTAATCCCTGCAACGGCGAATACCCGGTGAATTTTATCTCCCCCGGTCCCCATGTGGATACCTGGATACGCAATCTGTCCCGGTACAAAGATCTGCGTGAGATCAAAGATGAGATCAAAAAGGACGGTGGGGTTGGGTGGTCCAGGCAGATGCTCGGCGATATCTGCACCACCTCCAATATCCGGGACGCCCTGGACAATATGTTCCTGATGCCCTGGATCAAAAAAGCCGAAAAGGTGCATGGCCAGGCCGTTGACCTGATCTATGCCATTGAAAGCTATGATGAGGTGGCCGACGTTAAAGAGCGCATGCGCAAAGCCATTCTCAACGATACCTACCAAAGTCTGCGGCACTTTTTTGACCGGGAGATTCAGTACAATGAAGAGGGCGTGATTGAAGATCACAGAGGGTTCTGGAACACCATATTCACCCAGTACCTGGACCAGTTTCTGGCCGATACCCCAAAAAGCCAGGCCATTGCCGATGTCCTGTGGAAAAAAATGCACCAGCGCCTGGACCCTGAAAACAAAGGCTTTTTGAGTGCCGCAGAATTGGATTTGCCCCATATCATCATGAACATGGCGGAGTTTTACGTTCCCAACATGCTGGTGCGCGGCGATTTCACCCTTGTAGAAAGACGTATTAAAGAGGATGGGCAAGATGTTGTTTAACCTGTTCAAACGAAAGAAAAAGGAAGTGGATCAGTTCCAGATGGAGCTGGAGGATGACGGCAAACTTTACTATGAAACCATTGCAGGCCGCACCCCCAGGGATGTCCAGAACCACGAGGAATATATTCTTTTCATTGATTTCGGCTCCTACCGGACAAGTGTGTTGTGCTGGCCGTGCAGCTTTGGCCGGGATAAGATCACCGACTCCTGGCAGTATGTGGTCCATGGGGACTCCGATGCCCAGGGGGGCTTTCCGTCTGCCTTTATCAATCCCCCGTCCGGTGATGAGCGGGACTTTGCCTTTGTGCCCAATATGGGTGAAGGGCATGTGAGCTCAAGCCAGATTGTGAAAAGTGCCAAATACGAATTTGCCTCCAAATTTGCCGCCTACCGGGGGGATGTGCCCCAGTTCAAGCTTTACATTAAAAAAATTCTTGAGCACAGTTTCAGATACATCACCGAACCCAATAAGGACAGGCCCTGGAACGGCCCTGCCATTCCAGTGATCACGGAGATCCGGGTGACGGTGCCGGATCTGTTCATTGAAAATTTAAGGAACGGGTACCGGGAAAATATCTATTCCGTGTGCATGAACCTGGCTTCGGACCGTAAATGGAAGTGGTTGTTCCCCAGTGACCTAAGACACTTGCGTAAAACATTTGTCAATATCTCCGCAGATGAAAGCGGGGCGTGTGAGCTCTATTTTCTGAACCTCATCAAGCAGTTGCCCTTCTGGGACCTGTCCGGACAGAAAGACCGGCTGCCGGATCTGAAGGAAGTGGATTTTATCTTTTCCCAGGCGGCCCAACGGGACCCCAATGCCGAAAATCTTCAGTTTGTGGTGTGCCACATTGACATCGGCGGATTGACCACCGATGTCAGTGTCCTTTTGGCCAACACCTTCCAGGACCCGGCTCTCGGCATCACCACCGCCTTGAACCGCAAAGAGTCCTTTTCCGAAAGAAAGGCCGGGGAATATTTTGCTGAGACCTTTGCACAGAACCGTTTACCCGAAGAGACCGGCCCCTGGTGGGACAATGACCGGTTTCTCAGCCGGGATTTTTCACGGTTTCTGGAACTGTTGTGCGGCAAGCAGGCCGGTCTGCTTAATAAATGGCGCAAGGACAAGAATCTGTCGGGCATCTATTTTCTGGTATCTGGCCGGCCGACCAAGTCCGAGAAGGTCAGACACGCCATTAAAAAACACATCCTCAAGGAGTTTAACAGGGATGAACTGCTGCTGCTGCCCGAGCACTGCATGTTCATGGCCGATTACCGGCATGTGGGCAAAAACCAGGAAGGCGAGCGCTATGCCAAGAAGATCTCCCATTTTGAAAAGTTGATTACCCTGCTTGGCAATGTGTACACCCTGTATGACGGGTATGAAATCTGTGTGGATGACCACAAATATTATATCTCCATGGATACGGATACCCGGACCACCGCCCAGATGGAGGTGCTGCCCGGACGGATCTACAATATGGAAGAGTTTGATAATTACAAGAAATCCGCAGAGCACAACAATGTCAACCACCTGGCCTTTACCCGGTTTCCCGAAGGGGAGAACAGCACCCGGTTTCTGACGGTGAAAACCATTGCCCGGCAGAACGCGTTCCCCGTTATCCGGGTGGCCCAGAGCAATGACGGCCAGGCATGGATTATGCCGTCCCTGATGATTACCAATTTAGAGCAGAACGACCAGGCCTTTGATTTGTCATGGGGGGCATTGTCACTGGAATAGTGTTTGAACGAAAAGTCACCCACCTGCGGCGTTGCAGAAAAATTTGTAATCCTCACATACATGAGTATGCTCCGGTTACAAATTTTTCTGCGCCTTGCATCTGGGCAACTTTTCGTCCAAACACAGGTCCCTGTCAGGTACTCACTATAACTGTTCGATAAATTAACCTTGAGGAGGAGACATATCATGGAATTAATCAGCGTCACCATAGAAAATCCCGCAGAACTCAACTTTATCCTGGGCCATTCCCATTTCATCAAAACCGTTGAAGATATTCATGAGGCCATTGTCTGCACCGTACCCAACGCCAAATTCGGCGTGGCGTTCTGCGAGGCGTCCGGGGAGTGTCTGATCCGCCATTCCGGCACGGATGAAGAGATGCTGGAACTTGCAAAAAAGAACGCCGAAGCCCTGTCTGCCGGCCATACCTTTATCATTTTCATGAAAGATATGTTCCCCATCAACATCGTCAACACCATCCAGGCCGTACCCGAAGTGGTCCGCATCCACTGCGCCACAGCCAACCCCACCCAGGTGATCATGGCCCAGACCGACCAGGGCCGAGGCATCCTCGGTGTGGTGGACGGTTTTTCCTCCAAAGGAGTTGAAACCCAGGACGACATCCAAAAACGCAAAGATTTCCTTCGGATGATCGGCTACAAGCTGTAAATACAATAGGCAGTTCGCCTATCAACATATTGGCCCGTTCTGCCTAATATAACTGTTAAAATTTTGGAGTACGCTGCATGGAAGTAGCTCAGGTCGTGTTGGAATACATCAAAGTTTTACTGTGGCCATCTTTGATCTCTGTTGTAATATTTTTATTTCGTCGAGAATTTCGAGGAGTAATTTCAGGGTTTAAGAAAATTTCGGAGATGAAAATAGGGTCAGATGGTACTTCGTCTTAAGCTAAAATTAGCAAAAAAAATTATTAAATCTAAATCCAAAGTGGATGATCCTTCGATTCCGACTGATATAGATTCGCTTTTTTCTATCCTTATGGACCTTCCAGATAAGGATCTTGAGTTCTTGGAAAAAATTAAAAGTAATGTAAACTTCTTGCCTACTACATCAAATGATAGGAATCGCTATAATTCATTATGTAACCACGGGGTGTTTTCTTTGGCTGATAATGGGTCTTTTTTGCTCACTGACTTGGGGAAAGCTCTAATAGAAGAAATTGACAGAGAATTTTAATCGGGATCGGACTCCACATTACTGGAAAAAGGGGTCAAAAAAAGAAAAGGGGTCATCAAGTCTGCTCTTGCCTCAAATGGCCGATTTGATGTGTTCCGAAAGCTTTATTCTGCCCTTTAATTTGTCATCTTCGCCACTGATTGTCCCCAAATGGTACCCTTGCCAAAATTATTTTTATGACCTGTATTAAAACCAATAAAAAGACTTTTTGGGGATACGATTGAGGGGTAAACATGGAATCGGTTTTAGCAAAATGTTCGGCAAGTATTTCCGAACTGAAAAAGAATCCTTCTTCTCTGATCGAACAGGCAAACGGTGAGCCTATAGTTATTCTGAACCACAATAAACCGACGGCATATCTTATTCCGGCTGATACATACGAAATCATGCTTGAGCAGATCGAAGATTATCAACTGGGCTTGATTGTTAAAGAGCGCCTGCATGAAAAAGAGTCTGCTATTGAAGTTCGCATAGATAAGCTATAGCCTTAAATTCCTTCCATCGGCGTTCAGGGAGTGGAAAAAACTCGACCGTCCTTTGCAGACTCAATTTAAGAAATAAAGGGGTTAAGTCGGCTCTTGACTCATTTTGTTTTGCCCAAATATCCGAAGATATAACTAAATTATTTGACAGCCCTATACCCAGGGACGATTATGTGTCCTTTTCAAAGACAGCGGGTTGAAAAGAAATTTGGTATTCACAATCTGATCGCCAATCGTCCCCTGGATCGCTGAGTTCTGTTGGTCTTGACAACACTCTCGTGATGTATAACTATGGTGTATACACCAAAATGGAGGGTAAGGAATGATACGAACTCAAATATATTTGACGGATCAGCAGCGAAGTGAATTGGCCATGCTTTCAGAAATCCAGGGGAAAAAACAAAGCGAACTTATCAGAGAGGCCATTGATCTTCTGATTGAACAGGCAAGTCAGGAAAGGCGGAAAAAGATATTGTGTGAAACTGCCGGCCTCTGGAAAGATCGGTCCGATATCCCTGATTTTAAAAAAATGCGTTCTGAATGGGACCGGGAATAATAATGGGGCAGCTATTTCTTCCTGATACTGATGTCCTTATTGATTTTTTACGAGGCTATCAGCAAGCCGTTGACTTTATCAACCTCAATGTCTCTCAAATAATTTTATCCACAATCGTGATTGCTGAACTATATGCAGGCGTGAGAGGGAAACAAGAATTAACGATTTTGAATAATTTTGTTTCCCTTTTTGATGTCATTCCAATGAATTCAGAAATAGCCAAGATTGGTGGGCTATATAAGCGTGACTTTGGTAAATCTCATGGCGTAGGGTTGGCTGATGCTATCATTGCTGCGACTTGCCACTCAAAAAATGCGCAACTGAAAACGCTGAATGTTAAACATTATCCTATGATCAAAAATTTAGAACCGGCCTATATAAAAAATTAGGCCCAAAGGGGGCACGTCGGCTGCTGTAGGGGCAGGCCCCTGTGCCTGCCCGAACGAGGGCAACCACAGGGGATTGCCCCTACAAAAGATGGTCGACTATAAAATCAAGCTCCATAATCAGGCATCACGCGTGATGGCAAAATTCCGCCGCTTTTTTTTTGCAAAGTTCTGAATATCTTACCGAAATTCTTATATCTCTTCCATGGGGGCCTTCCCGCTGTGCCTGTGATCATGGTCATGATCGTGGCAGTGACAGTCCTCACGTTTAAATAAATTTTTTGCCAGAAGCGCTGCCAGGATCAGGGCGGCAGCCAGTTCAACGCTGTAGGGGATCACCTCTGCTGCTTTTCCCATGACCACGGCCGGCTGGATGGCCAGCAGTTTGTAAATCAGATCGAGCAGGGCACCCATTGCAAGTGAACAAATGGATATCATGCCCAGATAGATGGCCAGTGCCCGGGTGCCGAACATGCTTTTCACCACCCCCATGGTGGCGGCATTGGTGGCCGGTCCTGCCAGCAGGAATACCAGGGCTGCGCCAGGATTGAGTCCCTTAAGGATCAGCGCTGCGGCAATGGGGGTTGAAGACGTGGCGCACACATACATGGGGATGCCGGCAACCAGCATGACCAGCATGGAAAGCAATGGATTATTCTGGGACCAGGTGCTGACCCCGGAAGGAAAGAAAAAGGTGATGATACCGGCAATGATGACCCCGATGGCAAAGGGTTTGGCAATATCGGTGAGAAGCTCACCAAAGGCAAAGTCAAGCCCCTGGGCCAGACGTTTTGACAGGGGGGGGACCTGGGCGGTCCGGCTGTGGGAGCTTGCGCACGAATGGCCGTCGCAGTTGCACGAATGTTCATGTTGATGGGCCTGGGCAAAAAACGGGTCCGGCGCGGGGGGCCGTTTATTATGTTCCCGGCGGCTGAAAATATTTGCCGTAATACCGGTGGATATGGCGGTGATAAATCCTGCAACGGGCCGCATGACAGTCATTACCGGGTCCAGCATGGCCCAGGATACGGCAATGGAATCCACACCGGATTCCGGCGTGGCGATCATAAAAGCCAGGGCCGCCCCATCATTGGCGCCTTGCTTTTTCAGGCCCGAGACCACGGGGATCACCCCGCAGCTGCACAACGGAATGGGAATGCCGAACAGGGCTGCGCGCAGGACGGGTTTCACCCGGCCTTGGCCTAAATATTTTTTAATCCGGTCCGTTTTAAAAAATACATAGAGCAACGCGGCAACCAGAAAGCCAAAAAGCATAAATACAGAAACATCCAGATAAACATGCCAGATTTCAAAAATGATATTTTTTATTGTGGTCATTTGGGGCTCTTTCCAAGTTTATTTTTTTGCCGATTGTTACACTCACCTGTCCTCTTAAATATGAATATATGAATTGTTGTTCATATATTCAAGAGAAAAATATCAGTAAGAAAAATTCGGTGTTCGGGGACAATAGAAGGCAGGGCCTGGATGTCAGTGACGGATGTGGTCGATGCTCATTTGAAGCAGGGAACGGACATGGTCGTCGTCCAGGGAGTAGTATATCCTTTTGCCCTGGCGCCTGTTTTTGACGATGCGAAGGGTTCTCAGGACTCGAAGCTGGTGGGATACGGCAGATTCGCTCTGGTCGCAAAGTACGGAAAGATCACAGACACAATGTTCCCGGTCCAGAAGCGCCGTGACGATTTTAATCCGGGACGGATCTCCCAGGGCCTTGAATATCTGGGAAAGGCCCTGGATGGTGTCGGGTGACGGCATGGTCTCCAACGTTTTTTTTACCTCCTCGGGGTTGATGCATTTTATTGAGCAGGTATCCATACGGGTCATCCAATCATCAAAAAATTTTGGAAAAATTAATAATGGGCCAATTCATGCTTTATGAGTACAATAAACAAGCCCTTTGTGCAAGATGCCCCTGGATTTTTAAGGGATAAGAAAATCAATAAAAATACCCGCCGCTTTCTGGAGTATTTACTCCTTAAAACGGCGGGCTTTTTTGCTCACGACTTTTTATGATGTCCTTGTGCCTGGTCTCCTGTCCTTAATATACCCCTTGCTACCAACGTTTCTTGTTCAGAATAAACGAAATAAATCCCATAGTCTTTCAGGATGCATCCGTATTGAACTCAAGCTCACACTGATCATTAATTCGGGTGCGAACCAGATAGATTGAAAGGGCCAGCACGGGCAGGGCCAGAACAAAGCCGATAATCGGCAGGAAGGTAAAACCCAGCACGATGAGTCCAAGGGAAAATACGCTGAACAGACCGCCTAAAAAGTATTTGGAAAATTTTTCTGTTGTACATGTATTATCTCTCATATCCGCCTCCTGATATTGGATTTTTTTTGTGTGAAACTTAAATGATTAGCCTTAACTCATTTAATCTTTCACAAAATTTAATACCAAATAAAAGATATGCAAGTTATTTTTGAAAAAAAGTTTATTCGTATTAAGGTAATATTCTCGGTGAGTCTGGCTTGAATTGTGCTTTAATTCAGTAGAGATTATTAAAAAATGACTCGCAGGTTTTAATCTTGAAAATGGAAATAGGGGAGGGAACACATGAGAACAGTTTTAATCACCGGTGCATCCGGTTTTGTGGGACAGGCCCTTGCGCGAAAATATCTGGATGCGGGCTGGCAGGTCCATGGGCTCGGCACGTCGCAAAATCATCCCATGGCTGATGCCGATGAGAACTTTTTATGGACCAGTGCGGATACCTCGCAGCCGGGGGCGTGGCAGGATCTTGCGGCGCAATCGGATGTCATCGTCAACCTGGCAGGGCGAAATATTTTCAAGCCCTGGACAAAGGCGTATAAGAAAGCCATTTATGATTCCAGGATTCAAACCACAAAATACCTGGTGGACGCCATGCCCGACGACTTTAAAGGCCAGTTGATCAATGCCTCTGCGGCAGGATCTTACGGTGACCAGGGTGATACACCTTTGACCGAGACACAATCGTACGGTACCGGATTTTTGGCACGGGTGTGCCGGGACTGGGAAGCCCAGGCCCAACGGGCAACATCAAAGGGCGCAACCGTTGCGGTGATGAGATTCGGGGTGGTGCTCGGTCCGGGCGGGGGTGCCCTTGGGGTGATGGCCCCGGCCTTTAAAATGTTCGCCGGCGGGCCGTTGGGGTCCGGGGCACAGTGGTTCCCATGGATTCACCTGGAGGATCTGCTCCGGGCCGTCTTCTTTTTAATGGAACAAAATGCCCAGGGCATTTACAATTTCACAGGGCCGGTCCCCGTCCGGCAAAAAGAATTCGCCAAGGAGCTTGGCCGGGCATTACACCGCCCTGCCTTTGTGCCTGCCCCGGCTTTTTTTGTCCGGCTTTTTATGGGACAGCTCGGGGATTCACTGCTGCAGAGCCAAAAAGCACTGCCGGCGGCTCTGGAAACAGCCGGGTTCAGGTTTAAATATGATACCGTGGGCAGTGCCTTGACGCAGATTTTTAAGTCCTAGAGGCGGAATGAAGCATGTGATCAAAACACCCGTGTGCAACCGGTTTAGCTGACACCCGGGTGTTTTGTTATGATGAACAGATATTTACTCTTTGAAAACCAGTTTGCCGCCGATGTGTCCGGCTACGCCGGCGCCGGCAAGCATCAGAACGTTGACCAGGACAAACAGCCAGGCCGTGGACGATTGCAACACCGCCGGATTAACCAGGTACCAGATGAGAGATACGATGCAGCAGAACGCGGCAACGGATGCAGCCGCGATTTTTGTTTTGAATATTTTGGTTTGGGCCTGATTATATTTTTCTTTCCACTCAAGAAAGCCTGTCAATCCAACAATGGGCAGGGAAATAAGCACAAATATCAGATTGATAAAGGCGGCCTTTACCATCACTTCAGAACCGGAAAACCAGGCGAGAATGATCAGGATGGCAACCACAGGGATGACGCCGTTGGGCAGGTGAACCGACATGGGATGGGCATGGTGCTTCACCATAAGATCCGCTGCCTGGTCCATGTAGACACGGGCACGATCCCATTTTCCATCAGGCATTTCTTCGGTTGCCTCGGCTGCCGGAGCTTCGGTTTCTGTTTCAGGGGTTGAATCTTCTTCTTCAAGCAGCACAAACTTATCGGCGCCGACACCGCACACCGGGCATTTTTCAGGGGGTTCCTCTCCTGTATGAACGTATTTGCACACAGAACATTGCCATTTTTTCATTGATTTCCTCCTTAACGTTTTTGTGTGTTATGATCCATTTAATTTTTTTGTTCCAATGCATTTCACCATACGTGTATTGCATATGCCGGACCCCTCTGGCAACCTAAAAATGCTGTTTTCACCCGCATAAAAGCGTGTTGATCGGGGTGTATGGACGGCTTTGGGGATATGGGCTTTGGGCCGTGACGGAAGGTGATGTCGGCGCATGTCGCCCTGCGGTTTTGAATTAAACGAAAAAAATTTGTTTGCTGCATTAGAGAGGTTCCGAAAATGACCTGTCTGGTGAGAGCGACGAATTTGAAAAGATCTGATATCAAATCGTGTTTTGCATGTACAGACCCTCTATTCCAGGCGAAAATGATTTATTTTTGCGGTTGAGACGACTGGGCCAGCGATTCAGCCAGTTTCACAAGCGTATCCGCCTGGGCAAGGTCGTCAAGAAATCGGGTGGGGATTTTGCTCAGTCCGACCTGCGCCCCGGTCAACGAGCCGGTGAGAATGGCTCTAACCTGGTTCTGACCGCCGCCGTTCACCGCATGAAGGACCGCAGATTCAAAATCGTCATGGAACCGTGACGAAAGGTAATAGGCCGCAGGCAGCTGGTGGTAAATGGCGCAGGGCATGCCGTACACAATGGACACCTTCCAGGCCGGTTCAATGCGGATATCCGGATCGGCTGCCGCCGCTGCCATGTATGAGGGGGAGAGCAAGGCATCGGGTGAGGCAAAACGTCCTGCCCGGGGTGGGTCGGGATCACCGGGCCTGGGGGGCTGGAGGTCATTCCGGGTCACCGCATGGAAGGGAAGTTCGCCGCTTTTTACAAGCGCCATCAGTTTATCCGAAATGTCCGGGTCCAGCCTGTTTCCCTGGACCAGAAGGCTTAACACCGCCCCGAAAGCCACTGTCATGGAGACGATGGTGTCATCCTTTTGGGTTAACAGCGTGTTTTCGGCAATGGCCGCAGCCAACCGGGCCGGTTCAAAGGCATACCGAACGGCAATGGCAAGGGTACGTTCGATGGCTTCGGTGGTGTCGGCGTGCCCACCGGTCTCTGTCCAGGGAAGACCTTGCTGAACCCGTTTTCGCCAGGCATCGCGGATGGATTGACTGGTGTAGTTGCCCGGTCCTGCCACCGGTGTACCGTCAAGCAGGGGAAAGAGATCCTCGTCCATGCGTCTGCAGAAGTCTTCCTGGCTGTACCCATTGTTTGCAACCAGGGATTGTACCATCAAAGAGAGGATAAAGCCGGCTTGGGACAGTTGTCCGGCTTTCAGGCCGTCATGGTAGCGCCCGGGCATGGGATCTGTATAGCCGTCAATCCAATTCCCATAATCCCGGTGAAGGGCAGTCAGATCATAGTACCAATGGGGACCCAGTGCCAGGGCATCTCCGATGAATGCACCCATGATGGCTCCGGCTGCACGGTCATGTATTGTCTGGGTATTCATGTTATTTCTCCTGTCTGAAATCGAAATATTTATGAATTTGTAAAAGAGGTCCCTATCGTTTTAGACGCTGACAATGGATTTTGTGCCCGTCAAGCTCGTGGCATTTAGACGCCGATGGGATCGCCGCAGGCAAATCGCGGTTCATGCAACGGGATCAGAATGTCTGCCTCTTTTTTCACCTGAACCATGATATCATAGGCCTGGTATGCATCCACATGGGTGCCCGGCGGGATCACGTCCATTTCCATGCCTTTAATTTCCGGCGGGGGATTGTAGTTCTCTTCAATGATGCAAAATCCGGTGATGGCCGCCTTGCCCTGGAGCGTATCAATAAACACTGTAAGGCCCCCTTTGGTGTGGACCGGCGTATGTTTTACACGGATGCCGTCAACAATGGACATATCCGCTTTGACGATTTTGATTTGCCCGTTCTCCTCCACATCCTCGATATAATCTTCCAGATACCGATAATCCAACGGGTGCGGGTTGTGAATGGATTCAAGCTCCTGCTCGTGAACGTAAAATGTGGCGTTTTCACACTTATAATCATTTTCGCAATGGTCGTTGTGCAGGTGGGTATGGATGACGATATCAATATCCTCAGGTGCGAGCCCATGTTTTTTTAAACCCTGTTCAAAGGTATAAATTTTTCCGTTAATGGCTTTTTCCCTTTGTTCCGACTGGATGGGGGTCATTTCGCCGGTGTCCACCAGAATATTTTTCTCCCCGCCCTTGATGATCCAGCAGTAAACCGGAATGGTGTAGGTTTGGCCCTGTCCGTACTGGTAGGTCATCATGCTTTTGTCGAACTCTTTTGTTCCCATGGCAACGGGGTGGATGGTATAGGTCATTGTTCCCCTCAAAATAAAAGCGCGTCTTTACGCACTAAAAACCGATTCAATTTTTTCAGACAGCTTGGCAATGTCAAAGGGTTTCAACAAAAAGTCCCTGCACCCGTTTTCGATCATCTGCCGGATATCTTCTTTGGGCGCAAGCCCGGAGCAGACCAGAACCCGGAGGTCCGGCTTCAGAAGCCGCACGGCATCATAGGTCTGAACCCCGTCCATGCCGGGCATAACCACATCTAAAATCATCAGGTCAATGCCTTTGACATCATTTTTCACCACGGATACGGCCTGGGCACCGGCTGCGGCAACAAGCACCTCGTAGCCAAGGGCTTCGAGCATCTCTTTGCAGACTTCGATCACCTCTTTTTCATCATCCACCAAAAGCACCCGGCCCTTGCCTGAAATAAGGCGGCCTTTGTTGGCCGCCGAAGGCTGGAAGTTGTCTTTGGGTGCCCGTTCCTTTACGGCGGGCAGGAAAAACATGAAGATACTGCCCTTGCCCGGAGCGCTTTTGACTTGAAATGCGCCCTTGTGGGCTTTGATTATACCGTATGCTGTGGAGAGCCCCAGACCGGTTCCCTGTCCCCGGCCTTTGGTGGTAAAAAAAGGATCAAATATGCGGGAAAGGGTCTCCTTGTCCATGCCTGTACCGGTGTCTGCCACACAGATCTTGATATAATCTCCGGCCTGGTCAAGGCCGAATTTTTGGGCCTGCTCGTTTTCTATGACGACATTTTTAGATTTGACCATAATCCGGCCGCCCTTGGGCATGGCATGCCACGCATTGACAAACAGGTTCATCAGCACCTGATTGATCTGAATTTCATCCACCATGATGGGCCAAAGATCTTTATCCAGTTCCTGACGGATGATGATATCTTTTCTGGTTCGGGCGAACATTTTGGCCGAGGTTTTCAGCATATAGTTGATGTTCAGGGTGGTGGCGGCGGCCCGTTGACTGTTTTTCCTTGAAAAATCCAGAAGCTGACGGGTCATTTCGGCACCGTTGTGGACATAATCATCAATGTTGGCCAGTCGTTTGTATTCCTCCGAGTCGTGGTGAAATCCGATTTTAACCAGGGAGGCATATCCTTGTATGCCCATGAGAATATTATTAAAATCATGGGCAATGCCGCTGGCAAAGGTGCCGATGGCTTCCATCTTCTGGGCCTGGCGAAGCTGGGCCTCAAGCCGTATGCGATCGGTGACATCCCTGGCCACGGCATAAATACCCTGGAAATCATGGGCCGATTCCATATCCGGGGGGATGAAAACCGCAGCCCTCATCTCCATGGATGCAAAGGCGGCGTAAGGATCATATTTGTTTTCCTCGGCCCCGGCTTTTTTGAAACGCAGGTTCAAGGCAATGCTGCAGCCCGGCGACGGGGTTTGCGTGGGGGGCGCGTCGGTCTGGAACAGCCGGGACAGTTTGCCGCGGTCATCCTTGTGGAGAATTTCGTCAAAGGGTTTGCCTTTCAGGTCCTGGGGCAAATACCCCAGAAGGGGTTCAAACTGTTTATTGGCAAAAGAGATACAAAAATTGCCGTCCAGGGTGAAAATCAGATCCGGTGAATTATCAACCATGCATTGATATTTTTTTTCAGAGGCCTCCAGGCGGGCGGCGTAAAATTTTTTTTCAGCAATCAGGTGCCGCTGGGCAATGCCGTTTTTAACGGTTTTAATCAATTCCGCAAATTCAAAGGGCTTTTTCAGATAGTCCCAGGCGCCCTGTCTCAGGGCGGAGACCGCAGATGCCACGGAGGCGAATCCGGTCATGATAATGACAAGTACTTCGGGATTCATCTCAAGCATCCTGGCCATGGCGTCAAATCCATCCATACCCGGCATGGAAAGATCCATCAACACCAAGTCATATTTGCGTTTCTCGAACATGGCGACCGCCTGCAGGCCGTCATTGGCACAAAAGACGCGAAATCCTTCTTCGGTCAGGCATTTAGCAATGCTGTCCACAATTCGCCGTTCGTCATCAACAACAAGAATTTGTTCTGGTTTCATACTCAAATGGGTCTACAACCTATCGTAATATTTTCTGATTTTTACTATTTTTCTATCGCTTCAAACATATTCGAACACCACCAGTACCTGTATAGGATGAAGCCCCTTGAAATGTCAACCGAAACACTTAAAAACCTTGACAAAAAAAGTCGCCCGGCGTTTATAGAGGCAGGCACCAATAAATTTAGCACACTGTATAAAGGAGAAAAGGTCATGGCTAATTTTTTGTTTGTACTCAGCAAGGATAATAATGAGTCTGCCACAAGATGTTTCCAGTTTGCGAAAATCGCGCATTCCAAAGGGCATCATGTGGATATGTTTTTCATCGACAGTGGCGTCATGTGGGCCAATAAGGACAGGGATCTGAGCATCAAAACGGACACGGGTGACTGCCCGGCAGATTACCTGCCCTATCTGGTGGAAAATGAAGTCACCACAGGGATCTGTACCCCGTGCGCGAAAAACCGTGGTCTTGATGAAGCCGGTTTCTTCACCAATATGCAGCTGGACGGCGGCCCCCATTTAATTGATATGGCAGCCGAAGCAAAGGTCTTTAATTTTTAGCGGCGTTCGTATGAAATCTGAACGTCTAAGCGTCAGGGAGGGCTCCCCCTGTGAGAGGAGCCCTATCTTGGTTTTTCAATTTTTTTTTATATGAAAGAGTTTAATAAGTTATTGAGTTCTTTCAATTTTCGTTGTGGGCCGCAGCCTGCCAGATGATATGCCTGGCTCGGCCCATGGCCGTTATATGAAAGAGTTCAGTAAGTTACTGAGTTCTTTCAACTTTCGTTGTGGGCTGTCCTTCAGTGCTGATATGTCAAGTCAGCCCATGGCCGTTATATGAAAGTTTCAATAAGTTGTTGAATTACTATTGTGTTTCGTTGTGGGCTTAAGTCTGGCAGTTGATATGTCAGGGCGGCCATGGCCGTTATTGGGTTAATTCGGGTCGGTTTTTGAAAAAGTCCAGGGCATCGGGATTTTTCAATGCATCTGTGTTTTTTACCGGACGGCCGCGGATGACATTTCTTACGGCCAGTTCCACCTTTTTCATGTTCAGGGTATAGGGAATCTCCGGTACGGGCAGAATCTTGGCCGGTACATGTCTGGGCGAGATTTTGCTGCGGATCTGTTCGCAGATGCCCTCAGTCAGTTCATCTGTTAACGGAACACCGTCGACCAATTTGACAAACAGAATCACCCGCACATCATTTTTCCAGTCCTGGCCCACCACCACGGCATCCTCAATTTCCGGCATCTGCTCAAGGCATCGGTAGATTTCCGCCGTACCGATGCGCACCCCGCCCGGATTTAGCGTGGCATCCGACCGGCCGTAGATGATCACGCGCCCCTGTCCGGTAATTTCAATGAAGTCCCCATGGGCCCAGACACCTGGATATTGATCAAAATACGCCGATTGGTAACGGGATCCGTCTTCATCTCCCCAGAACATCAGCGGCATGGACGGGAATGCCTTTTCGCAAACCAGTTCACCTTTTTTGCCGATTTGGGGTGTTCCGGCCGGATCGTAAGCGGCGACCTTCATACCAAGCCCCAGGCATTGGAGTTCACCTGCATATACCGGGTCCAGGGGATTGCCCAGGGCAAAGCAACCGTTAAGGTCCGACCCGCCGGAGATGGAAGCGAGCTGGACGTCATTCGATATTTTTTCGTAGATAAAGGAAAAATCTTCAGCAGACAGGACTGAACCCGTGGAGAGCAGGGTGCGTAGGTTGGACAGGTCAAATTTCCGGCCAGGATAAACACCGGCATTTCGCAATGCCGCGAGATACCCGGGGGATGTACCGAATATGGTGATTTTTTCCTCTTGGGCCATGCGCCACAAGGCTTCGGGCCTTGGGTAAAACGGGTTGCCGTCGAAAAGAACCAGTGTGGCACCCAGGGACAGGCCGCAGGTCAGCCAGTTCCACATCATCCACCCGCAGGTGGTGAAGTAGAACAGGGTGTCCTCCCGTTTCAGGTCGGTGTGAAGCATCAATTCTTTCATCTGCTGGATCAGCACCCCGCCGGCACTTTGTACCATGCATTTGGGAGGCCCGGTGGTACCCGAGGAGAACATGATGTAAAGGGGGTGGTCAAAGGCAAGTTGTTCAAACTGCATGTCAGGATTTTTTACGCAGAAATCATTGTAACGCACGGCCTTGGGCACCCCTGAAATATCCGGAGAATCGCTGATATAGGGAACCACTACCAGGGCTTCAAGGCTTGGGATCTGTGCCGTGATACTGGCAAGCCGTTCCAGGCACGACAACGATTTGCCCTTGAAAAAGTAGCCGTCAGCGGCCACCAGCGCTTTGGGCTGAATTTGTCCGAACCGGTCCAGAACGCCCTTGATGCCGAAGTCCGGTGAGCACGATGACCACACTGCGCCGATACTGGTGGCCGCCAGCATGAAAATAATGGTTTCAGGCATGTTGGGCATGAAACCTGCCACCCGGTCACCGGGCACCACGCCCCTCTCTCTTAAGGCGGCCGCCACCGATGCCGTCTGTTGGTAACGCTCGGCATAGCTCATGGTCCGCCGGATTTTATCTTCGCCGATAAAAATCAGCGCCGTGTGGCTGTCCCGGTACCGGAGCAGGTTTTCTGCAAAATTGAGCCGTGCACCTTCAAACCATTTGGCCCCGGGCATTTTTGCCGCGTCATCCACCACCCGGGTGTAAGATTTTGAATAATGAATCCCGGTCTCTTTCCACACCTCTTCCCAGAAATCGGATATATGATTCACCGACCAGGTGTACAGATCCTGATATCCTTCCAGAGCCAATCCCCGGGAACGGTTTAGCCGCTGCATAAATCGATACATGTTTGAGCTTGTCCGGCGTTCGGGGGCAGGGGCCCATAAACATTGCGACATTTGTGTATTCTCCCTTTGACCTTAAATAGACCAGGCACAGATATAAATTGGGGCGAGTGTAACATGGCGGCAAACGGTCCGTCCATTTTTTGCTTGCCAACCGGGTTTAAGGCCCAGGGTCTGAATAACGGCCATGGGCCTTAATCCATAGAATAGTGCATTTAAGTGTGGGAATCGGCAAAACACACAAAAAGATTGTAGTTACACCACTTTTCCGTCTTTCCAGAATGGTGACATCTGCCGCAGTCTGTCTATGGCTGGGACCAGGGTTTCCACAATGGTGTCCATTTCTGCTTTGGTATTATAGTGGGACAATGAAAACCGAATGGTGCCGTGGGCGGATTTAAAGGGCACCTCCATGGCCATGAGTACATGGGACGGATCCAGGGAACCCGACGTGCAAGCCGATCCCGAAGATGCGCATATGCCGGCCTGGTTCATCAGCATGAGGATGGATTCTCCCTCAACGGCATCAAATCCGATGGATAAGGTGTTTGGCAGGCGGTTTTCCCTGTCACCGTTCACGGAAGTTGCGGCAATGGCATTTAAAAGCTGTGTCTCAAGATAATCGCGGAGTTCTCGAACCTGGGTATCCATCAGGGGAATATGGTCCTTTGCCAGTTCACAGGCCTTGCCCAGGGCGATGATGGCGGCTGTGTTTTCCGTGCCACCCCTGCGTCCCTTTTCCTGGTGACCGCCAACCAGAAAGGGCGGAAATTTGATCCCTTGTTTAACATAGAGCACACCGATCCCCTTGGGGGCATGAATTTTATGTCCTGATAGAGAGAGCATATCCACACCGGCAGCCTTTACGTCAATGGGTATTTTGCCCGTGGCCTGGACCGCATCCGTATGAAACCAGATGCCTTTATCCTTTGCTTTTTTTGCAATGTCTGCAATGGGAAAGATCACGCCGGTTTCATTGTTCGCCCACATGACCGAGACAACAGCGGTATCTTCGGACATGGCTCCATACAGGGTATCAAGATCAAGCCGCCCCTTTTTGTCCACCGGGACAAAGGTTACTTTGTATCCTTTTTTTTCCTCTAAGTGGAGGCAAAGACTCCTGATGGCCGGATGTTCAACCGCTGTGGTGATGATGTGTTTTTTTTGCGGGAATGTGTTGAGGGCCGCGTTAATGGCTGCATTGTCGCTTTCTGTGCCGCAGGATGTAAAAATGATCTCGTCAGGGTCTGCATTGATCAGGTCGGCCACCTTTGCCCGGGCCTGCTGGACTTTTGTACCTACGGTTTCGGCAAACCCATACATTGAAGACGGGTTGCCGTAAAATTGTCCTAAATAAGGCAGCATCTCTTCGATCACTTCGTCGGCCACCCGGGTGGTGGCGTTATTGTCGGTGTAGATCATATCAAACCTTTTATCCATCAATCCGCTACCGAGGATGTTTCCAGGGTTTTTTGGATGACATCTTCAATTCTGTCCAGGCATTTGCCGCAACCGCCGCCTGCTTTAAGAAAATGGGTGACATCCTCGGTGGTCTCAAGGCCGTTGGCTTTAACGGCATCAATAATTTCAAGATCCGTGACATCAAAGCATTCGCATATCATTTCTCCATGTTTTTCAAGGATCTGAATCCCGCGGAAATCGGCAATGGCTTTTTTAAGGGCAGCCTGTCCCATGACCGAACAGTGCATCTTTTCTTTGGGCAGCCCGCCCAGGTAATCGGCAATGTCGTCATTGGTCACTTTGGCGGCATCGTCCAGGGTCATGCCCTTGATTATTTCGGTTAACGCCGAAGAGGAGGCCACGGCGGACGCACAGCCAAACGTCATAAAAGATGCGTCAATGATTCTTTCATTTTCGTTTACCTTCAGGTACAGCCTCAGGGCATCGCCGCAGTTCAATGAGCCTGTTTCGCCAACGGCGTTGGCGCCTTCAAGCTCTCCAACATTTCTTGGCTTCAAGAAGTGCTCCATGACTTTTTCTGAATAATTCCACATATCTGTTCTCCTTTTACCCCTTAATGTCACCCCCAGTGACGAGGTGTATTGTTTTCAAGAAGATACTACATGGTGGTAGTTTGTCAATCGGGTTCGTAAAAATTTAAAAAATTGGCGGCAAATCAGAGCAGGGGTGCATCGGCCCTAAAAACAATATCTTGGACAACGCCTGCACCCTTTCAAACTTGCAAAATGATGGGGAGACCCGAAAACCGAAATCCATTGAATATGAATTGAAGGCAACTGTCGAAGAAGATCCTGGGAAAACAGAAAAGATCAGACTTGAAGCGGGCTGCTTTATACTCATAACCAACGATCCGGCCCAGGCTAACGAACAGGGGTGGCCGGGGGGAGAACTCCCCCTGGCTTTACAAAGAACAGGATGGAATCGAAAAAAATTTCGGGTTCCTGAAAGACCCAGCCATTGTGAATGCCATCTTTCTGAAGAAACCTAAACGGGTGGAAGCACTTGGGCTAATCCTCCTCCTCTCTTTATTGCTCTGGCGGCTAATAGAGCAAAACTTGAAACTGCATGTGAAAACAGCGGGAAACTCTTGCCTGGCTGGAAAAAAAGCCCACAAATAGTCCGACGGCCTTTATGATGACTACGAAGTTCCTTAAAAGTGAGTGCGGAATGTACGCTGGAAGATAACATCAACTTTATTTCCAAACCCTTTACCATGAAAACCCTGCTGGGCAAAATACGTTCGGTATTAGATGACGTCGAGCATTCTTAGGGAACGATCCAGGCGAATCAGTGCCGGAGCTGCATTCATATCAAAAACAACATCCCGGACAATAATTTCAACGCCCTCTAATGTAGCCTGCATCAATTTTTTTGCATATTCGGGATCGATGTCCGCAGCCGGCGTGAATGTATCGGCATCCGTGCGCTGGACAAGGAAAAACAGAACAGCCCGGTGGCCCTTGGCGGCCAGGGCCACAAGTTCCTCGATATGCTTTTGTCCCCGGGTGGTCACGGCATCCGGGAATCTGGCCACCCGGTTTTCCACCAGGGTGCAGTTTTTGATTTCCACAAAACACTGTTTGCCGTTGTTGTCTTCCAGCATCAGATCCAGGCGGGTGTGTTCAGAGGTTTTTACTTCAGACCTCACCTGGCTGTAACCGGAAAGCTCCGCAATCAAATCATTCTCCACACAGGCTTTGACCAGCCGGTTGGGCACCAGCGTATTAATGCCGATGAAGGTGCCGTCAATCCGGGTCAATTCCCAGGTGTATTTGAGCTTTCTCTTGGGGTTGGTGCTTTGTGAGATCCATGCCTCTGCACCCGGCCGGGCACAGCCTTTCATGGACCCTGAGTTGGGACAGTGGGCTGTGACCACCTCTCCTGTGTCCAGTTCAATATCGGCCAGAAAGCGTTTATATCGTTTTACCAGTTTGCCTTTGATGAGATGCGGCAGTTCATATCCGTTGTACATGATCGCTATCGTCCTTTAAAAAACGTTTTAGTTCAGATATATCAAGCCCGTCTCGGATGCCGAATCGGGTCAGGCAAAAATCATATTTCACAGGATCTTCGGGGCATATCCGCCTGAATCCTTCGGTGATCTGGGCGGCACAGACCTTGTCGGCACTCTTTCGTTTGGTAAATCCAAGCAGATGGCCGATTTTAAACATGTGGGCATCCACAGGGCAGGTCAATGCTGCGGCCGATACATTGGCCCACCCCCCGGGGTCCACCTGATCCTTGCGTACCATCCATCGTAAAAACAGGTGGCTGCGCTTGCAGGCCGAGGTTTTGTCGGGATCAGCCAGAAGGTGTCCTGACCCCCCGGCCTGCACCACCCGGTTTCTGATCCGGGCAAGCCCTGTGGATAGATCTGTTTCCCCTGCCGTAAAACAGCCCTCCAGAGAGCCGTCATCGGCAATAACCGCTCGGAGGCCCATGATTAGGGCGATTAAATGATCCCCTGTGGCAAACCTGTATTTAAAGTGTTGAAACATACCGGCAATGCGTTTTGGATCCGCATTCATGACAAACCCGTGAAGGTCAGGCCCTATGTTTTCAAGCACGGCCGATACCGCCTGCATGATCATGGCCACCCGGCCATATGCCAGGCTTGATGCAATGATGGCTGCAATCTCCCTGTCCCGGACATCCGGATAGTCGTACAAAAACAGTAAGGGATCAGGATCGACATACTGTCTACGGTTATATGCCGCGTAAAGCTGATCCAGCTTTGTTCTCAGTTTTTGTGTGCCAATTTTCATGTCAACACGTTAAGCAAAATCAAGGCCAGTTCGCTATGATCCGTATGGATCGATTGAAATATGCACCGAATTGTAGAAAAGTTGTTTAAGATTACCTTATTTATGAGATGATATTTGCCTTGACACAAATTCAGGCTGGGCCATAGTATAGGCTCCTTATTATTACTTCAGCCCAGAAAAGGAGGCGGAATGCTTCAGGATAAAAAAATTGGTTTCATTGGTTGCGGCAACATGGGGGAGGCCCTGGTCAGCGGACTTGTGCTGTCCAAGGCCGCCAAACCCGGAAATATCATCTGCTCGGATATTTTCCCCGAGACGCGCAATGCAGTTCAGGAAAAATACGGGGTGTTAACCACATCCGACAATATTGAAGTGTGTGAAAAATCAGAAATTATCATCTATGCCACCAAACCACAGATCCTGGGTTCCGTACTCAAAGAGACGGCACCGGCCCTGGATAAATCCAAGCTTGTGATCTCCATTGCTGCTGGTGTGCCCTTGGCCGCCATTGCCGCAGGGCTTCAAAAGGAGCTGCGCCTGATCCGGTCCATGCCAAATATCTGCGCATTTGTAAAAGAGAGCGCCACGGCGGTGTGTGCAGGGGAATTTGTCCAGGAAGGTGATGTGGAGATGGCCCGGGCGGTTTTTGATTCTGTGGGGAAAACCGTATTTATCCAGGAAAACGTGCTTATGGATGCGTTCACCGGATTAAGCGGCTCAGGGCCTGCATATATTTTTACCATTGTGGATGCCATGGCGGATGCCGGCGTAAAAATGGGGCTGTCCAGAAAAGACTCCCTGTTTTTATCCACCCAGACCGTCTTGGGTGCAGCCCAGCTGCTTCTTGAAAGCGGGGAGCATCCCGGACAGCTCAAAGACCGTGTGGCTTCTCCTGGGGGGACCGCCATTGCCGGTATTCATACCCTGGAGCAGGGCGGGCTTCGTACAACATTGATCAATGCCGTTGAATCGGCGACCAAACGGTCCAGGGAACTGGGCGACATGATGGTAAAAGATTTTATCAAAAACGCAGAAAATTAACGCCTCAGTGTTTGGACGAAAAGGTGCCCAATGCAAGGCGCAGAAAAAGTTGTAACCGGAGCAACTTTATGGTTGTGAGGATTACAACTTTTTCTGCAACGCCGCAGGTGGGCGGCTTTTCGTTCAAACACAAAAAAACCGGGAGATGGCCAGGACAACCCATCCCCCGGTTTTGGATAAAAGGAACTTAACGCCGGTGGTTATAACTTGACGGCGGTTTAGGCATCAAGTTCCTTTTTGAGCCAATCTTTGACTTTACCTTCCACTGCATATACGCCTTTGTACTTGCCGATGCCCTGCATAAATTCCGAGACAACATCCTTGGGCAGATCAAAACTGCCGAGCTCTTCGGAATCAAACCCCTTTCTTCTCACAAGGGTCAAAATGGGGTTTTTCTTCCAGGTGTTGATAACAAAATAGACGGTTTCATTGTTGTTGTCCCTGGAATTGTAGTAACTCTGGGAACGTAGCGGCCCCCATTCAAGATGCAGGGCAATGGCTTCTTCAGGGGTCATCTCCCAATCGACGGAATTAATTAGATTGTAGTCTTTTTTTATGTCTTTGAGTCTCATATGGAAGCCTCCTGTTTTTGTGGTTAAACTTCAACTGTGAATAGTAAAAAGCAAACCTTGTGCCAAGTCGCGATATTTTTTATTATAGGTAATAATAACAATTAGATATGCTTTGTTTGGGCGTGGGTGGTGCGAGAGATAATTCTAAATGATACAGAAAAAGAGACAGTTTTTTTAGATACACTTTTGTATCTAAAGCTGTCTATGAATTCAAAAAAATGTAAGATGTTATAATGATTGAAGGCCTTGATTTTATTGGCGGCCCTTTGTTATAGGGGCAATCTCTCTATGGTTGGCCTCGTTAGGGCAGGCACAGGGGCCTGCCCCTACAGCCTCCGACGTTAGAACGAATCCCTGATAGGAAGACCATGAATTAAAAACGGCCTGCCGGCATATAACCGGCAGGCCGCTGACCTTTTTTCAATCCCAGTATCCTGCGTTGTTTTGCCGAATATGGCGGGCCATATTTTTTAGCCCAGGCACTTAAAACTTTTCGGACTGGCGCCGCAGATCGGACAGCGCCACTCTTCGGGCAGATCCTCAAACTTCGTTCCTTTTTTAATTTTCCCTTTGCGATCACCCCTGTCCGGATCATAAATGAATCCGCAATTGGTCACCTGACATTGATACATATCCTTTGGATCTGACATGAATTCCTCCTCATATTCCCTATCTGCCTATGGTTAAAATGTTCATCCGCCTTAAACCCAGGCAAAAGGTTTATTTCCGGGCAGACATTCTTCCAATACATCTGAAGATTATTTTAGCAATCAATGTACCATGTTCAACTCAAAATGTAGAAGTTCCGGTTTTTTTATTTCCCGTTCACGAGGGCCATGCCGGCTGCCCTGGCCTGCTGCTGCAGCATGACATCGGCCAGTACAAGGGCTGCCATGCTCTCCACAATGGGGACCGCCCTGGCCACTACACATGGATCATGCCGCCCCTTGGCCTCAAGTGTGGCCTGCCGGCCCTTAATATCCACGGTTTCCTGGGCAAGTCCGATGGTGGCAGGGGGTTTAAACGCAACTTTGAATATAATGGGCTCCCCGTTGGATATCCCACCCTGGATGCCGCCGCTGAAATTGGTTGTAGTGCCAAGCCGTCCCTCTTTTTTCACAAAGGGATCATTGTGCGCGGAACCGCGCATCCGGGCCCCGGCAAATCCAGAACCGATTTCAAATCCCTTGGTGGCGGGGATGGAGAGCATGGCGTGAGCCAAAAGTGCCTCAAGTTTGTCAAAGATCGGTTCTCCAAGGCCTGCGGGTACATTGGTGCAGACACATGAGACCACGCCGCCAATGGAGTCCTTCTCTTCTTTGGCCTTCAGTACAACGGCCTCCATGGCTTTTGCCGCATCCGCATCCGGACAGCGGATCATGCTCGTATCCACCATGTCCCGGGTAAGATTTAACCCGTCGGTTTCGGGCGCTTTAATTTCCCCCACCTGGCTGACCCAGGCCACAATATTAATACCCTGCGCGGCCTTGAGCATTTTTTCGGCAATGGCACCGGCACAGACCCTGCCAATGGTCTCCCGGGCAGAAGAGCGGCCGCCGCCCGAAGAGGCCCGGATACCGTATTTGGATTGATAGGTGAAATCCGCATGGGAGGGTCTTGGAATATCTGCCATGGATTTATAATCGCCGGGGCGATGGTCTTTATTGGGTACAAACAGGCTGATGGGCGTGCCAAGGGTAAGACCCAGTTCTGTACCGGACTGGATGGTCACCTGGTCCGACTCCTGCCTGTCCGTTGACACGGCGCTTTGCCCCGGACGCCTGCGGTCGAGCTGGCACTGAATGTCGGGTTCCGTCAACGCCATGCCGGGCAGACACCCGTCCACAACCACCCCGACCCCGGAGCAATGGGATTCACCAAATGTTGATACACGAAACAATTTTCCAAATGAACTTGACATGATTTTTCCTTATATATCTTTAATTGTTTTAATTATGTCTGATTCTGTGAATCAATATACTTCTTAACTGTCCGCCGGTCCAGTCCGGCAATACGCGAAACAGCCTCATAGGTGCCGTGCTTTTCATACAGGCTGCCGCAATAGTGGGCGAGCAGGTCCTGGGCGCTGAGCCGGCCGTCTTGAATCTGCCGGGTTAATGAATCTGTTTTGGCTGCGGACCTTTGGGCATCATTCATCTCATAGGCGTTGCGCAGCACCACACGCCTGACACATTGTTCCAGTTCGCGCACATTACCCGGCCATGGGTATGAAAGGGTCAGGCTGGATTCAATATAACCCAGGACCCGGGAGACAATTTCCGGGGAGGGCTGGCCGACAATACGGGTCACCGTGTGTACCAGGAGATCCGAAAGCTCTTCAGGATCCTGGGCAATCCTTTTGTGCAGGGGCGGCACTGTGATGATGTCGGAACACAGGCGATAGTAAAAATCATCCCTGAATATTTTCTTTTCCCGGATCTCCCGGATGCTGCGGTTGGTGGCCGCAATGATCCTGCCGTGAAACCTGTGTTTTTCATCACTTCCCACAGGTGAATAGACGCGCTCCTGAAGCACATTGAGCAGTTTGATCTGAACATGGGTGGATAACTCGCCGATTTCATCTAAAAGAATGGAGCCGTTGGGACTGCATCGGCTGAATACCCCTTTATGGTCTTTGACCGCCCCTGTAAATGCGCCGCGCACATGGCCGAATAATTCGGATTCGATGATGGTTTCAGGAAATTCACTGATATTGAGTGTGGTAAAGGTATTTATAAAATTATGGGTGAATCTGTTTTCGGTTTCATCAAAGGGGATAAAGCCCGACCGCCCCATGGCAAGGGCTGCAGTCCCTTTGCCAGTACCGGTTTCACCGAACAGCAGGGTGGAAAAATTTTCCATGCGGTTCCATAGATACTGGTCATACATAACGATGTCGTGGGTGAATACGTTCTGCCACAGATCCCGCCGAAGTTCTTGCATGCAGCGGCTGCGACCTACCAGGTGTCGGAAAATAAAATAATAAGCCCGTCGAAACTGATAGGCCAGGCCAATGAAACGCCGGCTCTCTTCAATACCGAAGCCCCAGTCGCGTAAACGCTTCAGAGCTTTTGGGGCAAAATGGGCTTCCAGGGACTCTTCGGCATTCTCAAGCTGGCGGGTGATCAGGGTGTCGATCTGTTTTCTAAACTGATGAAAAAAGTGAAACAGCAGGACCGACCGTAAAAAATACCGGGTCTCTCCCTTACAGGCACTCAGATTGATTTTGCCGCGTTTTTCCAGTTGGGCCAGCCGATGCCTCACGGCCTGGTACGCCTTGGGCAGCCGGATTTCTCTGGGACTGTCGGGAGAAACACCGGCAAGTTCAGCTTCCCGGAGCACCCGCTCCCTGCCGAATGGATTGGCCGCACCGGCGTTGTGAACGCATTTAAAAAAGGCAAGTTCTTCGGGCAAAAAATCGGTTACGTCTTTCATGTTTCCATTTGAATATTTGATTGTTGTTCATTTATTGTATGACATGGATACAAATTTTGCACAATGATTTATGGTCTAAATTCATTTTTCAGGCTCGTGAAATTTATTTTCTTCATATATTCAAGCCGTTGTCATGATTTTGTAAAAGTGTGGCACGATCCTTGTTTGCAATTGGCCGGAGAAAACTGAAATTAACAAGGAGAATCCCTGTGCTGAATAGAATATTGACCACCCGCTTGCCCCTTCTGGCATATCATCCACCCAAAACATATGACATTGATTTTTTTAAAAATATCTGGCTGGCCGGTGCCATGCCTGTTCTGGATACCGAATTTATAAGCGCATCAAACCTGTCCGATCTGCTTGGGCAGATTAAAGATCAAAATCTGCGCCACGGTATCCGTATTTATGCGGAGGATGAAGAGACATGGGCCTATTTTGATCAGCACCCGGCAGATCTGCCCGAATGCGTTATTGTGGCGTATCATAATCCGGAGTCACTCATCAAGCGCAAAGCAGTCAATGCAGAGATCCTGATGATGGAAATTTATGATCCGGGGCTTGAATGCACACTACAAGAGATCAATCCCCATGGAATCATCTTGAAAGGCCGGGAAGCCGGCGGCAGGGCATCTTCCACCTCAAGCTTTATGTTAAGTCAGTATTATGCACAAAAAAGCGACATGCCGTACTTTGTCCACGGTGGCGTCGGGTTTCACACGGCACCGGGATTTTTTGCAGCCGGGGCGGCAGGTCTGGTCCTGGACGCCCAGCTTTATCTGGCCCAGGACTCTCCTGTTTCCAAGTCGTTCAAAGAGGCCCTCGGGAAAATGGAAGAGACCGACACGGTCATTTTAGACGGTGGCGGCAACACGCAGCACAGGGTGTTTGCCAAACCCGGCACAAAAATTGTCCAGGATCTGATCAAAAAAATCAGTGTTAAAAAAGCAGACGGGCAGAGCCTGGATTTCATTCAAACTGAGATTGAACAAAATATGGCATCCCTGGGCGAGGATAACGACGCCCCCATGCAGTCGCTGTTCTATCTTGGCCAGGATGCCTTTTTTGCCCGGCACTTTGTCAAATACGGCAGCGGACTCAAAGAGATGATTTGCGCCCTGTTCAGTGCCGTGGGAGATGCCCTCAACGCTGTGGAGCAATATGACCCCTTAACGGAAAATACCACCCTGGCCAAGGAACACGGCACCCGGTTTCCCATCACCCAGGGCCCCATGGCCAATATCTCCGACAACAAGGAGTTTGCCAAGGCCGTTTATGACAACGGCGCACTGCCTTTCTTTGCTTTGGGCAGTCTTCCCATCGAAATCGCAGACGGTATTTTACCCGAAAAATCCGATGAGCTGCCGGCTTTCGGCGCCGGCATGATCGGTATCAAAGCGTTTAACCCCACCCTGGATCATCACCTCTCCTTGATCAAAACAAAGAAAACGCCCTTTGCCCTTTTTGCCGGCGGCATCCCCTCCCAGATCAATGAACTGGAAGCCTGCGGCACCCGGGCATATCTGCATACCCCCATGCCGGGTGTTCTGAAAAACGCCTTTGAAAAAGGAACCCGGCGCTTTATCCTGGAAGGCAATGAAGCCGGCGGCCATATCGGCAGCCTCTCCAGCACGGTGCTGTGGGAACTGAGCATCGAAGCCCTGCTGGATATGCACACAGACCAGCAGCTGGATGATGTGAGCGTTCTGTTTGCCGGCGGGATCATCAGCGCTGTGGGCTCCCATTTCATATCTGCCATGACGGCGCCTTTGGCAAAACAAGGGCTGAAGATCGGCGTTCAACTGGGCACCGCCTACCTGTTCACCAAGGAGATTGTTGAGACCGGTGCGTTAACACCGGTTTACCAGCAGGTCGTCCAGGAGCACACACGCACCACCATTATTGGTTCAACCGTCGGACTTAACTGCCGCACCGCCGACACGACCTTTGCCGGTCAGATGATGAAAAATGAGCATTGCCGTCTGGCAGACGGTGCCATGAATTTAGGCGAACGTAAAAGTGCTTTTGAAAAGGATAATTTAGGCTCTCTGCTCATCAGCGCCAAAGGCAAGACCCCTGACTTCTGTTATGAAAACAATGGCCAATGGATTTGTTACTCCGATGACCAGCAGCGGGAAAGCGGCAATTTTATGACCGGTGAAGGTCTTCTTTTCTTTGAAAATCAGACCTCCATCGCCCAGATTCATGAAGAACTTTTTCTGACAAAGGAGCCGATGATTGCCCGGCTCAATGCGCTTGAAGTTCTGACCTCCGCCCAGGGACAGCTCAATGACGAGATTGCTGTTGTGGGCATGGGTTGCGTATTTCCGGACGCCCATGACACAGATGCCTTCTGGCAGAATATTGTCAATAAAAAATACAGTATCGGCAAGGTACCGGACAACCGCTGGGAAGCGTCCCTGTACTATGATCCTGATCCAAAGGTCACAGACAAGTCTTATACCCAGGTCGCAGGCCTGGTAAATGATTTTGAATTTGACAATGAACGGTTTGGGTATACGCCGGCCAAGGCATCCAAATTGTCCCGCAGCCAGCAGATGCTGCTGCATGCCGCCTACCAGGCAGTGGAAAACGCAAAGCTTTTAACCGATGACAACCGGATTGCAGCAAAAGTACAGGACCGAACCGCAGTGGTTGTGGCCACCTGCCTTGGCAATGAACTGGCCTCGGATTTGCATTTTAAATACTTTTTTCCCGAGGTAAAAAAATACCTGCGCAATACGCCGGAATTCAAAGCCCTGTCCGACGAGGAACAAAAGAAAATCATTGATGCACTTCGCGTAAAAATGTCCCAGGGGTCACTTTACGAACCTGTGCATGGTGTCACCTTGAACATGGAAGCGGCCCGCATTGCATCTCATTTAGGTATCACCGGTATTAATTATGTGGTGGATGCGGCCTGTGCCACCTCCCTTGCCGCCATTGAGTGTGCCATTAATGAATTGTTGAGCGGGGCCCATGACATGGTGATTGCAGGTGGTGTCAACACCAACCTGACACCGGAATCATTTGTGGGATTCTGCAAAATGGGTACCCTGTCCGCCAACGGATCCTTTCCCTTTGACGAACGGGCCGACGGATTTGTTCTGGGCGAAGGGGCGGGTGTCCTGGTCCTCAAACGGCTTAAAGACGCCATACGCGAGAAAGATCCCATTCTGGGCGTGATCAAGGGCATTGCCTCATCTTCCGATGGCAAGGGCAAAGGTATTGCCGCGCCCGATATCGAAGGGCAGAAACGGGCATTCCTGCGCAGCCATGAAAAGATCAAGACGAAATTCTCTCCCGGCATGATTCAGTTCATTGAAGCCCACGGTACCGGAACAAAGGTGGGCGATGCCGTGGAAATGGATACCCTGCGCCAGGTCTATGACCAGGGCGCGTCCATTGGGGTGTCGTCCATAAAATCCCAGATCGGCCATTTGCTTGGGGCTGCCGGTATGGCCGGCATGATCAAAACCTTGCTGGCGTTGAACCATCAGACATTGCCCCCCAACGGCGCATTTGAAAAAATATCCCCGAAGATAGACATGGCCGACGCGTCCTTGTATGTTCTGGCCGACGCCAAGCCCTGGGATGCACCGGCCGACGGTCCGCGTATGGCCGCAGTAAGTTCCTACGGGTTCGGAGGGATCAACTACCATACCGTGGTCAGCGAGTTCAACCCGGAGGATGCAACGCTTTCCCGGAAGATTTTTGCAGATCTTGACCATGATCCCAATGACGACAGAATCGTTTTTGCCGGCATGGGGGTTGTTCTGCCAAAGGCTAGAAACAAAGAGGCCTTCTGGGATGCCATGGTCGAAGGGAAAAAGGCTTACCATCCCATGCCCTCTGACCGTCTGGCCAATGACTGCTATGCCGAAGAGGACGAAAATTCAGGGTTTCGTCTGCCCATGATGCAGAACGGCATTGTTGACGATTTCATGCTGGATCCCAAAGTTTTTAGGATTCCGCCGTCCGCCATGACCTACATGGACCGGGCCCAGCTGTTCGCCCTGGATGCAGCTGGCCAGGCCCTTGAACAGTCCGGTATGAAGGATCAACTGACGCCCGGCAATAAAATCGGTGTCATTCTGGGCACAATTTCCGGGACACGGAATGTTGAATCCGTTATCCGCACCCGGATTCCGTTGATCCAGCGCATGATCCGGTCCATTTCCGAGGTAGATGAAAATACCCTTTCCGCCATTGCAGGCAATGTGGGCGATCTTATAGGGAAAAAGTACCCGGCCATGACCGGAGACAGTATTCCGGGTATGCTGTCAAACATTGTATCTGCACGTATCTCCAAGCATTATAATATCCAAGGCGCCAATTTTGTGGTAGATGCGTCATGTGCATCCGCCACCATGGCCTTATATCTGGCCGTTAACAATCTGCGTGCTGGCAACCTGGATGCCGTGCTCACCGGCGGGGTGGACACCAACCTCTATCCGGGGGTGCTGCTGGCGTTCAAACGTTTGGGTATCCTTGCAGAAACCGAACCCACCCTGTTTGACACGACGGCCAACGGATATGTCATGGGCGAAGGCGCCGCCTGTCTGGCTGTTACCACATATAAGTATGCAAAACAGAACGATATGCCGATCCTGGGTGAATTAAAATGCCTGAACATGGCGGCAAGTGCACCCGAGCATTTATTGTCTCCGTCTGAAAATAAATATGAAAAGGTCATTGCAAGTGACACCGGGGCATTTAAAACCAGAAAAACCGACCTGGCCTACCTGGATGTGTTCGGCGTGTCCCATCCGTTCCTGGATCTGATTGAAAAACAGGCCATTGAAAAAAGCCTGAACCATCCCCTGGCATACGGCAATGTCAAAACCGAATTCGGGTACTTTAAAGCCGCCAACCCGGCGGTGGTTATGTCAAAACTTCTGATGATGTCGGATAAAGGGATGCTGCTGCCCACCCACGGATATAAAGCGGACTCCACACTCATTGAAAAAGAGAGCCTGCTGCATCCGGTCAAAGAGATGACACCCCTGGCCGACGGCGCGTTGTTGGGTGCCGATGTAAACGGTATCGGCGGCAATCATGCCCATGTGATCATCGGCAGGCTGCCCCGGTTCCTGCGCGACCAGGAAGCAACTGCTTCTGTGGCTCAACCGGCCGTTACAGCCGGAACCTGGCCGGAAAAGGTTCGCATTGATGCCGTCACAGCCCTGCTTTCGGGCCAGGGCGCCCAGTCTGCAGGTATGCTCAAAGCCCTGTATGACAGTGTGCCTGAAATCAAGGCGCTGATGGACCAGGGGGATGCCATTTTCCGGGAGCGCCGGGGCGCATCTTTACTGGACCTCATGAATGCCGGCGGCTCCCCGTTGAACCAGACGGAAAACACCCAGCCCGCCATTTTCCTCTCCACGGCGGCGATTTATAATGCGTTGAAGCTGAAAGGCTTTGAACCCGATTTTTATATCGGGCACAGTGTCGGAGAGTACTCCGCCCTGTACTGTGCAGGCCTGGTTGATTTTAACACGGGTATGAACCTTGTGATCTCCAGATCCGATTTCATGGCCCGGGCTGCCGGCGAACGCCCCGGCGGCATTATGGTGGTGTTTGACGGGGAAAAAGCGGCCCAGGAGATGATTGACGCCTCGGGTGTCGCTGATGTCTGGCTGGTCAACAAGAACAGTGAAAAACAGACGGCCATTGCCGGGACAACACAGGGCATCGATCAGTTTTGCGATTATCTGAAAACCAAAGAGATTTTCCACAAAAAACTGGCCCTGTCCGCAGCCTTTCATACCCCGCTGCTGGAACCCGCCGCCGCCAATATGGCCAAGACCCTTGAGTCGGTGCAGTTTGACCTTAAAAATGCCCATAAAATCATCTCAAATTTGACGGCCAGACCCTATCCGGCCGATGCACAGATGATTCGCACCCACCTGGCCCGCCAGATCGTCTCCCCCGTGGAATTTGTGGAATCGGTCAAAGGCGTCCATGCCCAGGGATGCAAACGGTTCATTGAGATCGGACCGGGCAGACTGTTGTGCAACCTGTTGAAAAATATCTCCATTGAAAATCCGGAATCCATGCCCACGGCAGATGCCAAAAAAGGTGAGCTTGACTGTTTCAACCAGGCTGCAGAGCGTTTTATCACACCCAAGGCCGGCTCATCCGCTCCGGTGGAACGGATGAACTTTGAGCCTAAAAATTTGAATAATAAAGATGTAAAAGAAGTGGGGCTGCAAAAAACAGAACCCCTGAAAGAGATGATGAACAAAGACGTATCGTTTAACGCCTTCCTCGAACAGAATAAGACGCTGGTTGAGCAAGCACTGCAACGCGAATATCAGGCGTTTCAACAGAAAAATGCCCTGGCTGCCATTGAACATTTAGGCCTGTACACAGGGGATGTCTGTATTGCCGGTGTTTCCGTGGGGCTCCCGGGTAAAGGACACCAGGTATTTAATGGTAAAAATTTCGACCGGATTCTGGCCGGAAATAATTTCATCGAGCCGCTGACCGAGGACGAGAAACATAAAATTGTGGACATGAACATCACCCGGGTCTACAAGCAGCCCAACGGCAATGCCCGGTTTGTGGATATTGTGCGCACCCAGGATGTGATCCAGCTGGCCGGAAAACTCGGCTATTTTGATCTGGGAACCGAATACGGTATCAGCCGCAAGTTTGACCTTGTGGATGAACTGGCCATGGCCGCAGGTCTTGAAGCCTTGAAAGACGCCCACATTCCCTTGGTCCAAAGCTATAAAAAAACCTCCACAGGCAGCAGTATCCCGGACGCACTGGTACTGCCCAAAGAGATGCAGGATACAACCGGTGTCATCATGACCGGTATTTTCCCGGGCTTTGAAACCCTGCTGCATCATCTGAATGCCTATTACTACAATAAATTTTACGTCAAACCCTATGATGAGTTGGAAAACATCTACTATCATCTGATGGAACATCTTTCGGACAGGGATATGAAGGATGTGATCACGGAGTGGTTCTTTAAAATCCGTGAGCGGCGCAAAGTATACGGCCAGTACAAGTTTGAACGTAATATCCTTTTTGACATCGTCTCTTTGGGCGGTGCGCATTTTGCCCAGCTCATCCGGGCAAAAGGGCCTAATATCCATCTGAGCGGGGCGTGTGCCTCCACCACCCAGGCCATTGGCGTGGCACAGGACTGGATTAGAAACGACCGGTGCGAAAGAGTTATTGTCATCGGCGGGGAAGCAGCCACAAGCGAGTCCCAGATGGCGTGGGTCGGTTCGGGCTTTCTGGCCATGGGTGCCGCCACCAGCAAGGAAGTGGTTTCAGATGCGGCCAAACCCTTTGATGAGGATCGAAACGGCACCATTTTAGGTTCCGGTGCCGTGGGTGTTGTTGTGGAACGGCAAGATACATTGCAGCGCAGGGGCTTGAACGGCCAGGCCAAGATTTTAGGATCTTATATCGGTAACAGTGCATTCCATCCCTCCCGTATTGATGTGCATCACCTTGCCGGTGAGCTCAATAAATTCGTGGGCCGGGTGGAACGGCAGAATGCCATATCCCGCACAGACATGGCCAAGCAACTGGTGTTCATGTCCCATGAGACCTTTACGCCGGCCCGGGGCGGCAGTGCCTCGGCTGAAGTTGAGGCGTTGAAGAGCGCGTTCCCCAACGATTATAAACAGATCGCCATTACCAACACCAAGGGATATACCGGCCATACCCTGGGTGCGGGCATTGAAGATGCGATCCTGGTCAAAGGGTTGCAGAAAAAGACCTTTCCGCCTGTGGCTAATCTGGATAATGTGCCTGCCGAATTTTCCGATCTGAATTTTACACAATCAGGACATGGTGATTACCGCTACGGACTGCATTTCAGCGCCGGGTTCGGGTCCCATTTCGCCTTTTTGATGGTGGACCGGATCCAGGAATCCGACGTGGAGAACAACCCGGTCTACCATGAGTGGCTGGCCCGGATTACCGGCAGCCCGTCTCCCATGCTGGGCATCGTAAATAAAACCTTGTGCGTGCTTCCCCAAGAGACCCAGGCTGATGCTGCGGCCCCGGAGAAGGTGGCCTCAACAGAAATTCCCGCCGCCGGGCACGATGCTGCCCCTGCAAGCCGGACAGCAACGGTCGCCGAAGAACCCAAACAGCCGGAAAAATCTGCGGACAGTGCAGAGACCCCGGATGTTTTAGGCCAAATCACCGACCTGATCGCAAACCAGACCGGATATACCCATGACATGCTGGAGCCGGATCTGGATCTGGAAGCGGATCTGGGTATTGATACGGTCAAGCAGGTGGAGACCTTCGGCAAAATCACCAAGTCCTTTGGGCTGAGCGTTCCCGAAGATATCAGCCTTTCGGAGCTGAACACCATTAGCAAAATTGCCGAGTACATCGGCAGCCGTGTTCAGACCACGGATGCCGCCCCGGCCCAGCCTGAAGCCGCTACCGCTGCACCGGCACCTGCTTCCGGCGGCCGCCCGGATGTCATGAAGGAGATCACTGCCCTGATTGCCGAGCAGACCGGTTACACCCTGGACCTGCTGGAACCGGATCTTGATCTGGAGGCGGATCTGGGCATTGACACGGTTAAACAGGTGGAGACCTTCGGTAAAATCACCAAGTCCTTTGGTTTGAGTGTCCCCGAAGATATCAGTCTGTCAGAGCTGAATACCATCCGTAAAATTGCCGAGTATATCAGCAGCCATATTGAGAGTACGGATGCCCCGGCCTATCCCGAAGCCCAGACTTCTGCCCCGGCACCCCAAGCCGCTTCCGGCAGCGGCCCGGACATCATTAATGATATCACGGCCCTGATTGCCGAGCAGACCGGTTATACCCCGGACATGCTGGAGCCGGATCTTGACTTGGAAGCGGATCTGGGCATTGACACGGTCAAGCAGGTTGAGACCTTTGGTAAAATCACCAAGTCCTTTGGTCTGAGCGTCCCCGAAGATATCAGCCTTTCGGAACTGAATACCATCCGTAAAATTGCCGAGTACATCGGCAGCCGTATCCAGGCCGAAGGCCCTGGGCAACAGACTGAATCTGAACCCGCTGCTCCGGCAGATGAGTCCGGTGCTGACAGCGGTCAGGATATCACCGGGGAGATCACCGGCATGATTGCCGAGCAAACCGGTTACACCCAGGATATGCTGGAACCGGATCTTGATCTGGAAGCGGATCTGGGAATTGATACAGTCAAGCAGGTGGAAACCTTTGGTAAAATCACCAAGTCATACGGCCTGTCGGTTCCCGAGGATATCAATCTGTCCGAATTGAACACCATCAGTAAAATCAGTGAATACATTCAGAGGCAAATTGGCGCAGGGCGCAACGACAATGCCGATACCCCACCGGCACCGGCAACCGCCGGCGTGCAGGGGAGCAAAACTGCATCGGTCCAGGCTCCGGATGCTCCTGAGGAGACCGGCATTCAAAGCTATACCTTTGGATTGCGGAAACTGCCAACCCCCGCACCGGACGAATCCGGTTTGGACGGTCAAACCTATTTGATCACCATGGACAGCCAGGGCTTTGGCCGGGCTGTGGCGGCGTTGATCAAGAAAGGCAACGGCCAAGTCATCAGTGTCGGCACCAGTGGAGAAGATGATTATACGGTTGATCTAAACACCGTTGACGGTGCCGAAGATCTTATCTCCCGGATCAAGGCGGACCATGAGGGGATTTCAGGACTCTTTTTCCTCCATCCCCTGGATTTTGCCATGGCTTCCGGTGAAAACCCGGCGGCTGAAAGCGCAGCGGTTAAATTTTTATTCCTGCTGTGCAAGGCATTTGGCAGCAGTCTGGATGAAACCCACGGCCGTCTGGCGGCCATATCTGTCCAGTCTGCCCTGGCCCGTTTCAAGGAGCCTGCACCGGATCAGATATTCCCTGTATTCAGCGGTATTTCAGGTTTGCTGAAAACCGTATCCAAAGAGTACCCGCAAACAGGGGTGAAAGTGGTTGAGTTCATGGATAAAAATGAACTCGGGGATATGAGCCGGGCCGCTGAGGCATTTATGAATGAAGTGTTCAGCACCTGTACCCGCCGGGAGGTGGGTCTTGAACAGGGTGTAAGATTCGGCATCCGGGCAAAGACCGGCGGTTCTGGCGCATCCCATGATCAGGATGCCTCTATCATCAAAGATGCCGACACGCTCCTGGTCACAGGCGGTGCTGCCGGCATCACCTATGAACTGCTTAAATCGGTTACCCGTCCGGACATGCACCTGGTTATTTTAGGCCGCAGCCGGGTGGAGGATGAATTGGAGATTCCCGGGGCCGATGCCATGGATGACACCCAAATCATGGCGGCGCTTAAGTCCAAACATCCCGATGCCAAACCTGTGGAACTGAAAAACAGAACCGCCGGACTGCGGCGGATTCTAACGGCCCGGGAAAACCTGGCCCGGTTACGGGCCCTGGTGAAAGCCGTGGATTACCATGCTGTGGATGTTACCGACCCCGATGCGGTTCTAAAGGCGGTTGCCCAATACGACCGTATTGACGGGGCGATTCATGCCGCCGGTGTGGACCGGAGCATCATGATCGAAAAGAAATCCATGGATGATTTTAACCTGGTGTTTGACACCAAGGTCCAGGGTCTGGCCAATGTGCTGGCTGCCGTTGAAAATAAAGGTTGCCGGTATCTCATCGGGTTTTCATCCATCACGGCCAGATTCGGCAATGAGGCCCAGTCCGACTACACCGCCGGAAACGACATGATGGGGGCCATGATACAGAATTGTGCCTTTAAAACACCGGAGATGACCTACAAGGTGTTTGACTGGACCGCCTGGGCCGAAATCGGCATGGCTGCCCAGGGTACCATTGAAGCGGTGCTCAAGGAAAAAGGCATCGCCTTTCTCCCGGTGGCCCAGGGCATCCGCTTTTTCCAGGAAGAACTGTGTAACCCGGCCGGCAATGAAGTGCTGATCGGCGCACCCCCTGCAAACAATCCTGCCGCGTTTGATCCGGACGGCCTGCTGACCGTTGCGCCCTTCCTGGATACCGTGGAAAAGGGTGACGGCGGGGACAAGCTGAAATTCAAACGCCTTCTGGAAGCGGACAGGGATCTGTTTCTTTTTGACCATGCCAGAAAAGGTGTGCCTTTGTTTTTAGGTGCAACCGGTCTTGAAACCATGGCTGAAGCGGCGTTGGAATACAGTGGCGGCCAGGGACGGGTCCTTGAGGTCAGCGATTTTAAGATTCCCTATGGCATAAAACTGCTGAAGAACCGGCCCAAAAATCTGGAGATCTATGCTGAAAAAAATGCGGACGGATCAATAACAACTGAGATTCATTCCGTGTTCACGCCTCCGGGAGGCAAAGCACCTGTCCAGGATACCCTGCATTACCAGGCTAAAGTTAAAATCGGTACGGATGTGCCTGCCTTTGATGAGATCTCCACACCGGAGATGTCCGGATTTAAGGTCGATGACCAGTGGCAGGATCAGATTTACCACCCGGATCGTCTGTTCATGGACGGCTTGTTCCGCACTGTGGATCAGTTGGCCCTCCTGGATGAGGACAGCCTGGTCACGGTGGTTCAATGGCGGCCCGGCCGGGAATTTTTCAAAGGTCAGGCTTATCCTGAGTTTGCCACCCCTGTGGTGATGATGGATGCCATTTTCCAGACCGGCGGCATACTGGAATTTTTCACCAGTACCGATGTGATGCTGCCCTATACCATCCGCAAAGCATCCTTTGCGGGAACGGTTCTGCCCAATACGCCATATCTCTGCGTGACCCGGCGTCTGGCCCAGGGCGATGACACCAAAACTTATCATATGCAGTTGGTTGACCCTTCCGGCCGTGTGATCATTGATGTCCAGGATTTTGAAATGGTCCGGGTGGATCGCCTGGCTGAAGACGAACTTCCTGATATGTCCATGATCAAGCCGGCAGGAAAAAAACTTATAGCGGGATAAATGCAACGTATGATCCAGTTGTTTTGTGAACAAGGCATCCAGTTTTGCCTTGTTCACATCCCGGCCATGCTTGAAACGTTATTACCCCAAATCGTCGGGCCTGGTTACCAGACCAGGCCCGGCTGTAAATTTCGTCCGGATCAGTTTACACAGCCTGTGCTTTCCCCGGCTGAACTGGACCGCTTAAATCAGTTGTTTGCCCTGAAAAAACAGGTGGAGAGACTGGCCGGACGTTGGGCGGTCAAAAATCTTGTCATGCAGGAGACCGGCCTGGCAGCAGATGCCATTGAGATTCATAACGACCCATCCGGTGCGCCTGTTCTGCCTCCTTTTTTTAAATACGCTATATCCATTTCACATTCAGGGGATTATGCCCTGGCCGCCCTGGGCGAAAAAGGCAATGCCGTCGGTGTTGATCTGGAGGCCATAACGCCTGTGGATATTTCAGCCCTTTTACACGCAGGATTCTCCCAAAAGGAGCAAAACGCATACGCCAAGGCAGACCTTGAAACCATCCTGAAAATCTGGACCATCAAAGAAGCCTTGCTCAAATACCGGCGCACCGGTTTGAAAAACTCTGCAAAGAAAATTGAGTGGATCAATGACACCCTGTATGAAAATCATGACCAAGTCGATGACGTCCTGGTGCAATCATACCGGCGGGATAATATTGTTTTTTCGGTGGTCTGTCCAACGCTAAAGACGGCCGGTATGGGATAACTCTTCTAATCCCCCTTGATCTATAATTGAAATTTTTTTCCCATTGGTCTTGATAAATCCGGCCTGTGCAATCTTTTTTAATCCACGTGAGATGGTTTCAGGGGTTGTGCCGATGAGGCTTGCCAGTTGGACTTTTGAAACCGGCAGCGACACCTCGGCTGCGGGAATCTCTTTTTTTTGTGAATGCCCTGCCGCCTCTTCGTCCGCCAGGGTCAGAATATAAGCCGCCAGTCTGGCAGGCACCTCCTTGAGACTTAAATTTTCAATCTGAACCGTAAATTCCCTTAAACGCCTGGACAGATCCGCCAGCATATTCATGGCAAGGGCAGGGGACTTTTCAATTTGCTGGACAAACGCCTCTCTTGGCAGAAAAAGAATGGTCGAGGGTTCCAGGGCCATGGCAGAGGCTGGAAAATTTTTCCCCTGGAATACCGGCACTTCGCCGAATGTATGGCCCGGTCCGTATATGTGCAGGATTTGCTCTTTTCCTTCAAAGGACATTTTAAATACTTTGATTTTGCCCTTGGCCACAATGTAAAACCCTTGGCCCCTGTCGCCTTCCTGGAAGATCAGCTCGCCTCTGTTTATGGTCAGTTCATCGGCCAAATCGGCCAGGGCCTGGCTTTGATCTTCCGTCAATCCTGAAAAAAGGGGAATGGTGTGCAGATACTGTTCCATGTTCGCCTCCGCGCCTATTTTTAAGTTGGTTGATCTGTTCCGGATAGTGGCAACAAAAGCAATGGCTTGATTCAGATCAAGGTTTTTTTATTTTATCTATAGTAACTTCAAACCAGGATGTAAACCCAATGTAAACTTTGATCATGAAAGGGATATCCCATGAAAGTGATTCGTAAAATAATAGAGATAGACCAAGAAAAATGTGACGGCTGCGGGAATTGCCTACCTTCCTGCGCCGAAGGGGCCATTCAGATCATTGACGGCAAAGCCAAGGTCATTGGCGATAAATATTGTGACGGGCTTGGGGCCTGTCTTGGCGATTGTCCCAAAGATGCACTTAAGCTCATTGAACGCCGGGCAGACGAATATGATGAAGAGGCCGTACACGCACACCTTGAAAGACAGAAAACGGCATCCGACACCCAACAACCCAAAGGATGTCCATCTCAACAGGTGAAAACATTTCCGGTCGCTTCCGGGCCCGGCATGGGGATGCCCACGGTCAATCCCACCGGTGACTCCGCTTTGGGGCATTGGCCGGTACAGCTCCGCCTGATTCCAAATTCAGCCCCTTTTTTAAAAAATGCCTCCCTGTTGATTACGGCAGACTGCGTTCCCGTTGCCGCTCCATCCTTTCATTCAGAGTATCTGAAAGGCAGGGTGGTCATGCTTGGGTGTCCTAAATTTGATGATGCGGATCTTTATATCGATAAACTTGCAGATATTTTTACCCGGAATAATATCCAGGGCATCACCATGATGGTCATGGAAGTGCCCTGCTGTTCAAAAATGAAATGGATTGTTGACAGTGCCATGGAAAAATCTGGTGAAAATATTCCTGTCCACCAGGTAACCATTTCAACCACAGGCCGGCCCCTGATGTAGTCGTAAACAACCTGGTCGATTGGGTCAGGTCCCCTGGCCCAGCACCTCCTGGAACACATCGTCAAGTTCCCCTGCCGTAACGATGTTTATGCCTTGCTTGAGCGTGTCATCCATGGCGGTAATCTCCGCCTGGTTTTTAGCAGGGAAAATGACGGTGTTTATGCCGGCGGTTTTGGCGGCAAGCAGTTTTTCCCGGATGCCGCCCACGGGAAGAATCCTGCCGCTTAAGGTCACTTCCCCTGTCATGGCCATGTCCCTGGGGCAGGGGATGTTTTTTAACAGGGAAACCAGGGCCACGGCAATGGTCATCCCGGCGGATGGCCCATCCTTGGGAATAGCCCCGGAAGGCACATGAACGTGGATGTCCCGGCCTTGAAAAAAGTCGGCACTTAAACCCAATTGTTCCGTGTGGCTTCTGATGTAGCTCAACGCCGCCTGGGCCGATTCTTTCATCACCTCGCCCAGGTATCCGGTAAGAATAAGACGTTCTGCCCCCATCATCCGCGTGGTTTCAACAAAAATAATTTCCCCGCCGCTTTCGGTCCAGGCAAGGCCTGTGGCGCAGCCGACCCGGTCCCGGGCCCCGGCAATTTCATAGTGATATCTGGCAGGCCCCAGCAGTTTTTCCACCGTTGCTTCATCAATTTTTATTTTCCGTGACGCATTGGGCGTATTGAGATACCGCCGGGCAATTTTGCGGCAGATGGCGGAGATTTGGCGTTCAAGGCCCCGTAACCCCGCCTCTTTGGTGTGTTCCCGGATGACGGCACAAACGGCCTCTTCCGTGAAGTCAAGGTCAAATCCAGTGAGTCCTGTCTCCTCCATGGCCCGGGGAATCAAGTGGCGCCGGGCAATGTGGGTTTTTTCTTCGATGGTGTATCCGGACATGGAGATCACCTCAAACCGGTCCAGCAGCGGGCCGGGAATCCGGGCCACCATATTGGCCGTGGCAATGAACATCACCTTTGAAAGATCAAAGGGAATGTCCAGGTAATGGTCGATGAATTTTGAATTTTGCTGGGGGTCAAGTACCTCAAGCAGGGCCGAGGCCGGATCACCTTTGAAATCCTGTCCGATTTTATCAATCTCATCAAGCATGAGCACGGGATTCAAAGACTCTGCCCGGCGGATTTCCTGGATGATCCGGCCGGCCAGGGCGCCGGCATAGGATCGCCTGTGCCCCCGGATGTCGGCTTCATCTTTGACGCCGGCCAGGGATATACGGACAAATTTGCGTTCCAGGCTTTGGGCAATGGACTGGCCAAGAGACGTTTTCCCCGTACCCGGAGGGCCGGAAAAGCAGATCACAGGGCCTCTTGCCTCCACAAGCCCTGTTTTTTTACCCAGGGCCTTTTTAACGGTTTCCCGGATGTCGTCAAGTTTCAGGGGTTTGGGAATAAAGTGAAATGACCCGCGCTTGATGGCATCCACGGCCGTGAGCACCGTGGCGTATCCCGAGATGATAATCACCTCCGTGGAAGGACTTGTGGCCTTGATACGCTCCAGAAGTGCCATGCCGTCAATCTTGTCCATTTTAAGATCCGTGATCACAAGGTCCACGGTCTTGTCTTTTAAAAATGCCAGGGCCTGGGTACCGCCTTCGGCCGTGTTGACTTCATACCCTTCCTTGGATAAAACATGCTCCAGGTTCATCCGGGTGATCTGCTCATCATCCACCACAAGAATGGTGTTTTTCCGGGACAGTTTCATCTGCCGGACCGCCAGATGTTCAAGAATTCTTTCTTTGATTTCCTCAAGCCCGTAATGGTCGGAGTTCAGAATTCTTTCCGCGCGCTGGATGTCGAGATTATCCTGGGTGTAGCGGTTCCAGGGCAGGGTGGTCACATAGTCGATATGGTTGAGCCCGATGGTGTACTCTGCTGCCGACGGGTTGATTTTTTCAAGCCGGTCCACCTCTTTGAGTAAAATTTTTTCAACCTCGGCCGGCATTCTCTGGTCCAGCACGGCTTCGCGCAGTGCCGTGATCTCTTCTGCGCTTACATCAACAGTCTGAGTCTCTTCTTCTCTTTTAAAGATTCGTTTCACCCTGGCAGCCCTCTTTTTTTACCCTTCAAAGTTTTAACATTATTAAGATTTCTTTAGCATGGAGCACTGATGGAGCACCGAGCAATTACCATGCCTGGGACCTGATTCATGGAACAGCAATTCTTTAATAAATGATTTCATAAGGGTTTTTTTGCCCTTTCCACCAAATTTTTGCCCTTTCCACCAAAAATAAACCGTGAATTCGGCCTGAATCGTTTCAATACGCAACATCGGCATTGACAATTGCAATATCCCCAAACCGGCGCAAAAAGAGGTTTTGGGTTATAATTTTAAAAAGCATTGCATTCTGCAACATAAATAAAATTGAAAGCTTGCTTCAAGATTTATGAAAAGCCTTGCCAAGTGGCCTGTTCGACTGTTTTAGGAGAGCTGGTATGCTACTTGCTCATTATTTGCCGACAAAGATGAGAAACCCAATACTTAATTTAAGGAGGATAGTGGCGTATGTTTTTGAATAAAATATTTAATTTCGGCAAAAAGAACGGCAAATCGGAAAAACCCATTCAGTTTTCCCAACATTGCGAAAGCAGTGATGCAGGGTCCGGCAGCGATCAGTGCATGTTGTGTAAAGAAAACGAGGGTAAAAACCTGGTGGTTGCCACCCTTGAAAGCCGGTTTTCCGATGATATGGTTGAGTATGCCCTGGATATGGCCAAACGTATGGACTACGGCATTATCGCGGTAAATGCAGCCAATCTGACCCATGACGTGACCTCATTTTTTTCCACCACCCAGGAAGAGCTCTATGCCGACTTTAAAGAGACGGCAGCAAAAAATGTGGCACAGTTCGAGGCAAAGGCCGAAGAACTGGGTCTGAAATTTGCCCACACCACCAGCCAGGCCGATGTCGACCATGCCATTGCCGATATCACCAAAGAGTGCGGTCACATTGAATTTATCATTTCCGAGAACAAACGCCCCGCTGCCGTAAGGGATACTGCCGTCAACCAGAACCGGATCGCCCAGCGGCTTTGCGTTTATTCAGTAAATTAGGAGGACGTTTGTATGAGCGCTCATTTTATCATCGGTCTTTGTATTGTTTTGTTTACCGCAGTGCTGTGCTTTATTTACAGGAATGAAGAAGAAGAATAGTACAGCATTTTAAAATAGTTAATTTCTCAATGGAGTGTTTTTTTTAATGACACCTGATATGATTATGACCATGATCATCCTGGTCTTTGTTATTTGCCTCTTTGTGTTCGAGTGGGTTCGGGTAGATGTGGTCGGGATAATGATGATGGTCCTTCTCCCCCTGATTGGACTGATCTCTCCTAAAGAAGCCTTTGTGGGCTTAAGTTCCAATGCCGTTTGTTCGATTATTGCCGTAATTATCATTGGCGCGGGTCTGGATAAAACCGGCGTTATGAATAAGGTGGCCAAGCCCATCCTGGCGCTGGCCGGCAAAAGTGAAGCCAAAATTATGCTTTTGGTTTCAAGTACCGTGGGTATTATTTCCAGTATGATGCAGAACATCGGGGCTGCCGCCCTGTTTCTGCCCGCCACCCAGAGAATCTCCAAGCGGGTGGGGATTCCCACTTCCCGCATCCTGATGCCCATGGGGTTCTGCGCCATTATCGGCGGAACGCTGACCCTTGTTGGCGCAAGCCCGACCATTCTGCTCAACGACCTGATGGTGCTGGGTGGTGAAAAGCTTGAACCCTTCGGGTTGTTCACCCAGACCCCCATCGGGGTGTGTCTGTTGGTTACAGCGCTTCTATATTTTCTAATTTTCGGACGCTTGATTCTTCCCAACGCAAGCGGTGACTCCGGCAAAGGCGCAACCGATGTGCTCATTAATGAATACCAGGGCGTTAACAGTCTGGTTGAGCTGCATGTGCCCGAAGATGGCGGCACCACAGGACTTCTGGATGATCTTAACATTCGTCCCCGGTTTCTTGTGACGGTTATCGGCATCTCTTCGCCCTCCACCCGGACCACCAACCATGTGCCCCGCAGTTACGAAGGCATTAACGGCGGCGATGATATTGCCGTGGTGGGCAAACGGGAAAATATCGAGCAGCTTGCCAAAGAGTACGGCTGGGAGATCAAGCCCGCCCTTGAAACCTTTGCAGAGTTTCTGGCCAATACCAATGCCGGCATGGCCGAAGTTGTTGTGGCGCCAAGATCCGAACTGATCGGTAAAACCTTGAACGAAGTTAACTTCAAGGAGATGTACGGACTCAATCCCCTGGTGTTGTTCAAAGACAACCGCAAATATTATTCTGGGCTGACCAATATCCGTCTGGCCATGGGGGACACGCTGCTGCTCCAGGGACCCTGGGAAAAATTTCATATCCTGATGAACAGGCCCAAACCCAGATCCCTGGTATTTGCGTCCAAACTGGAAGGCGAAATTCTGCGGCCCCAGAAAGCCATGCTGGCTGTGGGATGGCTTGCCCTTGCCCTGTTCCAGATCGTGGTTTTGAAAATCCAGCTCTCCGTGGCGCTGATGTCCGGAGCCCTTGGCATGATCATTACCGGCGTGCTCACCGTTGACGAAGCCTATCAGTCCGTGGACTGGATGACGGTGTTTCTGCTGGCAGGACTTATCCCCCTGGGTATTGCCTTTGAAAAGACAGGTACGGCCGGGTTTATTGCCCAAACCGTGCTGGGTCTGATCGGTACGCCAACCCCCATTATTCTTCTGGCGGTTGTCGGGGTGATGGCATCCTTTTTTACCCTGGTGATCTCCAATGTGGGGGCCACGGTGCTTCTGGTGCCCTTGTGCATGAACATGGCCGTGATGGCCGGGGCAGATCCGAGAATGGCTGCCCTGGTGGTGGGGATCTCGGCTTCCAATACCTTTGTACTGCCCACCCATCAGGTAAACGCCCTGATCATGCGGCCGGGCGGCTACCGGACCATTGACTATGCCAAGGCCGGTGCCGTGATGACCCTGCTGTTTCTGGCTGTGGAATTGGCCGTGATCTATTTTTTCTACGGTATTTCCTAAATCTTAAAAATATGGTATCTCCCCGGGCCGATCGGATGACCTTGTGTCCGGTCGGCCCGTTTATTTGTGACGCGCATTGTAAGTGGATAGAAATTAAACTGGCCATAACCTTGTTTCCCATAGAGAAGATATATATAAATTGATTATGCGTTTCAGTCTCAGACATAAAATATCGTTCCTTTTTTTGGTTTTCATGGTGGTGAACAGCATTATCTGGTTTATGAACCACTACAGCAATTCCACGGTATTGAGTACCCTGGTGCTCATTGAAAAGAAACGGGATCTGCTGGATACGGTGCTGGAAGCCCGGCGTTACGAGAAAAATTTTTTCTTGAGAAAGGACATCAAGGATCTCTCCCTGGCCCTGTCATACATCGGTAGAATTGATGAAAAACAGGCGCACATTGAGCGGGAGTTTTCAGATATTGTTGTAAAGGATCCCTTTTTCCAGCAACGGAGCCAGGCGATCAATGCCTACCGCTCGAACATGGAAACCCTGTTAAACCTGTATAAAAGCGGCACCGTCTCTTCTAAGCAGTCTCTAGGGATTCAAAATAGGGTGACCCAGCTTGGACGCGAACTGACCACTGACATTGAACAGGTGGTCAAGACTGAGAAAAATAAGGTGTTTGAGCTGCTGGACCGCTCCCGGGAATACTTGATGGTCTCCTTGTTCCTGTTGTTTGTTCTCACGGTGGTGGCCACCATTTTTCTGGTCATTAAGCTGAATCGCCCCTTAAAGGCCCTTGAAACCGGCATCAAGCATATTGCCAAGGGCGATTATGATAAGGTCCCGGCAATTAAAACCGGGGACGAGTTTGAATCCCTGGCTGTGAGCCTCAACGATATGATTGCCGAACTTGGCCGGCGCAAAACCCAACTCATCCAGGCCGAAAAAATGTCCTCTTTGGGGACCCTGACCTCCGGGGTCGCCCATGAACTGAACAACCCATTGAACAATATCTCCACCAGCGTCCAGATTATCCAGGAGGAAATTGAAGATTCGGACATTGATTATAAAAAGATGTTGTTGACCAATGTTGAACAGGAGATCAACCGGTCAAAGGAAATTATCAGGGCTCTGCTTGATTTTTCCAGGCAAAGTGATTTCAGTGTTGAAACGGTTTTGTTTAAAAAGCTGGTGAATAATACCATGCACCTGATCACCGGGGATATCCCCTCGGAAATTGATGTGGAAATTGCCGTTCCCGACGATATTGACGGGCGCATGGATCCCCGTCGCATCCAGCAGGTACTGCTGAATCTGATTATCAACGCCGTGTTTGCCATGGAAGATCAGGAAAGCGGGCAGCTTACCATTGCAGCGTTTAAGGACGAGCAGTCAAGCGCCTTTATTTTTTCGGTTCAGGATACGGGCAGCGGAATAAAAAAAGAACATCTTGCCAAAATTTTCGATCCTTTTTTTACCACACGGGAAGTGGGGAAGGGTTCGGGGTTAGGGCTTTCCATAATCCACGGCATCATTGAGCAGCACGGCGGAACAATCCGCGTAAATTCCACCCTTGGCCAAGGTACTACATTTACCGTCAGCCTGCCGGCGTAACACTTAGGAGCACCATGCAAGAACACATTCTCATTATCGAAGATGAGCAGATCGCCCTTAAAAATCTTGAACATATTCTTGTAAAGGATGGATACAAGGTGACGGCCGTCGACAGCGGAACCAAGGGGCTGAACCTGATTAAAACCAAGACCTTTGATCTGATCGTCACCGATTATAAGATGAAGAAGATTGACGGTATGCAGATCCTTGAACACAGCCGGGAACTGCAGCCTTACACCGAAGTGATCTTGATCACCGGTTATGCCACCGTGGACAATGCGGTGATCGCCATGAAAGAAGGGGCCTATCACTATATCGCTAAGCCCTACAAGATAGATGAAGTCCGGCAGATCATCAAACAGGCCCTTCTCAAACGCTCCCTGCAAGTGGAGAATCAGACGCTTAAAAAACAGCTTGACCAGAAGGCGAAACTGCCTGAAATTATCGGCAACAGTCCATCCATGCGACAGGTGAAAAAGACCATTGCCCAGGTGGCCCAGACCGATATCTCCGTGTTGGTTTTAGGGGAAAGCGGCACGGGTAAAGAACTTGTGGCCAGGGCGATTCACAGTCTTTCCAGCCGAAAAGACCATGAAATGGTCGCCTTTAACTGCGGCTCATTTTCAGAAGATCTCATGGCCAACGAACTGTTCGGCCATGAAAAAGAGGCATTCACTGGTGCCATGAAAACCAAAAAAGGCCTGTTTGAGTTTGCCGACCAGGGCACGGTGTTTTTTGATGAAATCGGGGATATGCCGGCCTCCATGCAGATTAAAATTTTGCGGGTGATCCAGGAAAAAGAGATCATGCGGGTGGGCAGTACCCAGACCTTAGACGTGGATTTAAGATTTATCGCCGCCACCCACCGGGATCTGCGCCACGAGGTGGACCAGGGCCATTTCCGTCAGGACCTCTATTTCCGGCTCAACGTGGCATCCATCATCCTGCCGGCCCTGGCCGAGAGAAAAGAGGATATCCCTTTGCTGGCATACCATTTTCTGGCAAAGAAAAACCGGGATATGGAGAAAAATATCAAGGAGATTGACCGGAGTACCATGGAGTTTCTTGTCAATTATGCCTGGCCGGGCAATGTCCGGGAACTTGAAAATATTATTGAGCGTGCCGTGGCCATGGAAAACAGCGAGGTGATCTATCCCGAGGCACTGCCCGACCATCTCACGCAACTGGCCATTGAAACCTACCGAACAGCGCCGGAAGGCAAAATTCCCACCATGAAGGAGCAGGAAAAACGGTATATCCAGTGGGTTCTGGAACAGACCAACTGGAACAAAACCCGGGCTGCCGAAATCATGGAGATCGACCGGGTCTCTTTGTGGCGCAAGATCAAATCTTTCAAATTGGAATAACGGCCGTGGGCTGACCGGGCTTCTCTTTTCTGCCCCGTCTCGGCCCACAAGAAATTGAAACGAAGATACTTTTTTTTCGCTTACGACGCCGTATTAATCCGTCCTCTATGTCCATTTTCCCATCGATTTTTAGGTTTTAGGGCTTGATATAAGATTGGCCATTGTTTGCCGGGGCAATCCCTCTGTGGTTGCCTTAGTTGGGGCAGGCACGGTGACCTGCCCCTACAACGACCGACGCTGGAACCAATCCCGAATTTTAAAAACCTGATATTTTGGTATGAGACTGTTTTAAAATGTAGTATTCTGATTTTCGAGCCCTTAAATTTCCAAAACAGGAGAGACTGCGATGAAAAAATCCCACGGGCTGGTTCTTTCATTTTTAATTTGGTTTTGTACTGCAATACCCTTGATTCCTTCAATCGTGATTGCCGATGACGGGCACACCATTGCATTGGTGATGAAGGCGTTAACCAATCCCTTTTTTGCAAAGATGGAACAGGGCGCTAAAAATTTCGCACAGGAAAATGATATTTCGTTAGAAGTGTACGGCCTTCAAAATGCAACCGATACGTCCCATCAGATAAGCATTTTGGAAAGTCTGATTTCAAGAAATATTCGTGCCATTGTGCTTGCGCCCACGGATTCAAAAAGATTGGTGCCTGTGTGTAAAAAAGCCGTTGAACAAGGCATTGAAATTGTCAATATTGACAATTCTTTAGATCAAAATCTGCTAGGAAAAGCCGGGTTGAAAATTCCATTTGTGGGGTCCAATAATGAGATGGGTGGCGCACTTCTAGGACAATATGTTAAACGGCAACTCAATGGCAAAGGTCGGGTTGTTGTCATTGAGGGGGTTCGGGGCGCAGGAAATGCTGAACGTCGCAGATCGGGTTTTGTAAATGCGGTTACCAAAGATTCTTCAATTTGGATCGTGGCGTCAGAGCCTGGGAACTGGAATACGGAAGAAGCCTTTTCCGTGACCATGAGATTATTGCAAAAAGATCCGGCCATTGATGCGATTTTCTGTGCCAACGACAAGATGGCTCTTGGGGCATTACAAGCCGTAGATATGTTGGATTTGAATGACAATATGCTCATTGTCGGATATGATAATATCGAATCCGTCAGAAATGAAATCAGGCATAAAAAGATTCATGCCACCATGGCGCAGCATCCGGAACTTATGGGTGCATACGGTGTGATGCTTGCCCAAAAAAAATTAAACAACGAGGCGGTTCCAGATAAAATGGCCACACCTTTGGATATTGTCACCTGGGAATCCTTTGATAAAAAAGTGGCGTTCTCCATTTCCGATATGAAAAATCCTTTTTTTGTATCAATGGCTTATGGCGCCCGAACGGCAGCCGACCTGTACGGCATGGCCCTGACGGTCAAAAGTGCTGAAAATAACGATTCAAAACAATTGATGGATCTGGCTGATATTATAAAAGGGCATCCTGATATTATTCTTTTAAATCCAACACACGGGGAGTCCGTTGTTCCCGGTATTGAGATGGCCGTTAAGAACAATATACCGGTGATCACTGTGGATAGAACATCGGCCGGCGGAAAAATCCTATGTCATATTGCCGCAGATAATTTTGAAGGCGGCAGAGTCGCGGCTAAATTATTGGCGGATTTATTAAACAAGAAAGGGCGTATAATTGAAATTGAAGGCATTCCAGGCACATCAGCCGCTCATGATCGCGGCTACGGCTTTAATGACGAAATGAAAAGATTTAGTGATATCAACGTCATTGCCAGAGATGTGGCCAATTTTGACCGGGATCAGGCCAGGCAAGTCATGAACAGGCTATTGCTCGAAGGGGTCGAGTTTGATGCTGTTTTTGCCCATAACGATAACATGATCCTTGGGGTGGCGGATGCACTATCAGAATTGAAATCAGCCCCGAACAAAATTCTTGTTGGTTTTGATGGCATTAAAGAAGCTGTCCAGGCTGTTCAAACAAAAAAAATATCGGCAACCATCGCCCAGCATCCCGGGGAAATGGGACGAAAGATCGTTGAAATAACAGCGAAGTATTTTAGAGGCGATAAAATTTCATCGTGTACGCCCATAACACTTTCGGTAATTAGAGAATAAAGGGATTCATTTGTTTAGAACAATCACCCGCAAAATCAGTGCGATAGGAACCCTGCTTGTCCTTTTATTTGTGCTTAATTATGGATTGTTAACTTATTTTCTTAATCAGCAGAAAATATTGGCGACGCAGATGCTGGAGATGTCCCAGGCTGAAAGAAGACTGCATTCACTCAATGGGCGGTTTTATGAAGTTTTATTTTGGGAAAAAAAGGTTCTCGAAGAAAAAAATCCGGCTGCCATTGCAAATTATGGCGCTTCAATTTCAAGTATTAAAAAAGAGCTTAAGGATTTAGAAGGCCTTAAAACCAATGAAGCCATTCAATCCAAACTGCATGCCATTCGGGGGGGCATGCTCCGACACGAAATGATTTTCAATGAGGCTCAGCAATTAAAAATAACCCGGAACCTTCACCGGACAAATCTGAATACAAGTTATCACGCTTTGATCTCCAATGTGCTGAATAACGATATGAGGCAATTGTTCAAACCCTTATTTAATCTGAATCATTTTTTTGTTGTGTATATTGTGCAGCAGGATGAACCTGTTTATCGTTCAGTGATTATGGTCGTTGACTATCTGTATCAAAAGATTGAACAAATAGATCCATCCGATCACAGGACCAAGGAGTATCTTTTATCCTTTAAACAGTTACTGGACGAAGATTTTAAACTTGCCATTCTGATCAATAATAATGAAATCGCTTTTGAGGCGGCACATGCCGGCCTTTTTGAGCAGTTTGAAAGTGTTTTTTCCCAAGCCTCAGCATTGTTTAAAAATAAGTATCTTGAGGCCCAATCCAAACGAAACAGTTTAAATAATATGGCGCTGGTTTTAACTGTTCTCAGCGTAACCCTTTTGGGGGTTGTGTTTATGCTGTTTTCAAAAACAATTGTTACACCGATTCGCTCCCTTGCCATGGTGATGCGTAAGGTTCAAGAGGGAGATGTTGATGAACGATTTTCCTGGCGCGGTAATAAGAATGACGAATTAATCAGATATGGATATCATTTCAATATAATGTTGGACACGCTTCAGGAAAAGGAGACGCTTTTAAGAACCCTTATTGAGGTTCTACCCGACCTTATATGGTTGAAAAACCCCAAAGGTGAGTATCTGTTGTGCAACCTAAGGTTTGAACGTTTCTTCGGGGCAAAACAGCAAGATATTATAGGAAAAACAGATTATGATTTTCTCGATAAAGAACTAGCTGATTTTTTCAGGGAGAAGGATCGGGCGGCAATACGGGCCGAAAACCCCTGCATAAACGAAGAAGAGATTGTTTATGCCGATGGCGGACATAAAGAACATCTGGAAACAATAAAAACACCTGTGTTTGATGCTGACGGCAACCTGAAAGGGGTGCTTGGGATTGCAAGGGACATCACCGAAAGAAAAAAAAATGAACAAGAGAAAATCGAGGCATACTTGGCCCTTGAAAAGCATAAAAGATTAGCCCTGGTGGGGAAGATTGCAGGGAAAATGGCCCATGATTTTAATAATATTCTCGGGATTATCATGGGACAGTCCGAATTAGGGGTACTCAAGTGCAAGGAGCCGGAAACCTTAGAAACACTCAAGCTGATATTTGATCAAACGTTACGGGGGAAGAATTTAACCAAAAATCTGGTGGCATTTGCCAAAGATCAAGAACCCAAATATGAGTATTTCTATTTGAATGAGAAAATTGAACTGGTACTCACCCTGCTGGAAAAAGATTTAGACGGCATTGAGATCAGAACTGAAGGTTTGTCTGAAAACGTAGATTTTTTTGCCGACCCGGGTATGATTGAACATTGCCTGGTAAATATTTTCCAAAATTCCATTCATGCATTGAGCAAATCGCAAAATCCATTTATTTCCATTCAACTTAGCCACGCCAATGGAACAATGGTTATCACCATTGCCGACAATGGCTGTGGGATACCAGAAGCACATCTTGATAGCATTTATGAACCGTCGTTCTCTCTCAAGGGCAGTCGGGATATCCTGGCATCCTATGGTGCGTCGATAAAAGGTTCGGGCTATGGTATGGCCAACGTGAATAAATATGTGGAACTTCACAACGGCAAAATCAAAGTCAGTTCCCAAGTAAATGTTGGCACGACTATTGAGCTGCGATTCCCATTAATTCGAAGAAAATTGACAAAAGAAGAAAAAATAATTGTAAAAAATGAGGGCTGGCACAGCAATAAAAGGATTCTGCTGGTTGAAGATGAAATCCAGATTGCAGAAGTTCTGCGTTTTGTTTTAACACATGAGCCATGTCATCACACGGTTGATGTGGCCCATTCAGGAGACGCGGCATTAAAACTTTTTGATAATAATGACTATGATTTAATAAGCCTTGATTACGTTTTGCCCGGAAAAATGAATGGTAAAGATTTATATGACCATATGCGCGCCAAAAATAAAACAATACCTATCTTATTCATTTCCGGTAACATAGAATTTTTAGAGTCCATAAAAGAGTTAAAAAAAGACGATCCTTTGGTTGACCACATTTCCAAACCTTGTCAGAATATTGATTATTTGAACCGCATAAAACTACTGATTGATAAAGCCTATAGTAGTTGATGAACTTAAAAGGCGTTAAGGAAAAATGTTGAAAACCATAAAACGAATCGCCATTGTTGGGGCCGGTGCCATGGGCGCGGCATATGCCGCTTTATTTACGGACAATTCAGATATCCGTGTCTGCTTTGCAGCCCGGGGAGATCGCTTTGCCCGCCTTGACGGGGCCTCCATTACAGTTAACGGCAAAGATTACACCATTCCGATGGTGCATCCCGACCGGGTGGCGCAGCCCTTTGATCTGGTGCTGGTGGCCTTGAAACACCACCATTTGACAGCGTCTGTGCTCAAAGATGTTAACGCGTTGACTGGTCCGGACACGCTTGTGCTGTCCGTGATGAACGGCCTTGAAAGTGAACGACTCCTCGGTGATGCCTGCGGCCGTGAAAAGATTGTTCCTGCCATTGCCGTGGGGATTGACGCGGTGCATGAGAATGAGCGGTTTACCTTTAGCAATCCAGGCAAAATTATATTCGGCAATTACCCTGATCTTGACAATGCAAGTGGCACCGATCGGCTGGAACGGATCAAAACCGCCCTGAATATGGGCGGCGTTCCCAACGAAATTTCACCGGATATTCTCAGGACCATGTGGTGGAAATTTATGGTCAACGTCGGGGTAAACCAGTCATCTGCCATGCTGGGTGCGCCCTATAAAGTCTTCCAGGCGTTACCCGAGGCCCGGGCGCTGATGATCGAACTGATGCAGGAGGTGGTGACCCTGGCCCGGCACAGGGGTATCAATCTTCAGCCTCGGGATATTGATGATTGGCTGGCGGTGCTCAATACCTTGGCCCCGGACGGCAAAACATCCATGCTCCAGGATATTGAGGCCAACCGAAAAACGGAAGTGGAGATTTTTGCCGGCGCTGTTGAGAATATGGGTAAAGCGGATGCCATCCCCACACCTGTGAACAGCACATTTTTAAACCTGATCCGGGTAAAGGAAAAAACGCCAGCCGGGAAGACAGGATAGGAACCCGGCTGGGGTTTAAGGCGGCTTTTAAAAGGTCGCCTTTATATTCAGGCGCGGCCGGCAACAAGTTGTGGCGTTTCTGACGCACGGTTCATAAAAGCCGGACGACGTTCTGTCACATTTGCGTACAGTTGTTCATACTGCTTTTTAACGGGCGCCGGACTTGGTGTTGTAAAGAATTTGCCGCCGGGAAGGATATCGGCCTGGTAAAACAGCCTGCCGCTTCTTGTGTTGATATCTTTAACTCCGGTAACGGACTGGACAAGATTTGCCAGTTTTTTGCCGTACCTGGAAAACATCAGTACGGGTTTGTGGATAACAAGGTCCAGCTGGTCATTGTGCGCGGCCACGGAAACCGGGTGGCCTTTTTCAGCCATGAGGCGGGAGACCTTGGCGGACAGGGCGAAGTCCCGGGCCGTCATCTCTTCTTTCTTGTTTAATGCCGCACTGGAAATCAGTTCAATCAGATCGGCTTGCCCGGTGGTGGTGACATTTACAACGCCGTCGCAATCCATGGGCCTGCGGCTTTCAGCAGAGCGCAGGTAAAGGGACCAGCGTAAAAATGCGTCGTCGCTGAGTTCTAAATGCCTGTTTGTGTCAATGCCGGTTTTGTTACCGGTATCACGCTGTATTTTCCGGGTTCTGAAACTTTTTGGCGCTGTGACCAGCATGTGCAGTCCAAGTTCAGGCGGAACCAATTTACCTAAAAACCCGCTGATAATTACAGGTCCTTGTTCAATTTTTTCAGCCAGAACAGACTTTACCGCAGCAATGCATTTGGCCTTGGCCGGGGTATACCGGTCGGCAAAAGGCGGATCTTTAAAAATACTGCGTTCAATGCTGCTTTTTTTTAAGTTGTAGGTTTCAGCGGCGGCATTAATGATATCCTGGTCGTACAATACGTTATACCCAAGTACCTCGGCTGCCTTTTGTGCCAGTTGTGCCTTGCCTGTGTAGGCTCTTCCAAAAAATGTGATGACACTCATGTCGGTCTCCTCTGCTAACTGCCCTTTTTTATTGCGTTCTAAGAATATTTCTTTAATGATTATGGCAACTATTGTGCCGGAGATGTAAATAAATATATGTTATTGAATTTATTTGGGATTGCCTTTGTGTGAGGGTGCCGGCGACGTTTTGGCGGGATGTTGTATTATGCAACGAAATAAACGCGTGAATATATTTTCCCTTTAATTTCAGATGGATTGGTTTGTGTTTCATTTTTGAATACAGGGTTGAATTTTGCAACATTGGGATCAAAGGCGTTTGTGTTTTGGCTCAAACATGTTAATATTCGTTCCAAATTGGATTCCGGAGCCTGGAGGTCAGGTCCTGAAGCTCAATTGTTTCGGTTGTCCGGCAATAGTTAAGAAAAAATTAAATTCAGGATACATCAGATGAAATATAATATTAAAGCGGCCCTGTTCGGGGCCGGCACCTTTTTCCGTTGTTGTAATCAAATTAGTTTTAAAATTTTAAGATTTATTCTGGTCTGGGGGATTCTGTTTTCTTTGACCACCATTCCTTCCGGGGCTCTGGCCCAGGATGAGGCGGATCTTGCAGACGGTTTGTATGCAAAAATGATTACCGACAAAGGGACTATTCTGCTTCGGCTTTTTTACAAGCAGGTGCCGTTGACTGTGACCAATTTTGCAGGACTTGCCCAGGGAAAGATGGATACCAATGTCAAAAAGGGCGAAAAGTTTTACGATGGACTGACATTCCACCGGGTGATCCCTGATTTTATGATCCAGGGGGGTGATCCCCAGGGGACGGGCCGGGGCGGTCCGGGATACCGGTTTCCGGACGAATTTTCCCCTGAATTAACCCACGACGGTCCCGGCATTTTGTCCATGGCCAATGCCGGTCCGGGTACCAACGGCAGTCAGTTTTTCATTACCCATAAAGCCACCCCTTGGCTGGACGGCAAACACACGGTGTTCGGCAAAGTCATCAAAGGTATGCCGGTGGTCAATGCCATTGAAAAAGGCGATAAAATCAAAACCGTTGAGATTCTGGCCATCGGGGACGAGGCAAAGGCGTTCAGAGCAGACCAGGCCGGATTTGATGCCATTATGGCAGAGAAGAAAGCCGATGCTCAAAAGAGCCGCGCCCAGGATATGGAAGCATTTAAAAAACAGATGCATGAGAAATATCCCGATGCCGTGGAAACCCAATCCGGTCTGATGTACGTACCGGTACAGGAGGGAAGCGGGCCGGCAGTAACTTCCGGGGCCACGGTGCAGGTGCACTACACCGGGATGTTCGTCAACGGTAAAAAGTTTGATTCTTCCAGGGACCGGGGTAAACCCATTGAATTTGTTCTCGGCAAAGGCCAGGTGATCAAGGGGTGGGATCTTGGGATTGAGGGCATGAAAAAAGGCGAGGCCCGGCAACTGTTGATTCCTTATCCCCTGGCATATGGGGAGCGGGGGTATCCAGGAGCGATCCCGCCCAAGTCCACCCTTATCTTTGATGTGGAGCTAGTTGACTACAAATAGCCAGGACTTAGTTTCTGAACAACAACGGTGATTGGACGAGAAATTGCCCAGATGCAAGGCGCAGAAAAATTTGTAACGCCGCAGGTGGGTGATGTCTCGTTCAATCACTGCTTAATTACCGGCATGTTTTTCATTTGCTCTAATATGCGTGCCTGTCGTTGCCGGACATGGGGGCCGGGGGCGACCGCAGACCATTTGTGGGGACTTGGCAAAACGGCGGTCAAAAGGGCTGCCTGGCTGTTTGTCAAGTCTCTGGCATCGCAGGAGAAATAGGCCCGGGCTGCGGCCTGGGCGCCCACGTTGGCCCTTCCCCAGTCCACGGTATTCAGATACATTTCCAGAATTCTTCGTTTATCCCAGACCAATTCAATCAGGACCGTGTACCAGGCTTCGGCAACTTTTCTTACCACAGTGCGGCTTGAGGGCAGAAACAGGGAACGGGCCGTCTGCATGCTGATGGTCGAAGCCCCCCGAAATCCTTTACGGTTGATCATGTCTTTGAGCGCAAGCTTTATTTCCCGGAAATCAAATCCATGGTGTTGCATGAAACGCTGGTCTTCGGACGCCAGCACGGCCTGTTGCAGATAAACCGATATCTGCGCTAAATTTTTCCATTCATAGGCCCTGGGTTTGAACGGCATCTTCTTGTGGGCTGCAATGGCCTGTTCATAGATCATGTTGACCGTGAAGGGCGGATTGACGTACCTGAGTACCAGGACCTGGAAAAAACTTGCGGCCAGGAGGAAAATCACCAGACCGGCAATCATTTTTTTTATCCAGTTTTTTATCCAGGTCGTTAATTTTTTTATTATTTCTTTGATGAATCGCATTCCGGTCTTTTGGTTTTCATCTTTTTAAGAACATTGCCAAACCATAAATCAGAGGTTATCTTTTTCTATAGAGGTAAAAACTGCACGCGCAGCCTCGTTTTTAAACCCATACCGATATGGAGGTTTTTATGGTAGCGATCGGCACTATCCCCCAAGATCAGTGTGAAGAATATATCAATATGAATATTAATTTGCCAGACCTGGATTTTGCTGCCGCCAAACAGGCAGCCAAAGATAAGGCCCTTGAGATTTGTTCCCACCCCATGATTCTATCGTGGAAAAACGGGGATACCGGGCAGACATATCCCGATTATGAGTGCGGCATCAACGAAACGCCTTTCTGGATTCGTTATGCCAAGGGCCGGGGTGCAAACCTGACCATTGACATCAACGACGGACAATATTTGTTTATGATTCTTAAAATCTGAGCATCGGCAGTGCCGGTGCAATTGACTTGGCGCAGATACCGGTATAAAGATAAACCATGGATCTCACGGTACTCCTAGACAATAATACCCTTATCGATCGGTATCTGACAGCCGAGCCCGGGTTGTCAATTCTGATCGAAGATGAAGAGATAACGGTTCTTTTTGACCTGGGATATTCAGATCTCTTTTTAAAAAATGCCGAAAAACTGGGAAAGGACCTCTCCTGTCTGGATTTTCTGGTCCTTTCCCACAGTCATTTGGATCATACATGGGGGCTGGACCCCTTTATCCGTTACCTGACCGAACGGACCATCGAAGGCCTGGACGTAAACCATCCCAAACTTGTGGCACATCCGGAAGTTTTCTCTTCCGTGCAGGTCGGCAATCTGGCTGAAATCGGATGCCTTGTGTCAAAGGAAAAAGCCGGTCGTCACATGGAATTGATCCTGTCCAAAACCCCTGTCAACTTAACGTCCCGCCTTGTGTATTTAGGTGAAATCCCAAGGGAAAATTCCTTTGAAGGGCAGATACCCATAGGCAAAAAGCATACACTGGACGGGCCTGTCGAGGACTTTATTCTGGATGATTCCGCCCTGGTTTATAAGTCGGACCGGGGGCTTGTCATTATCACGGGCTGTTCCCATGCCGGAATCTGCAACATCGTTTCTTATGCCCAAAAGGTGTGCGGGCTAGAGCATATCGCGGATATTATCGGCGGGCTCCACCTGCTCAATCCCTCTGCCGCCCAGATGGCAGGCACCCTGAATTATTTCACTCAAATAAAGCCGTTGGCCGTTCATGCCTGTCACTGCACGGATCTGGATTCAAAAGTCGCCCTGGCAGGGGTGGCACCGTTGAAAGAGGTCGGTGCCGGGCTCTCCCTTCACTTTGATCCCGTACCCTGACCCCATTGATGATATTTCAGAGCAGACCAGTCTTCTGGCCCTCAACGCGACAATTGAGGCCCCAGAGCCGGAGAGGCCGGAAAGGGCTTTGCCGTGGTCGCCGGTGAAATCAAAACCTTGGCCCAGCAGACGTCCGAGGCAACCAAGGAGATCAAACAAAAGATTGAAGACGTCCAGGAGGTCAATGAAAGTGTGAATCAAACATCGGCGGTTATCGGTGAAGCGGCCCGGGATATTGCCGGGATCGACCAAACGATTCAGGATGTACATCAAGGCAGCAGCCAGGTCAATGAGAGTGCAACCCATCTGGCCGATCTTTCTGAACGATTGAACAGTTTGATCAACCGTTTCAAAAATATAGGGTTCAAACCTTTAAATATTTAAGACGAACAATTCCTGTGAAGGATCTCCACAATGGGCAGGTACCATTGTTCAATGTTGGTTTCAGTTTTTGACGGGGTGTCATTTTCATCGGCATTGCGGATCACCAAGCCTAATACCTGGGCTCTGATGATGCCGGGCAGGCTGTGTTTCCATGTTTCAATGCCTTTCCGGGACAGGCTGCCTATACATTGGCGGTCCGGATCGAGAAGACGGATATAGGCGCCGTCTTTTTCAAGAAAAATACGGTCTCCGGGTTTAAGGGCGGCCAGATGTTCATGAATGGGATGGTCCTTGGCAAACCGTTGGGGAAAAGAGATGTACAGATCTTCCAAACCGAGGATGGAGATGGTCAGATCCTTTGAAAAACCGGGGAGTTCCCCGTTGGGCACTTGTTCGCAGCAGACAAAAGGGTGGCGGGATAAAACGGCGGTGTGCGGGTTTCCGGAATTCTGAACGGCGAAAAGCGTCAGGTGTTGCATGGCCCGGGTCATGCCGACATAGTAAAGCCGGCGCTCCTCTTCGATGTCGTTGTGTTTCCAGCCGTGGTCCAGGATGAACACATGCTTGAACTCCATACCCTTGATGCTGTGGACCGTTCCGGTGAAAACGCCTGTGCCCGTCCTTCTGGCCTGTTTTTCTTCGAGCAGGGCGCTGAGGAAAAAATCTTTTGCCTGGGAAACCGAGATTCGGGTGCTGCTGATCAAATCGCAAAAATCATCTATGATCCCCCGGACCTGGGCTGTCCAGGCGGACTTGTGGTCAAACCGACACATAACCCCCTCTTTAAGGCTTTCAGGCGTCATACTTTCATGTTTGTGGTCATTTAAAAAATTCAGGGCTTCCTGGAATTCCCGGATTTTGAACAGTGGAAATCCGGGGCTGGATTTAAGGCTGTAACTGATGGGGATTTTAAGTTTTGCCAGGGCCATGCGAAGGGCCACAAGGGCGGGATATTCAATACCCTGGCGGGAGATCACGGCAATATCCTGGACGGTGGCCTCTTTCTGGTCCAAAAGATCTTTAATACAGTTGGCCGCATAAACAGCCTGGCTTTCTACATTTTTACAGCAGACCATTGTCACCCGATCTTTTTCCGGGGTTTTGTCCGGAGACAGGGCCAGGTGTGTCCGCTTGTCATTGATCCGGCATCTTATTTGGGTTTTCATCCGCCGGCTGTTCTGGGCGATCAGGTTGTTGGCCGCTTCAATCACCGGGTGGGGGCAGCGATAGTTTTCGGTGAGAAAAAATTCCCGGGCCTTGTAATCTTCCTTGAATTGGTGGATGAATTTAACGTTGGCATCCCTGAATCCGTAGATGCTCTGGTCATCATCCCCCACGGCCATGATGGCGATTTTGGCATCGTCGTCTGCTGCAAGGCGGCCGGTGAGTGCCGAGATAAATTGATACTGGCGGCTGTCGATGTCCTGGTATTCATCCACCAGGATATAGCGGTACCGGGCCAGCAGGTACTGCCGGGCCTGGTCCGTGTCCATGCCGGGGATCTGCCGTTTGCCGTCAAGGATCTCAACGGTTTCGTCGATCACTGTATCGAAATTGATTCCCCGGGTTTGGTTTTGTCCGTCCTGCCGATCCAGGAGAGTGCGGCCCGTGATGCGCATGGCCAGACCATGAAAGGTCATGGCCGTTACCCGGGCACTTCGTTTTCCGGTCAGGGATTTGATTCTCGTTCGAAGTTCGATCATGGTGCCGTGGTTAAAACAGAGGACCAGAATACTTTCGGGAGGAATCGAGCGGGCTTTGATCAGCCAGGCACACCGGTGGACAATGGTTCGGGTCTTTCCCGACCCCGGGCCTGCCAGCACCAGCAGGTTCCTGTTTTCCGGGGCTGCCACAATGGCTTCCTGCACCTTGTTGCCAAGGCGCTGGATCACGTCTGCATAGGCCTTGGCCGTCATGGCCGTGGTGATGATTTTCTTTTGCCCGGGAAAGTACCGGCGGATGAATGCATCGTGGGCGTATTGAAAATAGTCCCGGACAAAGTCCAGGGCGGTCATCATTTTTTCCATGCCGAATTCGGCATATTTTTCCATGACGTGCACCTGGACATTTTTCTGCTCATAGTGCTGGGACAAGGGTTCGTAATCCCCCCGGGTGTATTGGCGGGGCAGGGCGGCTTCTTCCATGGACAAGGTAAATGCCTGGCGGAACACCCCCAGGCCGTTTTGAAGGGTGATCACCTTTGTGTCGTGCAAAAAGAGCAGGCTTTTTTCCACAAGTCTTGTGCCGTTTCCCTTTAACCCGGACAGAAAAATATCCCGGCCCATGGCCTGGATGATGTCCGAAAGGAAAAACTGGCCCAGGATCTCTTTTTGGGCCGATTTAAATTCCGGTTCGAGATTCTTGATGATGGCCTCAATGCAAACCCGGGCACACCGGTGGCGCAGGTCCATGCGTTCCTTTAAAATCTGCCAGGGCACATTGACAAAGACCCGCTGCTGTTCCGCCCCTTTTTTACCGGCGATTTTCAGACTTTTACCCCCGGACTCCCCCTGGTCCCCGGCCATGATGTGCAGCAAGGTGGTGCAGATATCCGTGGTGGCGGTGTCAAACCCCTTGTCCTTGAGGCGCTGGGCCACCAGGCGCAGATTGATCAGGTCAGCCTGGGTTCCGCCGGCTTCCGGGGAGAGTTCCGCCATCAAATCCGCCATGGCCTTTTCCATGCGGGAAAACAGATCCAACAGATCTCCTGCGTTGTGTTTGCCCTTGGGCCGGATAAAGGCGGTCATCACCGATCCTTCCCGGATCAGCCCGGCATTGGCCATATTGTTCAGTTCATTGATGATGGTGCGCGGGTCCAGGTATTTCTCCGGCAGGTTTTCAATGCCGCTAAGCGCCTCGCACATCATATCCGCCGAGATCAGGGCATTTTTCTTTTCATTGAAAAGGGTCTGCAACAATGTCAGGTATACCGACTGAACGGTCCGGGAGAGATTCAGCGTTTTAAGTTTTTTTTCTGCTTCTGCAAGGCTGTTCACCAGCGGCACACCTTTGAAAAACAGGGTGCGGTTGAAATCCCGCCGGATAAATCCCCTGCGCTCCAGCCAGGCCACGGCAATCCTGGCCCGGTTATCTTCACCGCCCATATGCTCGTATCCTGCCAGGCGAAGGATCTCTGCCGGGGTGATCACGATTTCAGGATGTTTTTTGCCCCGGTCCTTTAACACCCTCAGGATTTTTTTGATGTCCTGCAAGGTCAGTTTTGAATAGGCATTCAAGGAGAACTGGCTGTCAATGTCATCCTGCTCATACAGCAGGATGCAGTCGGCAAGGTCCTGGTCCCGGCCGGCCCTGCCGGCTTCCTGGAGATAGTTTTCAAGGGAGCCCGGAATATCGGCATGGATCACCAGGCGGATATCCTTTTTGTCGATGCCCATGCCAAAGGCGTTGGTGGCGCAGATCACCGGGATGGAACCTGCAATAAATTCATCCTGGATATTGCGCTTATCCGGTTCGGATCGTCCGGCGTGAAAGGCCTGGCAGACAATGCCGCGTTCGTTTAGGAATCGGCTTAACGCTTCGGTGCCTTTTCTGGATGCGCAATAGACAATGGCACTGCCCTTTGTCTGGGACAAATTATCTTGAAGGGTACGGGCAATGACATCGTATTTTTCAGCGGCAGTGACCGGATAGACGTAAAAGTGAAGGTTGTCTCGGTCCACACCCCCTTCAAAATTGTCCAGGTCAAGGCCGAGCTTTTCATTAAAATGTTCGCGGATTTCCGTTTTGACATCTTGTTTGGCCGTGGCCGTGAAGGCCCCGATCACCGGCATTTGACCGGTTTGTTTTTTCCCGGCTGAAATGAGGTCTGCCACGTGCAGGTAGTCCGGCCGGAAGTCATGCCCCCATTTTGACAGACAATGGGCTTCGTCGAAGATCCAGCAGCCCACCTGGCGGGAGGCGATCAGTTCCACCACACTTTTATTGCGCAGCTGTTCCGGCGAGATGTACAACAGCCCGATGTCTCCCAACCGGACTTTTTCCACCACGGCCCCGCGCTCGGGCAGGGTCAGGCTGCCGTTGATGGCTGCGGCCGCCTGGGTGCCGGTGGCGTGGTTGAGGTTGTCCACCTGATCCTTCATCAGGGCCTTGAGCGGCGAAATGACGATGGTGAGCGCCCCGGTCCGCTGGTACCGGTGGAGTGCGGGAATCTGGTAGCAGATGGATTTGCCGCCCCCCGTGGGCAGGATGGCCAGGTGGTGGCTGCCGGACAGGGCGGCCGAAACGATCTCCCGCTGTAGCATTCGGCCGTCGGGCAGGGCCCGGTAATTGTCGAAACCAAAATATCTGTTTAACAGCCGGTCCGGATTGTTGTGCCGGAGGCAAAAGGTACAGCCGTCATCTCCACAAGCCATCCTGAACCTTGAAACCAGATCCGTGATGCCGTCAAATTCGTGGATGACCCAGCCGGGCAGCACGGAGTTGCCCCCGGCCACCCGCAGCCAGGAGACCAGGTAGGCAAGTTCCGGTTTCCTGTGGGGCGTGTGACGGATCTCTTCCCAGATTTCTAAAGCTGCTGAACGGCACCCCTTGTCCCGGCATAAATGTAAAAACAGCTCCTGTGCCCCGCGTTCATCGGGTTTTTCGTCGGCGAGCTTTTCGAAAAGCAGGCTGGTCCCTTCAAAGGTGCCCGACGGCAGATCAAAGGCCCAGGCAAAAAAAGCAATGAGCCCGGGTTCTGCCTCTTTTAAAAGAAGAAAGGCGGCCAGTTGATCTTCAAACAGCACCATGGAGAGTTTTGCATCGGCCACCGGATTGTTTTTTGATGCCGATAACAGCTTATAGCCTTTGATAAGCCGGTGGTAGGGGTTTTCCGGAAAGGCCAGGGGCGAGAGCACCAGGGTATCAACGGGGATCAAAGAGAGGATGCCTGCGTCCGGGCAATGGGCGTGCGCCAGGGCCAGGTCATGATTGATAATATTGTGCCCCAGGACACAGGTTGCCCCCTGGGCAAACTGCGAAAGCCGCTGGAGTGCCGGGGCCGGATTTGAAATGTTCTCTTCATTGAAAACCTGTCCGTTAAAGACGGCGCCAATGTGAAATACGTCACCGTCGGGCGTGGCTTCAAAATCAATGATCAACGGATCGGACAAGAAACGCTGCAGGTCAGCGGGCAGTGGTTCTGGGTCCCGGACAGATGTTTGGGCGCTATGACTGTCGTTATTTGCGGCAATCTCCATTACCGGAACATTTTGGGGGTTAAAAATGCCGTCAGCCGCATTCTGCCCGGGCCTATACCTGTCCAGGCATCCGCGTCCAGTTCAAGCCGGGCATAGGCACAGGTTGGCAGCTTTTCTATGACGGGTTCTTGGATCATCCAATTGCAAAATTCATGGAAGGCCGGGTTATGCCCCACAATAACGGCCTGGTCAATGGTTTCGGGCAGGTGGTTTCGGCAAAAGGCCAACAGGTCCCGGGCGCTGAAGGTGTACAGGCTTTGTGCCACGGTCCAGGTAAAGGAACTGTCCTTAAGATTGGCGGCAATCCTTTCAATGGTCTCCTGGGCCCGTTGTGCAGGGCTTGTGAACACATTTGCAAAATCACAACCTGTTTTGGCAATTTCATGGGCCATGACGCTGCACGCCCGGATGCCCCTTGGGGCTAAAGGCCTGTCAATATCCGCAAGGGTTTCGTTTTTCCAGCTGGATTTGGCATGACGGATCAGGTGAAGTGTTTTCATGGCTTGAATAGGTACTCCAGGCCGTTGCGCTTGATTTCATACACGGTGTGCAGCTGCTCGCCCAATTTCCCCGGGGGAAATCCCTGTCTGCTGAACCACACCAGATAGGGTTCGGGCAGGTCCACCAGTGGCCGGCCTTTGTATTTACCAAACGGCATTTGTGCCTTTGCAAGGGCTTCAAAGGCCTGTTTGTCGGGTTCAATAACGATTCCCAAAATTGTTATGCCTCCTGGGCTTTATGAAAATATCCTGCAGAACCATACGATATGAAGACATAAATACGCAAGGCCTCCGACCCTTCATCCCTATAAAATATTTAAATTGTTCGTTCCGTGCACATATACTTGGGCTAAAATTTTCGGATCTCCATCTCTTTTTCTGCGGGTAGATTGCCGACATATTTTTTTACTTCCAGTATGTTACATGCACCGATATTGTGCTGAACCTTTATGGCGCTGTTGGGGCCGATGATCCGGGTGCCGGCTTGAATATACTTTGATATCTGAACCCTGGGGACCCCATTTTCATCCGCCGTTAACTGATCAATTTCCATTTTTTTGGCAGCGATTTGGGCGTGGTCATCCAGGGCCTTTTGGATACGTTCCTGATAGGCCTCTATTTGGGCCACCAGGTCATCCTGGGTGTTGAGCATGGCGCGAATGGTTTTTTCGGTGGTTTTCAGCCGGAACAGGGTATCTTTGTATTCCTCTTTTAACTGCGCTTTTTTTCCTTGTGTTATGTTCGGAACCTGTGCCTGAAGCGCTTCTGCCTTTTTTTTCAGCGTTTCGCAGGTGCAGGAATGGACCATGACCTTTTCGTGTGTGTTTAAATTTTTTTCTTCCAGATCTTTCTTTTTTTCGGTCAGCGTTTGAATCAGATTTTTTGTCTTATTTGCTTGGGCAATCAGTTTGTTTTTGACTTCATTTAGGTAGTCGTTCCTGCCGGGTTTGAGTATGGCCGGCTCGGATTTTTCCGTGCCCACCAGCCTTACAAACAGTCCCATTTTGGCACAGATGGTAGATGCGATGATTCTGCCCTGGGTATTTTGAAATTTTCCATTGATGGAGATTGAGGATTCCATGATCTCCCTGGATACGGTCATATCCCCCAACGCTGTTATCTTTGATTTATTGACAAATTGGGTTGTGATATTGCCCTGGGCCGCAACCTGTGCATTGGTAATGCCTTTTGAGACTCTCAGATTGCCGTTGGCAGAGATTATTCCGCCGTTGATTTCATTGACGGTCAGATTGGCACAGGCGACCTTGAAGCCGTCCTTGATAGTACCGTGAACAAATACATTGCCTTCAAAATCGATATGACCGGTTTCAAACCCCACATCCTTTTTTATGATAAGCTCCTGGTAAACCGACACAATGCCTCTGTTATCCAGGCTGGGTTCCCCTTCGTCGGTGGCGTACAATGCAAATCCGTCTTCCGAGAACCTTGTTCCGGTTCCCCCTTTTAACGTCACCTGTTCCAGCGGTTCAAGCCGGATATACTCGCCCAGTACATTGGGGGTCGCAGGGCGTTGTTCCCAGATAATTTTTTTTGCAAGCAGCTGCCCTTTTTTCACGAATGGGATGTCTCCACGGTCTTTGAAATCGATGGTTCCGTCCTCTTTAAAGATCCCCGGACTCCGGTCATGGGTGGTGAAAAAATATTCAATTTTACCATCTGCTTCGGGCGGGGTCATCGGTGTCTCCGCCACGATCCATTTTTCTCCGCCACCCAGATGATTTTTCAGGCGCGTTGCTATTTTTTCATCGGCTATGATACCGGTTACCACCCCTCTTTTTTCCAGCATGGTTTTAACCTGGCTTACGGTGATATCCTGGAGCTGGGGCCCCTTATTTTTGATCCATGCCTTGGTGCCGCGGTTGGAAATGATCAGTTCAATGGGAAGTTCGTTTTCGGACACATCTATCTGGGTTGGTGATTGTTCCGGGGTGTCAGTGGCGCCGGATTCGGCCGCCTCTTTAAACATTGTTTCCCAGATGTGACGGTCGATCATCCCTTTTTCTAAAAGCAGATCCCTCAGGGGAATACATTCTCCATTATTCTTGAACCGCATCACCTGTTCCGACAGACAGATGTCCAATGCACCGGCTGAAATCTGCTTTTGATCAATGAATTTTTGGGCGCAGGCTTTGTCCTGAATCCTTGCCTGGATAAAGCGCCTTTTTACCACTAGGCGGCTTACATCCAGCCGGGAGAGCGTTCCCGAAGCGGACAGGATCTCTTCAGGGGTCCGTTGGGAGGGGGCGACGCCATCCTTGGGCGCAGTTTGTTCCTTCAGTTTTGAAATTTGTTTCGCCTCAACCAGCCCCTCTTGCCGGGCCAGTTCCCAGATGTCGGGAACCGTTGTGTAAGACTCAATGTCAACACCGTCACCAAACGACGGATGGAGAGCTGTCAGGCGGGGGGTGGCATGTTGGAGTGCAATCCCTATGATTTGATCAATCAGATCATAATCAGGGCCTGCCATGACGCCTGCATCCGCTGCCGTTTCCTGTTGACTGCGGTCTGAAGAAAAAGCGATGTTGTGTTTTTCGGCAATGCCGGCAAGAATGGTGTCAATTTCCTGGTTAAGGATTTCAAATGCCCGGACAAGAATCGTTTGATCCTGAATCTGTTTGTCGGTAAAAAAATGGTCTATCCCCGGCAGCACATTTTCCGTGTTTTCGGCGCTTTTTAATTGGTCGAGCACGTTTTTGATGGAGGCCAATTGTTCCTTTTTCGCAGCTTCCTGGGCCTTAAATCTTTTTTTCTCTTGTGTCTTTTGCCGGGCCAGCTGGTACAGCTGGGCATTCTGGTTTTTTATGATGACTTGAATCCGTCTTTTTTCATGGATGCCGTGAAAGATTTCAATTTCATGGGTCAGCATCGTCAATAAATCAGTATCTTCCCATGGTTTGCTGATGTACTTGTGAATGCCGCCCTGGTTAATGGCATCCATGGCGACATTGAAATCATGGTAACCGGTCATCAGTATACGCCTTGAATCAGGGGAAAGCGCCCTGACTTTATTCAGAAATGCGTACCCGTTGATGCCCGGCATGTGCTGATCCGACAGGATTACGGAAAATGGTTTTTCGGCATTCCGGATGATGGTTAATCCCTGTTCCGCATTTAACGCCGTATTGACGGTGGTAAAGCCATGGCGAGTCATCAGCCTGCGCAACGCTTTGAGAATATTGTGCTCATCATCCACAATCAGAATTGCCGATTCCAGTATGTCTTGGTTTATGGGCGTCATTGGTGGTTCCCCGGCATTGTCAAACCGCTTCGAATCGCAACGTCCTGTAACTGGATATGTACCTCTTTCCTGATCTGGGCGGCAAATTGGGCAAAATGATTTTGGGTCAGGAGTTTTTTATCCGCCAGGGATTGTTCAATGCGGTCCAGTGCATTTTTGTTTTTTGAATCAGCGTCCTTGAACGCCTCCATTTTGTCGGTCAACCCGGCAATTTCCGTGTCCAGCCTATCCAGGATTTTATCAAATTTCCGGGTTTCCTGTTTCAGTTCCTTATAGAGTTCAAACAGTTTGAGATTCTGGGCTTTGGCCTCTTCGAACAGCCGTTTTGCCTCGATATCGGCTTCAAATTGTGTCACCGCATCTATAACTGCCACGATGAATGCCTTGCTATCCAGGGGTTTTGGAATGAACCGGTTGATTGCGCCGTTGTTTATAGCCCGGATCACGGCCGCCAGATCCGAATATCCCGACATCAGAAACCGTGGGGTGTCCGGCAGGATCAAGGCCGCTTTTTCCAGCAGGGCGTCCCCTGTCATTCCCGGCATCTTCTGATCACTGATCACCAGGGCATAGGGGATTGGTGACCGGCGCATTTTCAGCAACGCCTGTTCGCCGTTTGCCGCATACTCGGTCTTGATCTCTTTGGGTTCTAAAAGTCTTTGGACGATCGTGGCAATCACTTTTTCATCATCCACAACCAGAACCGGATAGGCATGTTTTTTACTCACTGGGTCACCCGTTAAATTTAAAGTTTTGGGACATGGCTGTCAGGCAGGCATCCACAACATCCGGATCATAGAATTTGCCTTTATTCTTCTGGATTTCCGCCAATGCTTTGTCTATGCCGAGTCCCGGCCGGTAGGGCCTGTGGGAAGACATGGCCTCGACCACATCGGCCACGGTTAATATTCTTGCTTCCAACAAAATATCCTCTCCCGAAAGGCCCAAAGGGTAGCCTGAGCCGTTCAGACGCTCGTGGTGCTGGTGAACGATTTTGGCCACCGGCGTTGGAAAGTTGATATTTTTAAGAATGTCGTACCCCACCTGGGGATGGGTTTTTATCAAGCTGAATTCAATGTCCGACAGCGTGCTGGGTTTGGAAAGGATTTCGGCCGGGATGGCAATTTTTCCTAAATCATGCAGAATCCCGCCCATGCGGATACTGGCGATTTCTGTCTGGGACAGTGCCATGGCATTGGCGATGGAAACGGCAAGCTGTGCCACCCGTTTCTGATGGCCCGCCGTATAGGGGTCCCTTGCATCCACTGTTGACGATAAACTGTTGATCACCCCGTCTACAATATCATTCATCCGCGTCAGGCTCTCTTTGAGTTCCTGATTGGTTTTACGCTCCTTGATCACCCGTTTCAGCCGGATTTGAAATTCCTTGGTGCTGAACGGTTTTTGAATAAAATCCGTGGCCCCCTGTGTGACGGCATTTTCGTAGGATAGGTCTTTAAAGTACCCGGTCATCATGATGACATCCGCCGAGTAGTTCTCCTTTATCTGTTTTGTCAGTTCAATGCCGCCCATCTTGGGCATGGCGATATCCGTGATCACTACATCCACCACGGTTTCGTCCATCACTGCGATGGCTTCAAGGCCGTTTGAGGCCACAAGGCAGTCATACCCTTCCTGCAGGACCAGACGTTGTGCCAATTTCAGGATACTTTTTTCATCATCCACCACCAGGACACGTATTCTTTCTCCTGATGAAGTTTCGGTTTCCATCATGGTGCTCCCCCCTTTTTGTTTTCATCAAGTACGGTTCTGATGGTATTGATGAAAATTTCCTGTTTAATGGGTTTTTGCACAAATGCATGCCATAGCTGTTTTATTGGGGCGTTCATCACATACTTATTTTGATATCCGCTGCACAGAACCACCGGAACATCCGGCCTGATGTCCAGTATTTTTTTTGTCAGCTTATCGCCGTTCATCCCGGGCATCGTCAGGTCCGTCATCACCAGATCAAAGTTTTCGGGATCTTTTTTAAACAGATCAAGGGCATCACAGGAATTATTGGCGATCATAACCTTATAGCCCGCATCCTCAAGCATCCGTTTTCCCACTTTTGTAATGGCCGGTTCATCATCTACCAGAAGAATGCTTTCGCACCCCTTACCCGTATACAGGGTTTCTTCGGTCTGTGAATCTGTTGTTCGGCTGTCTGCAATGGGGATGAGCACGGTAAAAACAGTACCCTGGCCCAAAGCTGTTTCCACCCTGATTGTGCCGCCGATATCCTTGACAATCCCCTGGACCACGGCAAGGCCCATGCCCGTTCCTTCGGCCTGGTTTTTGGTGGTAAAGTAGGGCTCAAACATTTTTTCTCTCACCTGCGGGGAAATGCCGGTGCCGGTGTCTGATACTTCAATTTTAACATAATCCCCCGGTTCAGGCCCCTGGATGGATGGCGTATCGGCCTTGTCTATGTGTTCGTCCGTCAGGCTGATTTTTAAAATCCCCCCGTCGCTTTTCATGGCATGGGCCGAATTGGTGCAAAGATTCATCAGTACCTGGTGAATCTGGGTGGGGTTGGCTAATATAACCGATTCACTTTGTACGTCTGTTTCAAGGGCAACCGAGGACGGGATGGAGGAACGGATGAACTTGGCCACTTCTTTGACAATGTAATCGAGTTGGATATACGCGTATTTTTCGTCGGACTGTCTGGCAAAGGTTAAAATCTGCCGGACCAGATCCTTGGCCCTGAGTCCGCAGTTCAAAATTTCCGTCAGATCCTCCTCCATCAACGACTCTTTTTCGGCATTTTTCAGAGCCAATTGTGAAAACCCGATCAGGGCGGACAGGATATTGTTGAAATCATGGGCGATTCCCCCGGCAAGTGTGCCGATCGCCTCCATTTTATGGGCCTGGAGCAACTCTTTTTCAAGTACTTTTCGTTGGGTGATGTCCGTGAAAATCTTAATAAATTTGGTATAATTGCCATCGTCTTCAAATACGGGCGTGGTGCTGCAGATATAAGTCTTGTCAATAATTTTTATTGTCTTTTCCGTGAAAGTGAACTGCTTTTCTAAATATTGTTTTACCAGGCAATCCGGGGTCGGAACTTGTGATTCAAGTAAAATATCATGGCATTTGGCCCCGATAATCTTTTTTTTAGGCATCCCGATCTGTTTAACCGCTGAACGGTTGGCCGCAATAATCGTATGATGTTCATCAATCACCAAGGCCATATGGCCAATGGCCTCGAAGATCTCCTCCCATTGCTTTTGTGCCTTTCGCATGGTTTGTTCCGCTGTTTTCCGTCGCTCTACTTCGGCCAGAAGTTCCCTGTTTTTTGTCATTAATTCCAGGGTTCGTTCTGCCACCCGTTTTTCCAGGTTTTGCTTTGATGCGGCCAGTTCGCTTTTTTGTCTCTCCTGGGCCAGGAAAATTTTGACTTTACTCAACAGGATCTTGGTCTCAAAGGGTTTGACCAGAAAATCCACGGCCCCGGCATCGTACCCTTTAAATACATGGTAATCGCTTGAATAGACGGCCGACATGAAAATGATGGGAATACCCCGGGTCTTTTCTCCGGAGCGCAGGAGTTCGGCCAGCTCATAACCGTCCATTTCAGGCATCTGCACATCCAGAATGGCCAGGGCAAAGTTATGATTCAGACTGGCAATCAAGGCGTCGTTGCCGGTCAAGGCCTCTATGATTTGGGCATCAATGTCGGCCAGCACTTTTTTCAGGCTGAAAATGTTTTCCGGCTTGTCATCGACAATCAGAATTTTTTGTTTTGTTTGCACTCCATCACCTCAAAATGTCAAACAACGTTGTCTGACCTAATAATTGATCCACGCATCCAATGTTAACGGCGGCCTGGGGCATGACCGGATATTGAGCCGTTTCCGGTGCCTGGACAACGGTGAGACCACCGGCCCGCTTTATGACGGAAAGGCCCTGGGCGCCGTCATTATTTGCACCGCTCAGCAGAATTCCGATCAGGTTTTTCCCATAGACAAAGGCAGCAGATTCAAACAGAACATCAATGGAAGGACGTGCATAGTTTACCCGATCATCCACGCTGAGCGCAAAGGTTTTATCGTGTTCCACCAACAGGTGGTAATCCGCAGGCGCCGTATAAACCGTTCCCGGCTCAATGGGCGCCTTTTCCCGGGCCTCTTTTACCCGGATTGCCGTTTGGCCGTCCATCTGCCCGGCCAGGCCCCCCCGATCCGAAGGATGCAGGTGTATGACAATGATGATGGGCAACGGATAATCCGGCTGCAAATTGCCCAGCAACGAAAGCACCACCTCAATGGATCCGGCTGATCCGCCGATGACAACGGCTTCAAACATGCTGCCTCCCTGCCTTTTTTTGAAATACCTTGTATGTTTGGTCCAGGGCCACAAATTTATTTTTGATGGTTGGACAGACAATGGTTTCCCGGCGGCCCAGGCATAAAAATCCGTTGGGTGCCAGGCTTTCGTAAAACAGGTTCAATACGCGTTTTTGCAGTTGTTTATCAAAGTAGATCAATACGTTCCGGCACAAAATCAACTGTGTTTCGCTGAATACGCCGTCTATGGCCAGGTTGTGGTTGGCAAAGGTGATGGGATCTTTTAAGCGCTGCTGCAGTTTCATGGCGCCGTATTCGGCGTGATAATATTCTGAAAAAGACCGGGTGCCGCCGGCCGCCTGGTAGTTTTTTGTGAAGTCTTTCACGTCTTTGATATCATAAATTCCGTTTTGGGCCGTATCCAGGGCGGTGTCGTTAAAATCCGTGGCATAAATAACCGTGCGTTTGGCTAAATTTTCCTCTTTAAGCAAAATGGACAAAGAATAGGCCTCCTGTCCGGTGGCACAGCCGGCATGCCATATCTTCAGTGACGGATAGCTTTTCAGGTACGGCAGCACCTGTTCTCTTAAAAAAAGAAACAGCCCGGGATTTCTGAACATGGTCGTGACGGTAATGGACATCTCACTTAAAATCTGTTTAAACCATGACGGGTCATGCAATACTTTGGGGATCAATTCCGAAACCGTTTCCACGCCGGTCCGGATTTTGACGTTATGAATCCGACGGTGAACAGATGCCCTGGCATAGTGGCGAAAATCATGTCCATACCGCCGGAAAATGGCTTCGAGCAGCAGATTCACCTCTAATTTTTCAAGTTCGGTTGTTTCCATGGGTACACGACCTCTTACTTGGTTTAAACACTACTTATACAACCAGACCCGCATCATGGACAAAAGACGGTCAATATCCACGGGCTTGGTCAGGTAGTCGTTGGCTCCGGCCGCAATACAGTCGTTTTTGTCCTGCTTCATGGCCTTTGCCGTCAGGGCGATGATGGGCAATCCGGCATATTTTTTATCCGCTCTGATCGTTTTCATGGCTTTATACCCATCCATGACCGGCATCATGATGTCCATGAGCACCAGATCGATTTTGGGGGTATTATGAATCATCTCAACGGCCTTTTGTCCGTTTTCCGCCTTTAGAACGTTCATCTTCCGCTCGGCCAGCACTTTGGCCAGCGCGAACATGTTGCGCATGTCATCGTCCACCAGGAGTATCGTCTTGCCCTCAAATATACGGTCGCTGTTGTGAATATCCGTAATGATCTGTTTTTTATCCGCAGGCAGGTCGTCCATCATGCGGTGCAAAAATAAGGAGGTCTCATCCAAAAGCCGTTCCTCGGATTTAACGCCCTTAATGATGATGGATTCCGAATACCGCCTGAGAATACCCTCCTCTTCATAGGAGAGGTCCCGTCCGGTGTATACGATGATGGGGGGCAGCGTGATCGAACTATCATTTGTCAGACATTCCAGCAGTTCAAATCCGGTCATATCCGGCAGGCCCAGATCCAGAATGATACAATCATAATTTTTTGATTTGACGGCTGCCAGGGCGCCTTTGCCGGATGGGGCGTCATCAATAAAAATGTCGCGTCCGTCCAGAAGTTGTTTGATGCTTTTTTGCTGGGCGGCATTATCTTCCACGATCAACAGGGTTTTAACCTTTTGGGTGGCCACAGTCTCAATTCGGTCCATGGCCGTTTCCAGACTTTTGGGTGATACGGGTTTGGTCAAAAAGCCAATGGCCCCTTTGTTTCGTACGTTGAATACGGGTGCTTCAACCGACATGAAATGGACCGGGATATGCCGGGTGGCGGCATTTTCTTTCAGATTGTGAAACACGGCCCAGCCATCCATGCCCGGCAGTTTGATGTCCAGTATGATCGCTTTGGGAATGTATTTGCGGGCCAGGGAAAGTCCGTTTTCTCCGGTCGCTGAATAGAGGCATAGAAATCCACGATTGGCGCAAAAAGCCATCAAGGTTTTACCAAAATGGGTGTCATCTTCGATGATCAGAACGCTTTTGCTGTCCGGGGTAATCTTTTCCCGGTCATCGGGCAGGTCTACCAGGTGCGTTTCCGGGATGTCCGGCGGTGTCTCTTCGGTCTTGGTGGGGGCAGCGGATTCGGGGGGCGGATGAACGGCTTGGGTTTCCTTTTCAATGGGCTGTTCTTTACGATCAAGTCCGGCCGGCAGGTACAGGGTGAACGTCGATCCTTTGCCCGGGGTGCTTTGCAGATGGATTTCACCGCCCAACAGCTTTGACAGCTCCCTGCATATGGAGAGGCCGAGCCCCGTACCGCCGTATTTTCTGGATATTCCGCCTTCCGACTGCTGGAAGGCTTCAAATATCAATGTCTGCTTATCTTTGGCAATGCCGATGCCCGTATCCTTAACGGACACGGCTAATATGTCATTGCCGGTCAGGCTTTGGCCCAGCACAACCTCCTTGTCAGGCCTGTAAAAAGAGACGTAAATGCCGCCTTGGGATGTGAATTTAACGGCATTGGCGATCAGGTTTTTCAACACCTGTTTGACCCGTTCAAAATCACTGAAAATTGATGGCAGGCAATCGGAATCCACACGGACATCAAGCTCCAGCTTTTTTTCCCGGGCCATATGGGAAAAGGTGGCCCCAATATTCCGGGCAAATTCGGGGATTTCGATTTTACGCAGAGTCAGTGCCATCTTTCCGGCTTCAATTTTGGACAGATCAAGTATCTCATTGATCATGTTGAGCAGGTCCGACCCGGAGGAAAAAATTACGTTGGCGGACTCTACCTGATCCGGGGTCAGATTTTGTTCTTTGTTTTCCGACAAAATTTTTGCCAGCAGCAGCAGACTGTTGAGGGGCGTTCGCAGCTCATGGGACATGTTGGCCAGAAATTCAGATTTATATTTGCCGGACCGGGCCAGGTCTTCGGCTTTTTGGGTCAGGGCCGCTTTCATCTGTTCCAGTGTCTGGTTCTTTTCTTCTATCTGTTTTCGATTGCGCTCAAGATATTGTGTCTTTTCTTCAAGTTCTTCGTTTGAGGCCTGCAGTTCCTCCTGCTGCTGCCGGAGTTGGTCTTCGGATGCCATTAGGCGCTGGGTCTGTTCTTCGAGCTCTTCGTTGGCCGCCTGGAGCTCTTCCTGCTGTTTTTCCAGGGTTTGTTTCTGGGTTTTTGTCTGCTCTAACAGCCTGTTTTGTTCCTGCCTGGAACGGGCGGCGTTCAGTGCCATGCCAATACGACCGGCCGCTTCCTTTAAAAATTGTTTGCCCATGTCCGTGAAGGTTTTCAACGTCCCAAGTTCCAGGATACCCTCCACCTGGTCGTTAAAGGTCAGGGGGATGATGGCCGACTGTTTGGGCGGCATTTCACCTAGACCGGAACAGACAGTAAAAAATTTTTCAGGCAGATCTTCCATGTACCTGATTTTTTTTTCAGACGCGCACTGGCCGGCCAGGCCCTCACCGTATCCAAACTGGGGGATTGTTCCGTCATCGGGAGAAACGGCAAAACCGGCGACAGGTTTAAACCGATGTTCATGGGTCCGGATATATAACAGACCGATATGGGACCGGACATGACTGCACAAAAAATTGATCAGGTCCCGGCACGATTGTTTGACTGTCCGCTCTTCTCTTAAAATGGATTCAAGTCTGGAAATTCCCTGTTCAATCCACAACAGGTCCGAGTCCTTTTTCTTTGCCTGCCTGAGGCTTGCTGCCATGTCATTGAACGCTTTTGTTACATTTCCGATTTCGTCCCGGGAGACAATGGGGATGGAAACATCCAGATTTCCCGCTGAAATAAGATCAACCCCATCCTCAAGCTTTTTAATTGGTCTACTTAAGTTTAATACAAAATATAAAGAGAGCAGACCGGACAACAGTACAACCGCCGTTATAACCATCACCTGCCATTTTAAAATCAAATCGGCCGAGGCCATGGCCTTGGCGGTGGTTTGCTCCACCACCACTAAAAGGCGCGGTTGGTCTGTGGTAAAGGCATTGGAAACCACCGGTGTGTTGTCCCGGTTCTTGTGTCGCGCAAGCGTTATGGGAACTTTTTTGCCTTGTACAAACAAGTTTGCAAGGGGATTGTACATTGCTTTTTCCCGGGCCAGGGCGACGCTTTTATCAGGATAGAGAACGATCTCCCCTTTTTCATCCAGAACATAAAGGTATCCGGCGTTGATGATATGCTGGTCCGATACGATTTCAAGCAGCCTGTTCAGATTGATTTCCAGGGTCAATGCAAAGCTGTTTTGCCGTGCCAGGGGATTAAGGAAAAACAGATCCACCGGAAGAATTAAAAACCCATTACTGGTCCTTGAAATGGGTCGTATTCTTTGTTTGGAATGTGTTGTGTCAAGCGCCGCATCCATCTTTTGTGTTTTTTCAAAATCTGCCGGGACGTAAGTATCCTCCTTGGTTACCTTTAAAACAGGCGTTCCCGAAGTATTTGTGATAGTTATTGAAGATATCTGTGGAAATGATTTGAGCAGCAGTTGGAGCGCCCATTCCCGGTCATAGGAATCCTGGGTCTCAAACCCATTGTTTTCCATTATAACGCGGACGGCTACAATGGTATCATGAACCGCGGATTCAATGGTATTGCCGGCCTTTTTTGCGGCCGCAAAATTGGTCTGGGAAACCGAGGTAAGCAAGGCAGAACGGATTTTGTCGATGGACATAATGCCGAATCCGCCCAAGGGCACAACAGCCATAATCAAAATGGCCAGTGTTAACTTAAAACTGATTTTATTCCACCATTTCATAGTCACTCTTTTTTATAGGTATTTGGTGAAATCCCAACGCGTCCGACCATGGCCGAATACGTTTCAAGGTGTTAGGCCCATGATCAAAATAAATTCTTCCATATGGCTTGCCTTTTTGACCTTCTTCTTTGTTGCTCCCTTAGGCACATATTTCAATATGCTCCCAAGCGAGCGCCTTGAATAAGGCTCAAAAATTCGGCGCCATATTTTGGAAGATTTTATTCCGACCCTGGGCCTTATCAAAATTCAATCTCAACAATTTTATCCGCCATTTTATAGGCGGTTGGCGGCAGTGTAAGGTCCAGTTTTTTTACCATCCATGTGTTGATAACGAATTCGTATTTTTCAGGGGTTTCAATGGGAATGTTTTCAGGTTTTTCCCCATGGATAATTTTATGTGCCAGGCGGGCGGCCTGTTTCCCGTTGGCGTACCTGGACCCGGCGTATGACGCAAAAACGCCTTTTTTTATGCATGCCATGCCATATCCGAATATCGGAATTTTTTCCTTCATGGCTCTGGGAAGAATGGTCTCTTTCAACGTGCCGTGGATCACGGCCACCGGATTTATAAGAATCACATCAATATTTTCCCGGAAGATCATCTGTGCGGCGTTACGGATATCATAAACGGTTTCCACCTCTTTTACGATCAGTTCCAGGCCCAGTTCTTTTGCTTTTTTACGGGCAATTTTAACGGATTCCACAGACGGAACGTTTGAGGGCATATGAAAGCAGAAAATTTTGCGGGCCTCGGGTAGAAGTCGTTTAATGAACCACATCCGTTTGGCCGTAATCTGGGTATCGTTGGTCTCTATGCCGGTGATGTTTTTGTCCGGGGCGGTCATCGTTGAGGAAAGTCCCCTGTCAATGGCCGATGATACCGAAAGAAATACCACCGGGATATCCGTTTCCCGGGTGGCGGCCATCAGTGCATCGGCTTCAATTCCCCCCGCGGCCACGGCAATATCCGGTTTGGACTCAATCAATTTCCGGGCCATTGCCGGTAGTTTGTGTTTTTGATTGTCGGCATTCAAAATTGTATAGCTTAATTGTTCAGTACAATTGCCAGAATAATATGCCATGCCGCTTGTAAAACCGTCCACCGGGTTTTGGCGGGTGTCGTTGGCCATGAGAATGCCGATTGATACCTGTTGGGTTGCCCGGGCACAGATGGGATGTCCTGAAACGATAAAAAAAGTGATGCCGGCCAGCAACAGGGCAAGCATCTGTCTGTTAACCGAATAGATGCGATTCTCCCGTATCGCGATATGTTTAACCATCATAGCCTCCTCAGTGATTGTTAGGTGGCACCGGCCTGGTCGGCAAATCCTGTATAGATAAATTTTTTTAAATCTATTTTTTCGTAAATATTGCCTGTGACATTGACAATGTAATTCTGGATCTGCTCAAAATCTTTGATCTGGGGCATCAGGTGGTCTGTGGTGATACGGTCTGCAGGCGAATTTAAAATGTTCCTTACCACATTGATATCCTGGTTCAGGAAAAATACGCCGATCCTGGCGGCCTCTTCGGTGTTGTCTTTTATGAATCTGCCGGATTTGACCAGGCTGTTGACCAGTTCCTGGACTGCATTGGGAAAATAACGGATAATGTCGGTTTTGACCACCAGGACACAACAGGGGTGGCCGGGCCAGATATTTTTGGATAATTCAAATTCGTCGCCCAATCCGGCTTTAATGACATTGGAACCAAAGGGTTCTGCCACCAGGAATCCCCCGATGCTCCCCTGGGTATCAATTTCAACATGGGTGGGCATTTTAGAGGGGGCTACGGTCTGGACTTCAACATCCTTTCCGATGCCGATTTCCAGGTTGTGGTCCTTGAGCAGTTTGTGCAAAAGAATGTTGTGGGTGGACAAATGAAAGGGAATTAAGATGTCTTTTCCCTTTAAATCCTGGATGGTTTTTATGTTTGCGCTTTTGTTCGTGATCAATACGCTGCCGTTGCGATGGCCTAAAAGAACCAGTCTTAGGTCCTCTCCTTTTCTAAAATGGTCCATGGCCAGGGGCGCCAGCATAAACGCCGCATTGATTTCGTCCCTGGAAAAGGCAAGGCTCAGGGTCTGCCAGTCGATGAACGGCACGGTTTTTAGATGAAGATATTTAAACACCTCTTCGTTTTTTTACACCTTTCTTTCCGTGACGCCGAGAATGAGATGGTCGGCAATGTTTAGATAGCCGATGCGAATGATGGGTTTGTTGTCCATTCTTTCTCCTTGTATTATGTTTCAGGAAAATTCTTTTCCGACAGGCTGGAGCGACATTATGATTATGGTGCAAATGCCTATGCCTTCCGTAACGCTTCAGGATGCAGTCATCGTCGATAAAAAAATAAATTATAAAGATTTACGATGGTTAAAAGTTTACACTAACCAAGGCGATCTTTCAAAATTTTTTTTCTTCTTTCGTGTCTTGACACTAGGACCCCTCCAGGAATTTGTTAAATGCGATTTTAACAATAGGCGAAAAGACCTGGTACTGTGATTGAAAAAAATGGTATTAATTAAGATCGCTCATCCTTGTGAAAACATTATCCGGAGAACAAATGTTACAATCCTTACGATCAAGAATATTGATGATTGTCGTATTTATTGTTGTTTCAACTGTTACCGGTATCATCTATTTTGTTCAAAAAGAGACCTTGAAAACCCTGGCCGGGGTTCAAGAAGAAAACGCAAGAAATATACTGAACACAGTTATGCTCAATGTTGAAAATGAATACCATAGTTTGATTTTTCATAAAGAAACTATGCTTGAAACCCGGAAAAACGAAAGAGAGGAGCTTGTCAATATAGCTGTTGCTGCGATCCGGCAGTTTTCCGATAAGTTCAGTCGAGGCATTTTGACCAAGGATCAGGCGAAAAGGCAAGCCATCGCCATTATCCGGGCTATGAGATATGACAAGGGTGCGGGCTACCTGTGGATAAATGATACCGGGCGCCCGGTACCCAGAATGATCATGCATCCGACAATCCCCGAGCTGGACAATACTATTCTCGATGATCCGAAATTCAACTGCGCCCTGGGAAAAAAACAGAACCTTTTCCAGGCTTTTGTTGATATCTGTCTTGCCAAGGGGCAGGGATATGTGGATTACCATTGGCCTAAGCCCATCAAGAACGGCCTTACTGAAAATCAGCCCAAAATTTCTTATGTCGCATTGTTTAAACCATGGGGCTGGGTTATCGGAACCGGGGTTTATATTGAAGATATTGAACGCGATGCCCAAAAGAGACTGGATGCCATCATCTCTGAACTCCGGCAGACATTTCTAAAGGTTCACCTGACCAAAACCGGCTACATGTTTATTTTTAACGGTGACAATGAAATGCTCGTCCATCCGACCCTTGCCGGTACTGACGGTAGCGTCCTGATCCATCCCACCACGGGAAATCCCCTGCTCAAAGAACTTAAAGCAGCTTCCCAAACACCTGAAAAGGCGTATGAATATATCTGGGACAAGCCGGAGCATAAAGGGGAATTCAAATTTTTAAAACGGGCCTACATTAAATACTTCCCGCCGCTTGACTGGTATATTGCAAGCTCCGTTTATGTGGATGAAATCGAAAGCGGATCCCGGGGCCTGATAAAAAACATTTTCTTTTTGTCAATCATCTTCCTTGGGCTCTCCATTGTTTTATCCGTACTGCTTTCAAAAACCCTGACAAATCCCTTAAAAAGATTGATGGTTTCCGCTGAAGGCATTGAAAAAGGAGGGATGTCCGCCCATGATATCCCCATCACCGGGACAAGGGAAACCAAGGCATTGGGAATAATATTGAAGAAAATGATTCATTCCATCAGCAGATCCATGAATGAAAAAGAAAATCTGCTGACCGCCTTGCAGCAAGCCCATGATGAGCTTGAACAGCGTGTCAGTGAACGAACGATTGACCTTGAAACCGCCAATTCTAAATTGCAGATCGCCAAGTTGGAGGCCGAAGCCGCCAACCAGGCTAAATCCGAATTTTTAGCCAACATGAGCCACGAGATCCGAACGCCCATGAATGCCATCCTGGGTATGATGCATCTGGCACTGCAGACCGACCTGGATGATAAACAAAAAAATTATATTGAAAAGGCACACATCTCAGCAGGAAATCTCCTTGCCATTCTCAATGACATCCTTGATTTTTCAAAAATTGATGCCGGAAAGCTGGAAATGGAAGAGATCGATTTCCAACTCAAAGAGCTCATCGACAACATGGTTAACACGATCAATTTCAGCGCCCGGGACAAGGGTGTTAAAGTTGTGGTGAAGATAGAACATGATGTACCAAAAGCCTTGATTGGTGACCTCCATAGACTAAGCCAGGTATTGATCAATCTTGGCGGCAATGCCGTAAAGTTCAGTAATGAAGGAGACGTGATCTCTCTTAGAATCGCCATGAAGGAACAAGACGATTCAACCGTTGTATTGCAATTTTCAGTTCAAGATACAGGGATTGGTATGTCTGCCGAACAGCAAAAGAAAATATTCCAGCCATTCTCCCAGGCCGATGGTTCGACGACCCGTCGATATGGTGGAACCGGACTTGGACTGATGGTCTCAAAGAAACTCGTTCAACTGATGGCCGGCCGGATTCGGGTGGAAAGTGTAAAGGATGTCGGCAGCACTTTTTCCTTTACGGTCCGCCTTGGTAAACAGATTGGGCATCCGGAAAAAATAAATTCATCTGCTGCAATAAATGAAAGGACTGTTAGTCAGGCACTGGAAAAAATTCGCGGTACCAGAATCCTGCTTGTCGAGGATAATGACATTAATCGGGAACTGGCTATGGAGCTTTTAACCCACAAAAATATTGTGGTTGAAACGGCCAATGATGGTCGGGAAGCACTCAAGATGTTGGCAGATCAAGATTTTGACGGTGTTTTGATGGACTGTCAGATGCCTGTAATGGACGGATATGAGGCGACCCGGAAAATCCGTGAACAGGAAAAATTCCAAAAATTACCCATCATTGCCATGACGGCCAATGCAATGGTGGGTGACCGGGAAAAGGCGTTGGATGCCGGAATGAACGATCATATCGCTAAACCGATCAAGCCGGATGAGATGTATAAGACCATGGCGAAATGGATTTCAGCTAAGTTTCGTTCGGTCATTAGGTAAAATATCAGCTTGCCCTAGTGTAGATACAAGCGCCGCAAGATCCTTTTTTGCCTGCTCAAACTCATAATCCCTTATCGCCTGCATGATTTGTTCAAATTGTCTGATGTGTTTTGTGTTTTGAAAAAAAGGAATAAGCTTTTCGGCCACCTCAATTGATTCCGTGTCATTTTCATTTAAAAAGTATCCGAGCTCAGCCAGCAGGGGGTCAATACGATTTAAATCAACAATACCACCGGCATCTTTTTTTTCGGCAGAAGTGCCTTCCCCTAGGATCTGAAGCCCGGCAAGCACAGGTTCCAATGCGGCACAAACCTCATCAAGCAAGGCCTCCACATTACCGGCAGACTCCTTGACGGCCGCCTCCAGATCAGACGCGCAAGTTTGCACGCCCGTCATCCCAAGGTTCCCGGCCACGCCTTTCAAGGTGTGAGCGGCAATTGTTGCGGCCTTAGTATCATTGCTTTCCCAGGCATTTTTGAAGTTTTGGGCAAAATCTGCCTGTTTGTCTAAAAATTTTAAAAGCAGTTTACGGTACAGTTTGACATTGTTCTGGGTCACGATTAAACCTGCCGCGATATTGATGCCGGGGATATCCGGCAAGGCGTCTGGTTTCGCCTCCTTTGCTGGAGGATTCACAGCTCTTTTTCCGGCCGGTTCGGCAGGGACGATCCATTTGGCCATGGTCATGAACATTTGGTCCACGTTAAGCGGTTTGGAAATATAATCATTCATGCCCGCATCAAGGCTTTTTTGACGATCCCCGACCATGGCATGGGCAGTCATGGCAATAATGGGCAGTTTTTCAAACTCGGGGTTTTGCCGTATCTTTCCGGTGGCCGTATAGCCGTCCATTACAGGCATCTGGCAGTCCATTAAAACGCCGTCATAGCGCTTTTCCCCAAGACGTTTCAGAGCCTGCTGTCCGTTATAGGCATAATCTACCTGGATGCCGTTATGCATTAAAAGCTCCGTGGCCAGTTCCTGGTTTATTTCATTGTCTTCAACCAGAAGAATTCTGGCTCCACACAGTTTATCCATGGCTTCGGTCACTTTTTCAGGATTGTGAACGCTCCGGTGTGCTTCCACGGGTTGGCGGCCCATGGCCGTTAAGATGGCATTATACAGTTTGGAAGGCGTGATGGGTTTGGAAAGAAAACCAGCCAGGTTGAGATCTTTGACTGCTTTATGGACTTCAAGGCGGTCGTAGGCTGAAATCATAATGATCGTGGGAATGTGGCCAAGTTCTGCCCGGCTTTGAATCAATCCGGCTGTCTCAATACCATCCAACCCGGGCATACGCCAGTCCATCAATACCAGATCATAGGGCTCATGGTCATCCATTTGCTTCAACTTCGTCAAGGCCGCCTCTCCTGAATGGGCCTGATCACACGTTACATTCCAACTGCTAAGCTGCCGGGTCAGGATGTCCCGCGCGGTATCGTTGTCATCGACAATCAGAACGTGCAGCGATGTAAGGCCTTGATTCTCAAAACGGCAGGGCGTCGGCTGTTCCTTTTGTTTGTCGAGCAGTACTGTGAAGTAAAAGGTGCTCCCTGATCCGGGTTTACTTTCAACCCACATCCTGCCCCCCATCATCCGGGTCAATTGATTGGAAATCGATAGCCCCAAACCTGTTCCGCCGTATTTCCGGGTGACGGAGGTGTCTGCCTGGCTGAATGGCTGAAACAGATTTTTTTGTTCTTCCCTGCCCACCCCGATACCGGAATCCTTCACTGAAAACCGTAGCCTGACCCGAGTGTCTTTATCCCGGTCGTTTTCCATGGAAACCGAGACAACAATCTCTCCGCCCCGGTCCGTGAATTTAATCGCATTATTACACAGATTCAACAGGATCTGCCCCAGTCTCATGGGATCGCCTATTAAAGCCGTAGGTACCTGGGGTGTGATATTATACATCATTTCCAGGCCCTTTTTGCCTGTTTTGATACCGATGATATTCAACAGGTTGAACATCACATCCTCGAGGCAGAAGTCGATGTTTTCCAGTTCCATTTTTCCGGACTCAATTTTGGAAAAATCGAGAATGTCATTGAGGATGCCCAGCAACGATTCGGCCGATTGGTGAACCTTGGAGATGTAATTGTGTGTTTTTTCTTCAAGATTCATCCCCAGGGCCAGGCCCGACATGCCGATGATAGCATTCATGGGCGTTCGTATCTCGTGGCTCATGTTGGCCAGAAATTCACTTTTGGCTCTATTGGCTGATTCTGCTTTTTCTGCCATTTCCAGAAATTCATTTGTCCGTTTTTCAACCCGATATTCCAGCAACCGATTTGCGTCCCATAGTTCCTGCTGTGAAAGACTGAGCTGTCGTGTAATGTTTTTAATATTGAAGAGAATAAACCTGGCGAAAATAAAAATTAGTGTCAAACCGAGGGCAAGAATGGGTAATACAGTAAAAATCAGATGGTTAAAATGATACTGCATGGAATCAGTGCTGTGTTGGATACCGGCCACCTCAGATTCAATAAGGTCATTGAGGATATCGACGGCACTGATGATCACCGGCCGGATTTGTTGGGAGAGCAGATTCGGTATCACGGCCCGGTTATCTTTCTCTATGGCATCCACCAACTCGTTTATCTGTCGTTGAACCATATCAAAACTTTTTTGCCCTTCGTCAAGCAGATACGCTTTGGGGGCATGATTAATCCGGTTGTCAGGATGCATTTGAGACTCAAAAATGAAACGATACGATTGCCACTCTTTTTTTACCAGGGTTTGGGCCAGCCCAAGGATCTCCTTTGCATCATCGGCAGAAACATGACCACTGAGCATCTCATCAATTGTGTCAAGGGTGTTGATCGTGTAGATATTTTTCATTTCATTCAGGTGCAGTATAGGATGGACATGCAGATCATATATATTCTGGAACAGGTTTTTGGAAAAAATTACATATCCCCCCAAGCCTGCAGCAGAAGAAAAAATCAAAAACCCAATCACGACAAAAAGGAAGCGACTCTGAACAGATACGTCTAAGGATCGAAGGTATGCTAATGTACGATTAATCATTGGGCACCCACACCTCTTCAAGCTGTCGAAAATTTCCATTGTGGTAATTCGTAATGAAAACCCGTTCCAATGCTTGCCTGTCGTCGGGTGTAATCGTTATTTCGAATCCGTCCAAAGCCTTTCTGTCAAGTTTTTCAAAGGCCTCCATAAATTTTTTTTGGGTAAGATCCGGTCCAGCCTTTTCCAAGGCTTTGACGACCAGTTTGGCGGCAAGGAACCCTTCAAACGAAACAAAACCGTAGGGATCATCAGGATAATGTGCTTTATATATTTTCCGATACTCCCGGGACGCCTCATTTTTACTCTCCCACGGAAGCGGTACAACCTGTGAGATCAAAACATTTTCCGTCTGCCCGTCAAGGGCCCGGATCAGATCATCACTGCCCACAAATGAAATATTGCAAAATATGGTACGCGCCATACCACTCTTTTTGGCTGACTTGATAAATTCGGCACACGGTTTATAAGCACCAATCATGATCACCGCCTCGGGGTCTGACAGTTTGATGTTTTGAAGGGCGTTTCGATAGGATAGGGTGTTTCTTCGATAGCGGCCTTCAGCCACAATCTTCAGGCCGTGTTTTTCCAGTGCGCGCCTTACACCTTCCCGGCCGGCCTTGCCATAACTGTCATTCTGGTAGAAAACAGCAATTCTATCGATATGATACGTTGATCTTAGATATTCCACAAGTGCTTGGGTTTCAGCATAATAGCTGTTGCGCAGGTTGACAATAAGTGGACTGGGCGGGGTTCGCAAAAACTCAGCGCCGGTAAAAGGCATAAGGAAAGGCACATGATGTTTTTTCGCCTCAGGCATCGCAGCCTTGGACGTAGGGGTCCCTACCTCGCCGAACATTGCGAAAACATGTTGCCGGGTTATCAGTTCGATGGTGTTTTTCACGGCATAATCCGGCTCGTAAAAATCATCGTAGGTAATCAAGCGGATGGTTCGGCCGTGCACCCCGCCTTGGCTGTTAATATATGAAAAAAAGGCGGCCGCCCCTTTCTTCATTTGCAGGCCAAGCTGGGCTGCTGGACCTGTGAGTGCACAACTCTGGCCCAACACGATCTGTTTGCCGACGGCATCGTTGGATTTTAGCAGATAGAAACAGAAAAGAATGCCGATCAATATAAAGGAGACAAAATAATATTTTTTCAATGGATTGCCTCGTCTTTTTTATAGACATTATTTACATTGTACCTGACTGAGCCGGATATCCATAGTTTTTTCTGCCAATTTGGCATTTATATCAGGATACCTCAGAGTTCAAGGCGGGTGCCCGTGGCAAAGACGTTGATTGGGGCGTGCATTTTGTCGGACATGTAGGCCGGGGCATCGGGTCCCGTGCAGTGGCCGGTATAATAGATTGTACTGGCATGGGATGACAGTTCATTGACCAGGATATCCAGACGAGCGCCAGCTTCAGTGGTCTTGGTGACGCGGTTATACAAGTGAAAGCCGCCGATCACATGGTCAATGTGATCCCGGCCAGTGCGGGACAGAACCGTATCAATCATATTTCCCATCCCCGAATGGGCACATCCGGTGAACAACACCGAGGTGTCTCCTTCAACGATCAGCAGGGCCAGTTCATGGGAAAACTCGTCGTCAACCAGTTGACCTGCTTTATTCTGCCTTAAAAGGCCTGCATTGTTTTCGGGGATAAACCCTGTTTTTGAAAAGTCGGTGATAATGGTTACATCCTTGGACAGGGCCAGGTCCCCATCAATAAACCGGCAGCGGCTTGGGTCGACGGCATCGGTGTCAAGTCCGATATATTTGGCATCATAGTCGAGATACTGGGCATAGCATCTGCCTTCAAATGCCTTGCGGGTCATGATGGTCTGGGCGGTTGAATTGAGCCTTTGAAAGTGGGGCAGGCCGCCGCCATGGTCATAGTGCCCGTGGGAGAGCACGGACAGATCCGTTTTCGTCAAATCCACACCCAGGTGCCGGGCATTGTCTGCAAATTTGCGGTCCTGGCCCATATCAAAAAGAATGGATTGGGTCTGTGTGCGGATAAAGAAACTTAAGCCGTGGTCCGGTGCAAGGTTTGGGTCCGTGGTGTTGTTTTCAAGCAAACAAATGATTTCCATCGCGCATTGCTCCCTAATTTTTAAAACGAATTGAATTACGGGGTACATAAAAAATGCAGGTTAAAAGCATCGTTGGGGATATCTTCAGCACAAACCTGCGTAAATCCCGCTTGTCTAAGCAGATTTATGGCCTGCTCTTTTCCCCACATCATGCCCAGGCCCGAACCGCTGTTATTGAGTCCCACGGGCATGCAGTGCATCAGGCTGACCGTGTATAAAAACGGCGCCATGGGATGATCGGCATTCTCCTTGATATCGGTGGCCGCCTTGATATCGATCATGGAGAAAAGGCCACCGTTGCGCAGCATGTATTTTACCCCTTTCAGCGCCGCCAGGGGATGGGACTGGTCGTGGATGGCGTCAAAGGCGCATACATAATCAAAGGTCCGGCACAGCGTTGGATCATCGCAGATCTTGGCGGCATCCTGGTTGATGAATTCAACGTTCGTTAATTTCATGGATTCGGCCAGTGCCCTTGCCTGTTCAAGGGCCTGTTCATGGTTGTCCATGCCGATAAATTCAGAATTTGGATAGGCCCGGGCCATCAGACAGGCGGCCAACCCCTGGCCGCAGCCCAGATCGCAGACCCGGATGCCCTGGCGCAGTCTTTTTTCCAGCCGCTCCTGGTCAACATAGGGAATAAATTCCTGGATCAATACCTCGCGGTGCTTGGCATCGGCCAGTTCCGACATGAAATCTTGAAAATCCGGATAATTGGAAAAGGGAACGCCTTGGCCGGTTTGAAAGCCTTGTTTGACGGCATCCATGGCGCAGGCGGTCAGCAACGGGATCTCCTGGGTGTAAACCCCCAGATTGTTATTTCCGGCGCGTCTGCACAGCAGATCCCCGTGGGCAAAGGGCAGCAAAAAGGCGTCCTTCCCGTCCGGCGTTTTTGTCATCTCGATGATGCCGCCGGTGACCATGATCCCCAGCCACTCCTTGAGATATCGTTTGTCCAGGCCTGTGGCTTTGGACAATCCTTCAAGGCTTAGGGCACAGCCTTTTTCATCCATGACATCAAAAATTTTAAGGGCGTAGCCTATCCCTAAGGCAAGGTTCAGGGAACCGTAATTGAGAATCTGTACCAGTTTATCGGAAAAATCGGTCATGATTTGTCTCCTGGTCTGCCTGAAAAAGAAAAAGGGCGGCCGCAAACCGGACCGCCCCTGAAATTATGAGTTTGCCTCTATATTAAAGGGCGATCTCTTCTAAAATTCGATCCCTGATATGGTCACACACCTTGGTTAAAAATTCTTTGTGGGTGAGTCCCATTTTGACTTTGCCGTCCAGGGTGCGCACGGAGAGTACCTTGTCTTCCTTTTCCTTTTCACCAATGGTGATAATTAAAGGAACGTAGTTGAGCTGGGCTTCCCTGATTTTTTTCTTCAGTGTTTCGCTGCGCTCATCCACCTCGCAGCGGATGCCATGGACCTCCAGCAGATGCTGGATCTCTTTGGCATAGGGGGCCAGGTCCTGGGTGATGGGCAACGCAACGGCCTGGACCGGGGCCAGCCACAGGGGAAATTTGCCTGCAAAATGCTCCACAAGAATCCCGAAGAACCGCTCCATGGAACCGTAAATTACCCGGTGGATCATGATGGGCCGGTGCTTTTCATTGTCCGCGCCCTTGTAAGTCAGATCAAAACGTTCGGGAAGCGCCATGTCCAGCTGGATCGTTCCGCACTGCCAGGTTCTGCCCAGGGCGTCCTTGATGTGGATGTCTATTTTGGGACCGTAAAATGCGCCGTCCCCTTCGTTGATGACAAACTCTTTACCATAGGCATTCATGGCATTGCGCAGGCCGTTGGTGGCGGTTTCCCACTGCTCATCGCTGCCTATGGATTTTTCAGGCCGTGTAGACAATTCCAGGTGAAAGGAGAGGCCAAACCGCGCATAGATCCGTTCCGCCAGTTTCAGAACCCCCAAAACTTCGTCCTGGATCTGGTCCGGGGTCATGAAAATATGGGCATCATCCTGGTGGAACGCCCGGACCCGGAACAATCCTGACAGGGCCCCGGATAATTCATGGCGGTGCACCAGCCCGATCTCTCCGGCCCGGTGGGGCAGGTCTTTGTAAGAGTGGGATTTGGTTTTGAAAAGGATCATGCCGCCGGGGCAGTTCATGGGCTTGATGGCGTACTCTTCGTCATCAATGGTGGAGGTGTACATGTTTTCCCGGTAGTTTTCCCAATGACCGCTCTGTTCCCACAGTTTGCGGGTCATCATCACAGGCGTCTTGGTCTCCACATACCCGTCTTTTTTATGTTCCACGCGCCAATAATCCAACAGCGCATTCCACATGGCAATGCCCTTGGCGTGAAAAAAGGGCATACCTGGTGCTTCGTCATGGAACGAGTAGAGGTCCAGTCGGGTGCCAAGTTTTCTGTGGTCCCGCTTTTTGGCTTCCTCGATCATGGTCAGATAGGCGTTGAGTTTCTTTTTGTCAAAAAAGGAGATGCCGTACAGCCGCTGGAGCTGTTCCCGGGACTGGTCCGCCCGCCAGTAGGCACCGGAGGTTTTAAGCAGTTTAACACCCTTGATCATGCCGGTGTTGGGAATATGGGGACCCCGGCACAGGTCGACGAATTTACCGTTCTGGTACAAAGAGATCTCTTCACCCTCGGGAAGTTCATTGATCAGTTCCACCTTAAAAGGATTGTCGGCGAACAGTTCAAGCGCCTGATCCCGTGTCACCACCTTGCGTTCAAACCCGGCCTTGGCCTTGATGATCTTTTTCATCTCAGCTTCGATTTTGTCAAGGTCGGCTTCGCTGACAGGCTCCATGTCGATATCATAGTAGAATCCGTCTTCAACCACAGGACCGATGGTCAGTTTGGCGTCCGGATAGAGATTGAGTACGGCTTCGGCCATGACATGGGCCGAAGAGTGACGCAGAATATCCAGGCCTTCATCGTCTTTGGCCGTGATGAAACTTACCGCACTGTCCTGTTCAATGACGGAACCTAAATCCAGGGCTTTACCGTCTATCTGCATGGCCACACAGTTGCGGGCAAATCCTTCGGAAATGCTTTTTGCCACATCCATGCCTGTGGGCGGGGCGTCAAATTCTTTTACTGCATTGTCCGGGAAAGTTATTTGAATCATTTTTTTACTTCCTGTTTTATTTAAGTAAAGTTCTGTATAAGCCGCACAGATCTTTCAACTTTCGTTTTGGGCTTAGCCTGGGTGCTGATAGACCAAGTCTGGTATATATCATGCCCGACCTTGCCCTATTCCCCAAGGCAGCGTATGATCAGGCTTTATAAACAAAAAAAGAATTTTAAAAGAAGTGTTTTAAACAATCAAGGGAAAACTAAGGTGGTTTATCAGTTTGTAACAACGGACAAAGAGCTGGCAGACGTCTGCCGGAAACTTGAACCCTGTGAGATAATTGGTGTGGATCTGGAAGCCGATTCCATGCACTGTTTTTCAGAAAAGATCTGTCTGATCCAGATTGCAGGCCCGGATCAGGCCTGGCTGGTGGATCCTTTTTTGATTGATGATTTCTCGCCTTTTTCAAAAATTCTTGAAAATCCAAAGATTATCAAGGTGTTTCATGGGTCCGATTTTGATGTCAGAAGCCTGGATCGTGAGTTGGCCGTTGAGATTGAAAACCTGTTTGATACCGAGATCGCCTGCCGGTTTTTAAATATAAAAGCCCGGGGGCTGGGGGCGTTGCTGAAAACCTTTTTTGATATTGATGTGGATAAAAAATACCAGAAGGTGGACTGGTCAAAACGGCCCTTGAAAGAGGAGATGATCGCCTACAGTGTAGGGGATGTGGCAACGCTTGTTCAGCTGCATGACCTGTTAAAGGATCGCCTTGAAAAGATCGGGCGCTTGTCCTGGGCCCAGGAAGAGTTTGATCTGCAGGCCCGGGTCAAATACGAAAACAATCATATCAGGCCTTTGTTTAAAAAGTTTAAAGGCGCCGGCAAACTTGATAATAGAAGCCTTGCCGTGCTTGAGCACCTGCTGGAAGTCCGGATTTCCCAGGCAGAGAAAAAGGATCTGCCGCCCTTTAAAATCATGTCCAACCAATCCATCATGACCATGGTGCAGCACAGGCCGGCCAGTGTCGAGGCGATTTTAAAGCACCGGGCGCTCAGCCCCAAACAGGCCGGCATGTACGGGCAGTTGTGCGTTGACGCCGTTCAAACCGCCGTTGCCTTGCCCCATCGGGAACTGCCCTCGTACCCTAGAACCCGGATGCCCCGAAAATCTTCTAAGGTGCTTGCCCGCATTGATGCATTGAAGCAGATGCGTGAGGCCGCCTCCAAAACCCTGGCCATGGAGCCTGGATTTTTGATCAACAACAATACGATTTCAGCCGTGGCCTCGGACAAGCCGTCATGTGTCGAAGATTTGTTTGAGATTCCGGGTATGCGCAACTGGCATGTTGAGGCGCTTGGGGATCAGATTCTGGAAATCCTGTCCAAAGTCAAGTAATTTGGACGAAAAGTCACCCATCTGCGGCGTTGCTGCATAAAACCGCCAAATTATAAAATCGGGCCTCACGTACTATAGTACGCTCCGGTTTTAGCTTTGTTTGCGCCTTGCACCTGGGCAGCGTTGGGTCCAAATTGAATGTAAAAAAAGCGAAAAGGAGAAACAATGCGTATCGATTTCTGGAAAATGCATGGGCTCGGCAATGATTTTATCGTGCTGGATGACCGGGATAAGGCCATTGCCGGGCACATTGACTATGCCGATTTGGCTATCAATTTGTGCCACCGCAGATTCGGCATCGGTGCCGACGGGATTATCCTGGTTCGAAATTCCGATACCCATGATATCCGGTTTGTGATCATCAATTCAGACGGGTCTGAACCTGAGATGTGCGGTAACGGCATGCGCTGTTTTGCCAAATACCTGTACGAGAATGATATTTTTGTCAAAGATGAAATGAGGGTTCAAACCCTGGCCGGAACCGTGGTGCCCCGGATTGAAAAAAAACAGGGAGGCCGGGTGGAATCCGTATGCGTGGATATGGGCGTTCCCAAGCTCGCTCCAGACCAGATCCCGTTTGTTCATGACGGGAAGACGGCCCTTGACGTGCCCATTGAAACAGGGCAGGGCATGTTGTCCGTATCCTGTGTCTCCATGGGGAACCCCCATGCCGTGATTTTTGTGGATGATTTGTCCGTGGTGGACATTGAAACCATTGGGCCCATGGTGGAGACCCATCCGCGTTTCCCTGAAAAAACCAATGTGGAGTTCATTGAGGTGATCTCTGACAGCCAAATAAAGATGCGGGTATGGGAGCGCGGGGCCGGAGTGACCCTTGCCTGCGGCACCGGGGCCTGTGCTGCGGCTGCGGCTGCCCACCTGACCGGACGGGCAGGGCGGCAGGTTCGTGTTCATCTGGACGGCGGGGATCTGGATATTTCTTGGAATGAATCCGGCGGTCATATATTTAAGACCGGTCCTGCACAGACTGTCTTTAAGGGAACCATTGAATTTTAAACCCTGCTCATTGCGAATGATAGATTTTGTTGTTGACTAATTGCGAAAAGTCTGTTGAGTAATTAGTAAAGTTTGACGCGTAATCAATTTAAACTTTTGTGAAAAATTTTAACTTTGGAGGTTTGCTCAATGAATCTATCACGTCGTAATGTACTCAAGGGGATGGCCCTGTTTACAGCCGGCTTGGCTGTTCCACCCCTGGGCCTTTCTTCTGTTTTTGCCGGCGACGGACATGGTCACGGCACCCGAAAAATTGTTTCGCCTGAAGACGCGATTGCTATGCTGCGTGACGGCAATAAACGCTATGCATCCATGCACCGCCAGGGCGACCCCGGTGTGGGTCCGCATGCCCGTCAGCCGCTGACCAAAGGTCAATGGCCGTATGCGACGATTCTCTGCTGTTCCGATTCCCGGGTACCTCCGGAACTGATTTTTGATGAAGGCTTAGGCCGTCTTTTTATTGTCCGGGTTGCGGGCAATTTTCTTGATCCCGCTTTGTTGGGCAGTATTGAGTATGCGTCCATGCATTCAACCAGCAGGCTTATCATGGTGATGAGCCATGAATCCTGCGGTGCGGTGGGCGCTGCGGTAAACGCTTTTGAAAACCCGGGCTTCAACGAAACCTCCGGCATTAACAGCATTGTCAATAATCTGATGCCTGCGGTTATGCTGGCCAAAAAAGAGACCGGGTTGAGCGGTGCCGACCTGGTTGAGGCGGCGGCAAAGAAAAATGTTCAGCTTACAGTTGAGCAAATTGCCCAGCAAAGTGACGCCCTGCGTAAGATGCAGGACGGCGGTGAATTGAAAATTGTCGGCGGATATTATTCTCTGAAAACAGGCGAAGTTGATATCTGGGCCTGATTTGTTGTTTGCTTTTTTTTATATGAAAGAGCTCAGTAAGTTGCTGAGTTCTTTCAACCTTGGTTGTGGGCTGTCCTTCAGTGCTGATATGTCAGGTCAGCCCATGGCTGTTATATAGAGTAAAGATATGTGTAACCTGCATATATCCTTACTTTTTTTGTGTCGTTTTTGAAGGGAACTATTGGTGTTTGTCACGGGGGGCACTTAAATCTACCACTTGATTTCTCCCGTTGTTTTTTGCCTGATACAGGGCCTTGTCCGCCATGTCCAAATATAAATTTTCAGGCGTATCGGTCTGGGGCACCATTGAGTAAATTCCTGCACTGATGGTGAATCTGATCCGCGCTTCGTTATGGGTTAAAACATCGTCTGGCATATGCCTGCGCAGCGCCTCAACATGGGCGTGAACCTTTGCGACATTTTTCCCGGTACAGATAATACCGAATTCCTCACCGCCAAACCGGCAAACAATATCGGAATTGCGCCGGAATCGTTCCATGAGAATCGAGCTGAAATGCTTGAGGCAGGCATCCCCGGCAGGGTGGCCATGGGTGTCGTTGATTTTTTTAAAAAAATCAATATCCAGGATGATTACTGAAAAACACAATTCGCTGCGTTTGCACAGGTTAAAGATCCGGGTGAACTCCTCATCAAAAAAACGGCGGTTGAAAAGTCCGGTCAGTCCGTCTGTGCGGCTTAATTCTTTCAATGCACGGTTGGCATCCATCAGCTTCCGGTTGAGCCTGCGCACCTTATGGACCCAGAAAAGGGTGACGATGGCCAGGGCCGCGACCACGCCCAGTACCTTCCAGAAGGGAGAGTAGTCAAATTTTTCTTCGACCTTTACACTGAGCCAATGGTCCATCACCTGGGATTTTTGTTTTTCAGAGAGGGACAGGACCAGCTTTTGGAAAATATCTCCCAGCAGGGGCTCATCATTTCTCGTGCCGATGCTCGCCTTCAGGTCGTAGGGCATTTTACCGGCGATTTTGATATCCACAATTTTTTCCTGGCGCAGATGATAGCCGATATCCGTCATGGTGCTGATCATCCCGAAAAGAGTTCCCCGCTGGACTTCATGGATACCGTCAAGCTCGCTGTTCATTTCTATAAGGTTCATGGCAGGGTAAGTGGTCTTTAAAAGTTCTGAGATCGATGACGCCTTGATAACTCCCATGGGGCGGTCCATAAATTTGCGGAAATCATCTATGAACGGTGCATTGACGGATGTGGCAATGACGTTGGGGACGGTGAGATATGGATCGGTAAAATCCATGTACCTTTGCTTGTCAGGCGTTTTCATGGCATCCATGCAAAGATCGCATTGGCGTTGTTTCATCTGTTCGAGCACTTGTGCCCAGCTATTGTTTTTTTTCACCACCAGGGGGATGGGGATCTGTTTTCCAAACAGCGCCATGAAATCTGCGTCGATTCCAATGTGACGGCCGTCACTCTCCACCGTTCCAAACGGCAGGTTGTCCGGGATGACACAAAGTATCAGCTTTTTCTTTTTCTCCAGATAGGCAACCTCTTTATCGGAAAATTGGAGGGTATAGTCGGTGACCGCATCTCCGGCCTGGGGAGAGAACCAGGCGGCTTCAAGCAGCTGCCGGTCGGATGCGGACAGGGATCGCAGCGCTTTGTTAATAATACCGGCCAGGGGGGCCAGATCCGGCCGAACCCCAAATCGCAGGTCTTCGGCCTTCATCGCCTCGCCGGCAATAACCAGGTTGACCAGCCCCAGTTTCCGGACATAATGACTCCCTGTGTTCAGGGAGGTCACCACCGCGTCCAGTTTACCAAAGGAGAGGTCTCTCATTATGGAGGTATGGTCGTCGTATTCCCGCAATCCGTCTCCGGCCAGCCGGGAAATCTGCTTTTCATAAAATACATCCCGGGTGATCCCCACCCTTCGCCCTTTAAGGCTGCCGATTCCCTGGTAGTTTTTAAAATCGTTGCGCACAAATACCACCCTGGGAATCTGGTGATATGCATCTGTGTACCGGGTAAATTTTGTGCGGTTTTCGGCATAAGAAATATTGGCAATGGCATCTATCTGGCCGGTTTTAAAAAGATAAAAAACATTGGGCCAATCATCCACAACATAGGAAAAGTTTAATCCGGTTCGCTCTGAAATAATCCTGAGCAAAGAGGCACTGTATCCAACCTGATGCCCATGGCTGACAAAACTGTAGGGAGCAAAATCAGGCATCATGCCCATGGAGAAGCTGGGATGGGCCGCAATAAATGCGTTTTCCTCATCGGTAAGCGGCGGCATGGAGACCCCGTTGTCCTTGTATGGATATTGACTCCATTTCTGGATTAATGTCTCAAGCGTTTGGGCGGGAACGGCATTTAAAAGTTTGGTCAGAATCGTCTGGAGCCGGGGCGCTTTCCGGGAGATGCCCAGGCGAAAATCCTCTTCGGAGAGGCCCTTGGCGTTAACAGGCCCTGCCACGCCGATGCCGGACAGGCTGTTGTCACGGACAACAAAGCGTCCGGTCATTTCACTTGCCACCACAGCATCTACCCAGCCAAAAGAGAGTGCCTTCATCAGCGATATATAGTCATCATACTCATAAACGCTTATATGGTCATTCTCTCTTAAGATCTTTTCGTAATAAATATCCTGGATAATGCCGATCCGTTTGCCCTCAAGACTTGCAACACCTTTAAATGGATGGGGGATATCGGCAGTCCGCATGAACAGGACAAGCGTCTTAACATGATAAGCCGGGGTGAAAAGCATCCAATGGGTGCGCTCTTGGGTGAAGGATATCTGGTCAATTACATCCAGGTGCCCGTTTTGAAATGAGGAATAGACATTAAACCAACTACCCAGAACAAAGTTGAATTTCAGGCCTGATGCCTGTTCCAAAAGATGAAGCAGATCAATGGAGAACCCTTTTATCTCGCCCCGGGAAAAAAACGAATAAGGCGGCTCGTTATCTATAATGCCGACGCTGATACTTTTTTTAGACTGGATATATGCTTTTTCTTCCGGGGTCAGTAGATCGTTGTTTATTCCGGCATGGGCAAATACGGCCGTAAACATCACACAGAAAAATGTCATGCGTGCAAGTATTTGTCCTAAAAGAAAGTACACCTTTCCCATTGGCTTTATTCCATTTTCATCATGACTTTTTTTATTTTTTATCTGGCCATCCTAACATATTTCCCTGACTTGATATACATAAATCCGGCAATGCTATGACTCATATCAAGATGGCCGTGCCGAAATAATGACGACAACAGACTATCGCATTTTTTTTGATTCAATCCGGGGTTGACAATCCTTTGTAATATTTATATGACCTAATTGATCGTTTGGGGTGGCGCGCAGCGTCTGAGATTATACCCATTGAACCTGATCCGGATAATACTGGCGAAGGGAAGAGCGGACAAGACAGCAATTAATCGGGAAAAATCCGATTTCGGCGTTTATATAAAGCCGCTTGCCCTTCCTTGGAGGGTAAGTGGCTTTTTGCATTTTAGGATGTTTACCTATGAATATTTTTGTTAACGGAATACGGGAAAGTATAGAACCTTGCACTTTGGCCCAGTTCATCGCCTTGAAAAAGCTTGATGCAGGGGCGCTGGTTGTTGAACTCAACCGGCAAATCATCAAACAGGAATTTTGGCCGACAACTGAATTGAAGGACGACGATCGCCTGGAGATGCTCAGTTTTGTCGGAGGAGGCTGATTATGAATGACGATACATTGTTATTAGGCGGAAAAGAATTCAGTAACCGGTTGCTGACCGGTACCGGGAAATTCGGCAACCACGGACAGATCCCCAAGATGCTTGCGGCCAGCGGTTCGCAGATGATCACGGTGGCGCTGCGTCGTGTGGACATCACGGAACAGTCTGAAAATATTTTGGAATACATCCCCAAAGACGTGACCCTGCTGCCCAATACATCGGGTGCCCGCACCGCAGAGCAGGCCGTGCGCGTTGCCCGGATCGCCCGGGAGGCCGGTTGCGGTGATTTCATCAAGATCGAGGTGATCACCGACATGAAGTATCTGATGCCGGATAACTGGGAGACCTTGAAGGCAACGGAGATTCTGGCCAAAGAAGGGTTCAAGGTGCTGCCCTATGTGCTGCCGGATCTGCCCCTGGCCAAACGTCTGGAAAACGCAGGGGCGGCGGCGGTTATGCCTTTAGGCGCCCCCATCGGAACCAACCGGGGGCTGGAGACCAAACCGCTGATTGCCATGCTGATTGAAAACGCATCCGTCCCCATTGTTGTGGATGCGGGCATCGGCAAGCCGTCCCAGGCGGCGGCGGCAATGGAAATGGGCGCGGACGCGGTGCTGGTGAATACCGCCATTGCCACGGCCAATGATCCGGAAGCTATGGGCCGCGCCTTTGATTTGGCGGTTAAGGCCGGGCGGGCGGCGTATCTGGCCGAGATGGCCGAAGCGTCCACCCATGCCCGGGCGTCTTCTCCACTTACCGGATTTCTTGACGAATAATGGAACCACGGAATGCACGGAAAAACACGGAAATGAAGGCTTTGCCTTCTTAACTTTCGGTGCTTTCCGTGGTTAAAAAAGAGGATCAAATAATGTCATTCTACGAGGTCGTTGAGCAGTACCGTGATTTTGATGTACCCAGATTTTTTGACCAGGTGACCGATGAGCAGATCATCCTGAGTATGGCCAAGGACAAGCCCGGTCCCATGGACTTTTTAACCCTGCTGAGCCCCAGGGCGGCCGGCCACCTTGAGGCCATGGCCCGAAAAGCTCACCAGATCACCGTTCAGTATTTCGGACGTACGATCCAGATGTTCATTCCACTGTACATCTCCAACCATTGCAGCAACGGCTGTGCCTATTGCGGGTTTAATCACAAAAATCCCATCCTTCGCCGCAAGCTCACTCTGGAGGAGATTGAGGTCGAGGCCAAGGCCATTGCCGAGACCGGCATGCAGCATGTGCTTTTTCTTACGGGCGAAGCCCCGCACATGACGCCCATGTCGTACCTAGTGGATGCGTCGCGGCTGCTTAAAAAATATTTTGCATCCGTGGCCATCGAAGTCTACCCCCTTGAGGTTGATGAGTATCAAAAGCTCTACGGGGCCGGTGTCGATTCCATGACCATGTTCCAGGAAACCTACGACGAAGATGTGTATAAACGGGTTCACCTGGCCGGCAAAAAGATGGATTACCAGTGGCGGCTCAACGGGCCTGAACGTGCCGCCAAGGGCGGCATGCGGGTTGTTAATCTCGGGGCGCTGCTTGGGTTGTCCGAGCCGCGCCGGGAGATGTTTTTCACCGGACTGCATGCCAGGTATCTTGAAAATAAGTATATCGACACCGAGGTGGCCATCTCTTTGCCCCGGTTTAACGAGGCCGAAGGCGATTTTCAACCCGATTATCTGGTGAACGACAAAACCTTTGTTCAATTCATGACCGCACTGCGCATCTTTTTGCCACGTTCGGGACTGACCGTCTCCACCCGTGAAAACGCCACCTTTCGCGACCGCATTCTCCCCCTGGGGGTGACACGGTACTCTGCCGGGTCAAGCACCGGAGTGGGCGGCTATACGGAGGTCCCCGACGGCCAGACCCCGCAATTTGAAATTACCGATGCCCGCAGTGTGGCCCAGGTGGCCGATGCGATTCTGGCCCAGGGTTACCAGCCCATTTACAAAGACTGGGACTTCATATGATGAAAATCGGTATTGCCGGGGTGGGCGGTATCGGTTCCAACGTGGCCCTGAACCTGGTTCGAAGCGGTGTCACCCGGCTCAAGCTGGTCGATTTCGACCGGGTGGAGTCCGGCAACCTGAATCGCCAGTTTTATTTTGTCGACCAGATTGGACTGTTCAAGGTAGAAGCGCTTAAAATCAACCTGAGCCGCATCAACCCAGCGGTGGTCCTTGACGCGCTGGTCCAGCGCATTGACGGACAAAACTGCGCTGAATTGTTTGTTGACTGCGATTTGATCGTTGAAGGCTTTGACCGCCAGGCGGATAAAAAAATGCTCATTGAAACCTTTGCCGATACAAAAACCTTGGTGGCAGCGTCCGGTATTGCCGGTGCCGATCTGGCAGGCATACGGTCTCGCCGAATGGGCAACTGCTGTATTGCCGGAGATTTTGCCACCGATTGTGATCAGGCACAGCTTTACAGCCACAAGGTCACCACCGTTGCCAATTACATGAGTGAATTTATTCTTCGGCAACCGGGTGTGATTCAAGACTAAAAGCCGAAGAAAAGATGGACAACCGGTCCGTTAATCGCTAAGAAAAGACCATGAGAATCTATTTTAGCATCATCATGGTCTTTCTTATTTTTTTCCTTTCCCCGGCATCTGCCCTGGAAAATGCTGTGTTACAGGATCGGGATGCTTACATGGCCGACCTGGTGTCAACGATAAAGGCCGCCACCGTATCCGTGGGGACCTATTCTTTCAAGGATGTCCCCATGGTCCAGTTCCGGGGCACCGGCTTTGCCATCGCCGACGGCAGCCGGATCGTGACCAATCAGCATGTGGTCGATGCCATTAAAGAAAAGGACCGTATGTTCAATCTGCGCATTTTTCATACGAATTTGCCGGGCAAAGGGGTCAAGGCCTCCCTGGTCGCCGAAGACCCGTTCCATGACCTGGCCATACTGGAGATGGAAGGCAAACTGCCTGCCTTGCCCATGGCCAAAGACGGGTCCCTTAAAGAGGGTCACCAGGTGGCATTCACCGGGTTTCCCATTGGTTTTGTCCTCGGCCTCAATGCCACCACCCACACAGGAACGGTGTCGGCCATCGCCCCGGTCATCCTGCCCAGCCCCCACGGCAGCCTGATCAAAGGAGACATGGTCAAATATCTGAAAGACCCCTGGGATATTATCCAGCTGGATGCCGTTGCCTTTCCGGGAAACAGCGGCAGTCCGGTTTATCGCATTGCCACAGGAGAAGTCGTCGGGGTTATTAATAAGGTGTTTGTTAAAGGGAAAAAAGAGTTTGTTCTCAAAGAACCCACGGGAATCACCTATGCCGTTCCCGTCAGTTTTGTCCGAAAGCTTAACCGCTCCATTAAAAAATAAGCGGGGACGAACCCCGCTAATTTTTTTAATCGTTTTACTTGAAATAAATTGGTGGGATTGGATTTATTGTGAAGGGGGAACTCATTTGTGTTGCACTTCCAGCCAGCGATAGGTGCCATTGATGTTCCCACTGATAATCCACTTTCCGGTGTCAAGGGGGTAAAGCTCAAAGGAGTCATTGCAATCCGTATGATTGGTGCCGTTTGTCAGCAAAAGATTCGTACAGGCGACCACCTTCCAACTGTTCGCCTGGGGCTGGAAGTGTTTACCCAAAATGGTCTGCTTTTCCACTGAGGCGGCTTGACCTGCCTGCTTATACAGCACGTTGATCGCCTGGTTGATTTCAGCATTCACAGGTGGCTGGGGTTCCTTTTTTTGCCCGCAACCGCCCACAAAGAAAATAAGGCTTAAAACGCCCAATAGAACGACGGCGCCGATAAGCTTGTTGGGTTTTAGATAGCTATTCATTATTTGTTTTAAATATCCTGATTCATTTAGATTAAGAGATGAAATGTTGATGCCTCTAGTATCGGCAGTGCCCCCCCTTTGTCTATTTTGCAAGAAAGAGAGGGCACTGCCGGGTTTTATTTCATTTTAGTTTTGTTGTTGTCTCCTACGGCGAAAAATTAAAAGTCCTGCCAGGCCGGTGACCAGGAGCAAGAGGCTGCCCGGTACCGGAACCGCAGAGGTCGCATTGACTTTGAAAGTCAGTGAAATTTGACCAAGCTCGTAATCCTCATACCCTTCCCAGGTACTGCAGATGGTCAAAAGGATTGTTTCCTCATATGAGCCTTCTTCAAGACCGAGGGTGTTAATGCTTACCAGAAATTCTTCCAGAGAGTTGCCGGCAATCAGGTCGTCAAAATCAGCAAACCCTTCTAACGTAAAAATGTCGAGTTCAAGATCGCTGAAATCTCCGGCCAGGTATTCTGCGGGGCCGTCTGCACTGTTTGTCACACCAATTTCATCTGCATAGGAGAGTTCTCCTGTCTCTGAAAGAACGATGGTGCCGAAATCAATCACATATTCCGTCGCTGATACGGTGATTAAGGTGGCATCATCAGATTCATCGGCTGCGTCAAAAATGGTGGCTTCCGCCAGATTGTTTACTGTGCCGGAAAGGTTGACGGTCTCGGTGTCCAGTGCAAGATCACTTAAATCTTCATTATGACTTGCATAGGATAGTTCCGCCGTACCTGAATAGTTTCCGGCCAGGGAGGTATCCAATGATACCTGGGCGGTTGCCGTTTCTCCTGCGGCAACAGACGCGACACCGGTGGTGTCGGCTGAAAACGAATCCGATACACTTGTATCCGTAAGGAGCAGATCGTCAACAAGGTCGCCTGAACCGGTATTTGAGACCTCAATGGACTTACTGACATCCGTGCCTATTCGTACAGTACCAAAATCAACAGCCTCTGTTACCGATGCTTCGGCCATTGCATACACTTTGGTCGTGACGTCAGCCTCCTGGGTTCCCAGGGAAATATTGTCGCCAAGACCATAAGCCTGTCCATTGGATTCATAGACAACCTGCAGCTTTTCTACATATACACCGCTGGTGCTGCTGTTTGCCGTAATGGACATGGACGTGCTGTCCACGTCACCGGCCTGCAGAGCAGTGATGCTGCCCAGGATTTGCGCAGTAGAGCCTGTGGTGCCGGAAACATCCAGATCCTCTGAATACCCGTCATTGTCGGCAATATTGGATAAGGTGAGGGATTGCTCCAACTCATCTCCCACACGACCCACCAGAGTAATGGCGGTTTCGGCCACGTTCCCTTCAGCAAGCCTGAAAACATCTGCCGTGACGGTGACGCTTTCTGTGCCCAGATCGGTAATACCCAGCCCGCTGTTTCCCTCTCCATCAGAGGCAAAGCTAACGGACACAATCCCTGTCTGCGCGCCTGCCGTGTCTGTGTTTGCAAGAGATACCGAAAGGGAACCGTTATCTGTCGTACCGGCTGCAAGTCCATTGATTGATCCGCTGCCCACAGCATTGCCGCCCGTACCGGATATGCTGCCATTCAGATTTTCTGAATATCCGTCGTCTGCAACATTGTTCGTGATGGCCAGTGTTTCTGAAGGACTGCTTGCCCCCTGCCGAACATTACCCAGATCAATGGTTGTTTCTCCAATGAGGGCCTCGGCATACCGGTATACATTTGCAGTGATAAGGACTTCCTCTGACGCCAGGCCGGTCAGGCCTAAATCAAAGCGCGATCCATCAGACACCAGGTTGACTGTGGCGTTTTCACTGATCGTCCCTGCACTGTCGGTATCTGTCAGGGTGACTGTAAGGCCCGTGCTGGTCTCGCCGGCGGCAAGATCGTTGACGGTGCCTTCCAGGTCAACATTGGTTATTACAGAACTATCCCACTGGGCATCCAGATAATCCGTATATTCGGTATCTTCTCCTTCTCTGGTATTGGATACACTTACCGATTGTGTCGGTTCCGCATCTCCAACATGAATATTGCCTAAATTCACGACATTCTGGACTGCGCCTGTGGCTGTCTGGGTAACCGTAGTTGAAAGGGAAACCGTTTCTTCCCCTAAATCGGTTTGACCCAAAGAGTTGATACCGTCACCATTGGAGACCAGGTTAATTGTTGCTGAGCCGCTTGTTTCGCCCAGTGTCGATGTATCCAGGCTGATGGAGAGATCCGAACTGGAGTCTCCGGCTGCAAGACCTGTAATTTCTCCTGAAGTGCTCAGATTTCCGTCAGAACCGGTAAACTGCGCATCCAAGTTTTCTGAATAGTCTCCTGCCGGGGCGGCATTGGTTACGACAACCGTGGATTCCACCAAATCATTCACTCTGACATAGGCCGGAACCGTCTCGGGATCAGAGACCACCGGATCTGCATAGTCGTACACCGTACCGCTGACAGTGATCATTTCCTGGCCAAAATCCTCTGCCGCACCGGTGACGGTGCCGTCTGATGCCAGAAGCACTGTGGCTGTACCGCTCTTCTCACCGGAACTTGAGGTGTTTACCCCAACCTGCAGGGCAGTGCCGTCGTTGCTGCCGGCGCCAAGGGAGCTTAAGCTCCCTGAGTAAACGGCATTGCCGGTGGCATCAGTAAAAGATGCATTGGCGCCATCTGATCCTTCGTTGGCAACATTTTGAACCAGAACGCCCTGGGTCAGGGTATCACCGGTGTGCATTTCGCCCAGGCTGATATCTGTGTCTGCAATATAAGGAACGGCTCTGGGCGTAACGGTTGAGTTGCCCAGGATAAAATCCGTTGCGAACCCGTCACTGTCATCGGAGGCATTTACCGTCAAGCTGACCTGTACATCCATATCTCCATTTATGGTAATACCGGCAAGATCAAGTGCAAGGGTCTGGCCTTTGAAGTATTCAAGGGCGCTGGCTGAATTGGTAAACGTCTGTGTAGTAACTGTCGTGCCTTCGACTGTTACTGTAAAGGTGACGCTTGTACCGTCATCATCACTGAAACCATCCCCTGTAATGGTAGGGGAGGTAAAACCGATGAGCAGACTTTGATCGCCTGTCTGATACTCTTCAATATCCACATCGAAATTAATTCGACTGGTATAGGTTAAGGAGTCATCATTAGCGTTTGCAGCTGACGTAGCATTGAGCACGCCATAGCCGATGACATCGGAATTGACTTGTCCGGAATCGAATACCGAAGAACCGTCAAACACGTCAAAATTGGCCAATACTGCACTGTCCCGCATCTCCGGGAGTAATACCGTGTTGTCCGGGGTGGCTGTGGCATAAGCAGAAGCCTGCTGACCGGTTATATTTTCGATAGTGGTCAGATTGGTGCCGTAACCAGCGCTGGACTGGGCGGTGACTGTGTCGGATGACAACGCTGCATTGCTGTAGGAATTAACATCGGTTACAAGCCCGCCGTGAGAACCGGTCGTCGCCGTTGACCTGGCATACCCGCTGCTTCCGGTGGCTGTGGCGGTTGCCACGGCATAACCGCTGTTACCTATTGTTGCTGAGCCGTCTTCCACATTTCCGCCATACCCTGCGTTGGCAGTCGCGGTGGCCTGGGTATATGAGTTAAGAATGCCCTGTGCTGTGGCTGTGGCAATGGCGTCGCCGCCGTCACCACCGTTCGCACCGTCATATCCGTAACCGCCATCCCCACCGTCGGCCGTTCCGTATGTCCTGAAATAATAGTTGCTGCTTGTACCGGTAGTATCAGCAATACTTGTGGCTGTCCCGCCGTCACCTCCGCTGTATCCTTCCCCGTATCCATAGCCGCCTGTACCGCCTGTTGCAGTGGCATCTGCTCTAACCTGTCGGGTGGCGTCTATAAATGTTTGGATACTTGTGGCATAGGCATCAGCATTTCCACCATTCCCGCCGTTTCCGGTTGAATCGCTGGTATATACACTAGCGCCGTTGCCTCCGGTCGCCGTGCTTGCAGCATAGGTATACTGGTTGCCGGCAGACTGAAGCATGCTGGTGCTGACAGCATCCCCGCCGTTTCCGGCTGTGCCGCCTTCGCCATCATACAGGTAGCCAGCGTCTCCTCCGTAGGCATAGCCATAGGCATGGACATTATTGGTTGCAGCTGTGTCGGTCGTGGTGACTGACGTTGATGCATCGGCATTACCCCCGTTTCCGGTAGAGTCCGTTCCATAGCCATAGCCGCCGTCACCGCCATCGGCATAAGAGTAACCATTCGCATATCCGGATGAACTGGTCAGAGTGACCGCAGCATCAGCTGCCCCGCCTGATCCGGATGTTGTGTAGCTGTATCCGCCATCACCGCCGTAAGCGTAGGCATCAATATCCAGGTAAGCGGCAGTATCTTCTTCCCTGGTAACAGAAGAGGAGGCATTACCGCCTAACCCGCCTGCACCGGTTGTGCTGTCCGCACTTCCGCCATTTCCGCCATTGGCTGTCTGGGTGAGGTAGAGGCTACCGCTGGTGCTGCCGTCCACGGCGTCGGTAAGCGCAACATCCGCACCATTGCCGGCATCTCCGCCTTCTGAAGATGTGCTTCCGCCATTGCCGCCCGTACCGGTGACGTTGACGGTTACGGTGCCGCCATCGGTTGAGGTGCCCGTGCCTGAAGCCGAGGCTGTAGCACCGTCGGCCCCGTCAGAACCCTCGTACCCGGCACCGCCGTTGCCGCCTTCTGCGTAGGTATTGATTGTGACGTTGCCGCCGGCAGCGTTCTCACCGGTCAGGGTTGAGGTTGCAGCACCGGCAGTGCCGGTGGTGCCGCCATAGGATCTGCCTCCGTCTCCGCCATAAGCCCTTTGCGTCAGGGTCAGGGTACCATCGTCATTACTGCCGGAAACTGCATCAACCAGTTCTGCGGTGCCGCCGTTTCCACCATCGGCACCGTCATATCCGATACCACCAGCACCGCCGCGGGCGTCAACCGTTGCCGATGCACTGCCCGTACCTGTACCGGTAACTGAAGCGGAGCCCGTGGCGTTTCCGCCGTCACCACCGCTGTATTCTTCTCCTCTACCATAATTGCCGCTGCCGCCCCTGGCATCTGCCGTTGCCGTGGTTGTCTGGGTGGCAGCGGTATAGGTTTGAATACTTGTTGCGTTTGCTTCGGCATTCCCGCCGTTGCCGCCGTTTCCGGTTGAACTGCTGGAAGACACCGCACCGCCGCTGCCGCCGTATGCCGTGCTTGTCGCATAGGTGTACTGGTTACCGGCAGACTGGGTTGTGCTGGTGCTGACAGCATTCCCGCCATTTCCTGCTGTGCCGCCCTCGCCATTGTAAAGGGTTCCGCCGTCTCCGCCGTATGTATAACTGTTTGCATAAACATTATTGGTTTCATCGGAGCTGGTCGTGGTCACCGAAGTGGATGCGTCGGCATCCCCCCCCTTTCCGGTTGTGGCCGTTCCGTATCCATTTCCGCCATTTCCGCCATCGGCACGGGAATACCCATTTGCAGATCCAGATGAACTGACCAGGGTCATTGTCGCATTTGCATCGCCGCCTGACCCGGACGTTGTATAACTGGATCCGCCGTTTCCGCCGTAAGCGTTGGTATCAATATCCAGGTAAGCGGCAGTATCTTCTTCCCTGGTAACAGAAGAGGAGGCATTACCGCCTAACCCGCCTGCACCGGTTGTGCTGTCAGCATTGCCGCCATTTCCGCCATTGGCTGTCTGGGTGAGGTAGAGGCTACCGCTGGTGCTGCCGGCCACGGCGTCGGTAAGCGCAACATCCGCACCATTGCCGGCATCGCCACCTTCTGAAGATGTGCCTCCGCCATTGCCGCCTGTCCCTGTAACATTGACGGTTACGGTGCCGCCATCGGTTGAGGTGCCCGTGCCTGAAGCCGAGGCTGTAGCACCGTCGGCCCCGTAAGAACCCTCGTACCCGGCACCGCCGTTGCCGCCTTCTGCGTAGGTATTGATTGTGACGTTGCCGCCGGCAGCGTTCTCGCCGGTCAGGGTTGAGGTTGCAGCACCGGCAGTGCCGGCGGTGCCGCCATAGGATCTGCCTCCGTCTCCGCCATAAGCCCTTTGCGTCAGGGTCAGGGTACCATCGTCATTGCTGCCGGAAACTGCATCAACCAGTTCTGCGGTGCCGCCGTTTCCACCATCGGCACCGTCATATCCGATACCACCAGCACCGCCGCGGGCGTCAACCGTTGCCGATGCACTGCCCGTACCTGTACCGGTAACTGAAGCGGAGCCCGTGGCGTTTCCGCCGTCACCACCGCTGTATTCTTCTCCTCTACCATAATTGCCGCTGCCGCCCCTGGCATCTGCCGTTGCCGTGGTTGTCTGGGTGGCAGCGGTATAGGTTTGAATACTTGTTGCGTTTGCTTCGGCATTCCCGCCGTTGCCGCCGTTTCCGGTTGAACTGCTGGAAGACACCGCACCGCCGCTGCCGCCGTATGCCGTGCTTGTCGCATAGGTGTGCTGGTTACCGGCAGACTGGGTTGTGCTGGTGCTGACAGCATTCCCGCCATTTCCTGCTGTGCCGCCCTCGCCATTGTAAAGGGTTCCGCCGTCTCCGCCGTATGTATAACTGTTTGCATAAACATTATTGGTTTCATCGGAGCTGGTCGTGGTCACCGAAGTGGATGCGTCGGCATCCCCCCCCTTTCCGGTTGTGGCCGTTCCGTATCCATTTCCGCCATTTCCGCCATCGGCACGGGAATACCCATTTGCAGATCCAGATGAACTGAGCAGGGTCATTGTCGCATTTGCATCGCCGCCTGACCCGGACGTTGTATAACTGGATCCGCCGTTTCCGCCGTAAGCGTTGGTATAAATATCCAGGTAAGCGGCAGTATCTTCTTCCCTGGTAACAGAAGAGGAGGCATTACCGCCTAACCCGCCTGCACCGGTTGTGCTGTCCGCATTGCCGCCATTTCCGCCATTGGCTGTCTGGGTGAGGTAGAGGCTGCCGCTGGTGCTGCCGTCCACGGCGTCGGTAAGCGCAACATCCGCACCATTGCCGGCATCGCCACCTTCTGAAGATGTGCTTCCGCCATTGCCGCCCGTACCGGTGACGTTGACGGTTACGGTGCCGCCATCGGTTGAGGTGCCCGTGCCTGAAGCCGAGGCTGTAGCACCGTCGGCCCCGTCAGAACCCTCGTACCCGGCACCGCCGTTGCCGCCTTCTGCGTAGGTATTGATTGTGACGTTGCCGCCGGCAGCGTTCTCACCGGTCAGGGTTGAGGTTGCAGCACCGGCAGTGCCGGCGGTGCCTCCATAGGATCTGCCTCCGTCTCCGCCATAAGCCCTTTGCGTCAGGGTCAGGGTACCGTCGTCATTGCTGCCGGAAACTGCATCAACCAGTTCTGCGGTGCCGCCGTTTCCACCATCGGCACCGTCATATCCGATACCACCAGCACCGCCGCGGGCGTCAACCGTTGCCGATGCACTGCCCGTACCTGTACCGGTAACTGAAGCGGAGCCCGTGGCGTTTCCGCCGTCACCACCGCTGTATTCTTCTCCTCTACCATAATTGCCGCTGCCGCCCCTGGCATCTGCCGTTGCCGTGGTTGTCTGGGTGGCAGCGGTATAGGTTTGAATACTTGTTGCGTTTGCTTCGGCATTCCCGCCGTTGCCGCCGTTTCCGGTTGAACTGCTGGAAGACACCGCACCGCCGCTGCCGCCGTATGCCGTGCTTGTCGCATAGGTGTACTGGTTACCGGCAGACTGGGTTGTGCTGGTGCTGACAGCATTCCCGCCATTTCCTGCAGTGCCGCCCTCGCCATTGTAAAGGGTTCCGCCGTCTCCGCCGTATGTATAACTGTTTGCATAAACATTATTGGTTTCATCGGAGCTGGTCGTGGTCACCGAAGTGGATGCGTCGGCATCCCCCCCCTTTCCGGTTGTGGCCGTTCCGTATCCATTTCCGCCATTTCCGCCATCGGCACGGGAATACCCATTTGCAGATCCAGATGAACTGACCAGGGTCATTGTCGCATTTGCATCGCCGCCTGACCCGGACGTTGTATAACTGGATCCGCCGTTTCCGCCGTAAGCGTTGGTATCAATATCCAGGTAAGCGGCAGTATCTTCTTCCCTGGTAACAGAAGAGGAGGCATTACCGCCTAACCCGCCTGCACCGGTTGTGCTGTCAGCATTGCCGCCATTTCCGCCATTGGCTGTCTGGGTGAGGTAGAGGCTACCGCTGGTGCTGCCGGCCACGGCGTCGGTAAGCGCAACATCCGCACCATTGCCGGCATCGCCACCCTCTGAAGATGTGCCTCCTCCATTGCCGCCTGTCCCTGTAACATTGACGGTTACGGTGCCGCCATCGGTTGAGGTGCCCGTGCCTGAAGCCGAGGCTGTAGCACCGTCGGCCCCGTCAGAACCCTCGTACCCGGCACCGCCGTTGCCGCCTTCTGCGTAGGTATTGATTGTGACGTTGCCGCCGGCAGCGTTCTCGCCGGTCAGGGTTGAGGTTGCAGCACCGGCAGTGCCGGCGGTGCCGCCATAGGATCTGCCTCCGTCTCCGCCATAAGCCCTTTGCGTCAGGGTCAGGGTACCATCGTCATTGCTGCCGGAAACTGCATCAACCAGTTCTGCGGTGCCGCCGTTTCCACCATCGGCACCGTCATATCCGATACCACCAGCACCGCCGCGGGCGTCAACCGTTGCCGATGCACTGCCCGTGCCTGTACCGATAACTGAAGCGGAGCCCGTGGCGTTTCCGCCGTCACCACCGCTGTATTCTTCTCCTCTACCATAATTGCCGCTGCCGCCCCTGGCATCTGCCGTGGCCGTGGTTGTCTGGGTGGCAGCGGTATAGGTTTGAATACTTGTTGCGTTTGCTTCGGCATTCCCGCCGTTGCCGCCGTTACCGGTTGAATCGCTGTGATATACAATACCGCCGTTGCCTCCGGTCGCCGTGCTGTGAGCGTAAGTGTACTGGTTGCCTGTAGACTGGGCCGTACTGGTGCTAAGGGCATCCCCGCCATCCCCAGCTGTGCCGACCTCTCCATTGTACAGGCGTCCGCCGGATCCACCGTAGGCATAACCGGTTGAAGAGACCTGGTCAGTATTCTCATCACTTGTGCTGGATGCCAGGGCCGTACTCTGGGCATTACCACCGCTTCCGCTGGACGCTCCTTGATAGGTCTGCCCGCCATTTCCGCCGTAACTGCCCGCATAGGCCGTGGTTGTTCCGCTGGTTCCTGTCTGCTGGGCTGTTGCGCTTGACTGAGCCGCTCCCCCGTTTCCGCCATTTCCGGCCTGCCCATCTGTCCCGCCGTTTGAGGCAGTACCACCCTTGCCGGCATAGCCTCCGCTGCCGCCGGTTGCGGTGGCCGTAGCGCTTGTATCATCGCCATCTACGTCAGTAGTGGATGTTGCGGTGGCATCTCCGCCATGTCCGCCATTCCCGCCATCCCCGGCAATGCCGCCTTCGGTCGTGGTGTTACCACCAGTGCCGCCATAGCCGCCGCTTCCGCCATTCGCTGTGGCACTGTTTGTCTGTTGCGTGGTGTCCGTAGTTATCGCCTCAGCCTCACCGCCATCGGTGCCCGAAGTGCCGTCCGTGGCAACCGTACCGCTGGTGCCGTTGTCTCCGGCAATACCATTGTCTCCAGTAATGGATAAATCCGTAGACCAACCGTTGTGAGGTATTGTCGAAATTAAAAAAAATGAAAATAAAAAATAGAGTAATAGATGATAAGTTCTCTTTTTGGGGTACATAGTCGTTCCTTTTTCTTTCTGAAGTTTGATTCCGGCAACTGTAAATTTACAGTTTGCCTAAAAAATTTAGAGCAGATTGCCGAAAAATTCAGACTAGTTAAAAAAATGTAATATTGGTGCAGAATCGTATTAAGATAGAATCATTTTAATTGTCAAGTTAAAACAATGTTTGGCTAATACTAAAATTAATTCTATTGCGAAAATAGTAAAAATTTCGCGAAAATGGTAAAAATATTTCCTGAAATTGGTAGAATTTTACGATTTAATTGGAATTATGGTAGCCGGGGAATTTGCCTCCATTTTTGCTGTCTAACCGTTTAATTAATCAAGAGTCGATAAACAGCTATTGCTTCATTTGATTTTATCCTTTCAGAAAAGTTAAAACACCTTGGATCAGGGCCGTACTTAATATTCCCAAAACAATGCCGAAACTAATATGGCCGATTATTCGACCGGAGAAGGGTACAGACAACGGATAGTAGCACAGCCCGATGCCGGTGCCGGCAAGAAAACCGAATAAATGGGCAGACACATCCGTGTTTTCACCATGGCTGAACATGGCGGTCAGGGTGGCTGCCGCAGCAAAGGGAAACAGTATTTTGAGCTTTGGAAATGCCGAATGAACTGATGGTGCGCCAATGGTCATGCGCCGGGCTCCCAGCAGCCCGGCCGCCGCCATGACTGCCGTGGATGCGCCGATGGAGATCCGCAAATCCCGGCCAAAACTTTCGGATATCAGATTGCCGGCCGTGCCCGCTGCCAACAGCAGCAAAAGACCCTGGCCGTAACCTGTGACGCGAAGCAACGGGCCCGCAAGTATGACGATTCCCGCCATATTGCCGATAAGATGGTCTGTATCGCTGTGCAGAAATAAAGCGGTTACGGCCCTGAAATTTTGCCCCTGGCCCAGGTAATACGAGGACGAACCGAAGTTCAGAATCGCTTGTTTGTGAAGGCCCCGGGTAGCAATGAAGTAGTGAATGGCGGCTAAAAAAAAGGCCAGAGCCAGGGCGGCCGGGGAGAAAAAAAATCCCGAGGGCACATGGGAAACCGGATGTGGAATATCTTTGTTCTCCATTCGGTAACGTTCCAATTGCTGCCGGGCCTTAAACACATCGTCATCGGAGACATAAATGTCGCATGATCCGTCAGGCGCCGTATCAATGACCGCCCTGACAGACTGGGACGCCAGGACAACCATGATAAGATCGGCCTGCTTTCTGCTGTTTTTATTATGTATACTGCCCGTGAAAATAGATTTCATTTTTTCCTTGCCGGATGTGTTTAATTCCGGATATGAATATAGCCCATGCAATCAAAAGAATAAAGGAGCCTTAAATGAAGATCATTCGTTTTACTACCCAAGAGGGTACAGAGGTCATGGGGTGCGATTGGGACGGAAAGACAGCAAGTATTGTCGAACAGTCTGAAGATTACAGCTTCAAAGATACCGGTGAACGGGTGGATGTGGTAAACGTTCTGCCCCCGGTGGAGCCGTCGTCCATTATCTGTATAGGCCTGAATTACCGGCGTCATGCCAAAGAGACGGGACAGGAGATTCCAAAATATCCGGCTATTTTCATGAAATATCCTGGGAGCCTGGCCGGCCACGGCGATGCCGTTTTGATTCCAAAATGCGCGGCGGACCCCCCAGAGGTGGATTATGAAGCCGAGCTTGGGGTGATCATTAAAAAGGCTGCCAAGAATGTATCCGAAGAAGAGGCCCTGGATTACGTGCTTGGCTATACCTGCACCAATGATGTCTCCGCCCGGCGGTGGCAGAAGCATGCCGGCGCATTCCAGTGGACCCGGGGAAAAAGTTACGATACCTTCTGTCCCTGCGGGCCGGTCATGACCTTGACGGATGAAATTCCGGATCCCCAGCAGCTATCCATTAAGCTGCGGCTCAACGGTGAAACCATGCAGGACAGCCACACCAGCGACATGGTGTTCAGCATCGCCAACATGATTTCCTACCTCTCCCAGTCTTCTACCCTTTTACCCGGCACCCTGATCCTGACAGGGACGCCCGAAGGGGTGGGCTTTACCCGTAAACCCCGCGTTTATATAGCGCCGGGGGATCGGATGGAGGTTGAAATCGAAGGCATTGGTGTCCTCGAAAATCCTGTGGCCTTGGAAGAGTAACAAAGATAGTGTCTGAACGGAAATTTACGGTTTTCGGTCGGGCACTAAAATAAAAAAGGATCCCCCCGGTGTTACCCGGGGGGACAGGAGAGAAGGGAGGTGGTGGAGAGTGGGTTCGTTGAAGAGTACTAAGTGGTGGGTAATTAGTTATTTTCCGCCGGGGTCTCGTCTTGGGGGCCGTCAAAGCCGGCACCTTTACCGAATCCGTGGAAGCCGCGGCCATATTCCTTGCCATGACCGCTGAATCTTGAGCCCATTCCCATGGGCATGAATTTTAACTCCGGAGATATTTTCCTGGCATCCAGGGAGAATTCCAGGCGTTTAACAGCCAGATCTTTTGATAAATCCGCTTTTTCGATAACCATTGATTTCAGTTTTGCAGGATCCGGATCAGATGTTTCCATGTACATGCGAATCTGCTGATCCAGGTTCATGATCTCGCTACGCGTCTCGTAGGTGTCATCAATAAATTTTTGATGCAGATCGCTAAGCTGTTTTTGCTGTTCATCGGTCAGGTTCATGCACGCCCGGGGGGGGGGCTGTCTTAACCCTTTGCCCTTTCCCTGCATTGGGGGATTTGCAAATGCACCGGCAGAGAATGTGCATGTGACAACCAGGATGGTTAATGCGGCTAAGGTTTTTTTCATAGTGTCTCCTTGTGGCGCTTGGTTTATATGCTGTGATTCGTATTACCGTGATCTTTAAGCTTTTTGATCATCGCTAAGCTTTTTGATCATCGCTGCAAAGCTATAAAGCAAATGGTGTGCCACCTTTCTTGAAAATCGTTGAAGTCGTTTTCTGACAGGCCTTTCGCGTCTATAGCTAATATCAGGGTGTTTTGTGAAAATGGAAGAGGGTGTATACTTTATACCCATGCCCGGGTATACAACCGGGTAGAAAATACACTGTCTGCATCGATTTTCCAGGTTTTAAGGGTGGATAAAAGATTTTTACAAAGGCTGTGGCGTTTAATTTTTTAGGTCTTTGGGGATATAATTGTATCGTGGAAAGAGGTATCGAGACGGGAATATCAAATTGAGGTAATACTGGTACTTGTTTTGCATTGCAATCCGAATTGATCCCCTAACAAACGAGCCGGGCCGATGCGTGTTATTTCATTTAGGTAACATGAATGGTTGGTCTGATTGCGTGGCTTGGAAAAATTGGCGTGAAGAACCTATGACCATAAAAAATAGATTTAGATTAAATATTGCCCCCAAAATGCCGGGTCTGGTGCCGCCATTGGTGATGGTGGGCGTTCTTGTTGTGCTGTTGCCGGTATTTATCCTGATGACCCTGGACCGGGTAAAAAAACAAGATGAATTTATCCGTGAGCGGTTTTTGATCACCGGTACATCCTTAATCCGTACTTTTGAAGCGGGGACCCGGATTGGCATGGGGTCCATGCAGTGGGGTACAAAAAGAATCCAGTCCATGCTGGAGGAGACCGCAGGGCAGCCCGATGTCGCATATATCATGATCACCGATGCCGTGGGGAAAATCATCGCCCATTCCGATGCCGGCATGGTCGGTAAAATATATGATGGATGGGCGGATTTTGTGCCCCTGCCCAGGGATCCCCACCTGATTTCCAGCCGGTCTCTGAACACCCAGGAGGGGCCGGTCCTGGAAGTGGCCAAACGTTTCATTCCGTTTAATATCCGGTTTAGAGGGCCGAGACTTGGGCCTGTCCAGGGCCACAGCCCCAATCCCGGGTCTGTTTCCAACTATGACTACAAGCACGGAAAAATGCCGTCCCAACCGCCTGCGCCCGCCACTGACGGTTTGGCAGGACCCGCGTTTGCCGTTTTCGGTCAGACCGATCATTATATTTTGGCGGGCATGTCCATGGCAGGGGTCCAGGCCGCCCAGGCCCGGGGCTTTAAGAATATTGTCATCAGAGGGCTTTTGTTTTTTGTGTTTTGCTGTTCGGGTATTATTGCCTTGTTTGCCCTCCAGGCTTACCGGGCCGCCCAGTCCTCTTTGGAACAGGTGATGGCCTTTTCCGACAATGTGATTCAAAATATGCCTTCGGGCCTGATCACGTTGGATCCGAAGTTTAATGTGACCTCTGCCAACCGGGCGGCGGAAAAAATTCTGGGTGACATTCCTGAAAAAGCTTTTCCCCAAATGGCTGCCATGGCGGCTGATGTGTCAAGGGCAGGGGGGGTCGCATCCGGAGAGGTGGCGTTGACCCAGAAAGAGAAGGGCGACCTTCGGCTGGAAATGACCGTTTCGACCATCCCGGCAGAAGAAGACCAGATCCAGGGCTTTGTTCTTTTATTCAGGGATCTGACCCAGATCCGCAACTTGAAAAAACAGGTGGAAACCAACCGGCGATTGGCCGCCATCGGCAAACTGGCCGCGGGCGTGGCCCATGAAATTCGAAATCCATTAAGCTCCATCAAGGGGTTTGCCACCTATTTTTCCCGGCAATATGAAAATGAACCCGAAGACGTGGAAATTGCAAAAATCATGATCCAGGAGGTGGAACGTATGGACCGTTCCATTACCCAGTTGCTGGAATTTGCCAAGCCCATGGCCGTTGAGATTAAGCCGACCCCCATCGAACCCCTTATCCAGCACTCCCTGAAACTGGTTTCCCATGACCTTGATAAAAAGAAGGTCCATGTTCAAACGGATTTACGCACCCGGCGGGAGACCATCCATACGGACCCGGAGCGGGTCTGCCAGGTGCTGCTTAATCTTTACATGAATGCCCTGAATGCCATGGAGATCAACGGGACGCTTGAAATCGTTGTAACCGATGTGGATGATGATCTTGAAATACGGGTGGCGGACAACGGCTGCGGCATTCCGGCAAAGGATATTGAAAAAATATTTGACCCCTATTTTACCACCCGGGCCAAAGGAACGGGGCTCGGATTGTCCATTGTCCATAGAATCGTTGAAAACCTCAACGGTGAAATCCGGGTGGAGAGCCGCCCCTCAAAAGGTACTGTGTTTTATATCACCCTGCCTGATGGTGAGAAAATAGAATAGATTAAGGTGTAAGGACTTTTTTAAAAATGAGTGACAAAACTGTGCTGGTGGTGGACGACGATACCGCCCATGCCACCATGCTTAAAACCCTGATGAAAGGGTGGGGATATACCGTGCAGGTTGCCCTGGACGGAGATGAGGGCGTGGATGCCGTGACCCAAAGCCCCTTCGGGCTGGTGCTGATGGATATGAAAATGGTGAAAATGTCCGGCATGGAGGCCCTGTCCAAAATCCATGCCTTTAACCCCGCCCTGCCCGTGATCATCATGACCGCCTATTCTTCGGTGGATACGGCTGTCCAGGCCTTGAAAATCGGAGCCTATGACTATTTGACCAAGCCTTTGGATTTTGACAAACTTAAACTCACCGTGGACCGGGTGTTTGAACGGCTTCACCTGAAGAACGAAAATCAGGACTTGAAAAAACAACTGGAAACCAGCGCCTTCCACCATGATATCCTGGGCAAAAGCCCTGCCATGAAGACGCTGCTGGATACCATACACATGGTGGCTCCCACCGATGCCAATGTGCTTGTTACAGGGGAGTCGGGAACGGGCAAGGAGCTTGTGGCGGCGGCCCTGCACAACAACAGCGTGAGGCGTGACCAGCCTTATATCCGGATTAATTGTGCGGCCATCACCGAAACTCTTCTGGAGTCCGAGTTGTTCGGCCATGAACGGGGGGCATTTACCGGGGCTGATAAAAAACGAAAGGGTAAATTCCTCCTGGCGGACAAGGGCAGTATCCTGCTGGACGAAATCGGCGAGATGAGTCTTGCCATGCAGGCAAAGCTGCTGCGGGTGATCCAGGAAAAAGAGATTGCGCCGGTGGGCTCGGAAAAGACCCTTGCCGTAGATGTCCGGGTGATTGCCGCCACCAACAGGGATTTAAAAGCCATGTCCGCTGAAAAAGAATTCAGGGAAGACCTGTACTACCGGCTGAATGTGGTCCATATTGCTATTCCGCCGCTGCGAAAGCGCATTGAGGATATCCCGGAGCTTGCCATGCACTTCCTGGATGAATTTGCCCGTAAAAACCGCCGGGACATCAAGGGGTTTTCCCCCAATGCCATGGATACCCTGATCCGGTATGCGTGGCCCGGTAATGTCCGGGAGCTGATGAATGCCGTGGAGCGCGGCGTGGTCATGGCCAGGACCGATTACCTTCGCCGGTCTGATCTCTCTTTTATTTTGGATGAAGAGGAGCCGGAGCTGGCAACGGCGGCAGAATTGAATCTGGAAAACATCGCCCTGGCCAAGGTGGAGGAACGGGCGATTCTCTCCACCCTGGCCTCTGCCGGTGGCAATAAAAGTGAAGCAGCCCGAAGACTTGGCATCACCCGGAAAACATTGCTTAAAAAGCTTAAGCGGTACGGCGGTGAAGAGGGTTAAAAGCGTTCAATCAATTTATTGATAAAATAGGTACTTTCACGCAGGGCCTGGTTGCCGAACGGTCCGAACCATTCTGCAATTTGATTGAATTCGTTGATGAACGCATCCTTATCCCCGGATTCAAGCATATCCAGAAACTGGGTCAGGGATTGAACAAAGGTTTTTAAAAGCTGGCGCCGTTCGGGTGTGGCAAAGATGATTTCTGCGTAGAGATCCGGGTCCTGGGCAAAAAGCCGGCCCACCATGCCCAGCTCCAGGCGGTAGATGGGGCTTGAAAATTCAAGGGTGCGTTTGATGGGGATGCCCTGGCGGTAGAGGAAACTGCCGAAACTAAACGTAGCAAAATGCCGAAGGGCCTGGACAATTTCCATGACCTGGTCATGTTCCAGGGCCGTCGCCTCAATCACCACGGCACCCCAGGCCACCAGCTGGTCAATTACCCATTGACAGGCGTCGTCGTCCTGTCCGGCACATGCGGCAATAATCTGCTTGTCCAGGTTGTCCGTGGTGGGTCCGAAAAGGGGGTGCAGGCCCAGCACAGGGCCTTTGTGTGCCCGGCACATGGCTTCCAGGGGCCTCTTTTTGACCGAGGTCAAGTCGGTGAGCACCGCATCCGGCCGCATCAGTGGAGCCAGGGATTCAACGACCTGAACGGTCACATTAATGGGTACACAGACCACCACAAGGTCCGCATCTCCACACAACGCTTTTGCCCGGTCCCAGTCATCTTTATCCAGGACGTCCACCTGGTAACCGGTTTCCCTGAAAAACCGGACAAACAGGCGGCCCATCTCTCCGGCACCGCCCACAATAAGTATCTTTGCCTGGGGCCGTATCAACGTGGTTTTGGACACCCGGGTCTGACTTTTTCTGGACTGGTGCATGATGGTTCTGTAGAGATTTTCCACCAGATCCGGGTCCACATCCATCTGCGTGGCTTTCCCCCGCAGGCGGGATATCACGTCTTCCTCCCGGGCCGGATGGTAAATGGGTACCTTGTGCGCTTTTTTAACGCCTACGATTTTTTCCACCTGTTCCCGGCGCCGGCTTAATAAAGAAATAATCTGGGCATCAATAGAATCAATTTCATCCCGATGGGGTTTGATTTGCTCTGCAAAAGAGGCGTTGTCTTTGGTCATGATTTATGATCTTATGGTAATTTATGTTTATGAAAAAGGGTTAACGCAACACACAATACCATCAGTTAGTGAGTTCTGGCAATATAAACCCCTGCCGGGTAAAAAATACCCGGGTCGGGCATTGAAAGAAGGGACCTGACATGTTCAACGGTATGCTGCACGGCCTGGACGGAAAATCAGTTTTGGGATACCCGGCTGTGTTTGCATCCGCCCTTTGTTTTTACATGTCCACCGTGGTGATCAAGTGGTCGGCCATGGCCGTTTTCTGTTTTTTTATGTTCGGCCTTGGGATGGGCCATGAACTTTTGGGCCCCGGTGTCTGCAATGATCCGGGCATCTTTGAACCGGTCAGTCAAACCGGGAATTCCTGTGACATGATCAGCGTGGGGATGGCTGACTACGATCATATCCGTGAAGATCTCAAGGTCATCCAGTTGCCGGATGACTTGATCCACCATACCTGAAACACCAGCTTCAACCAGCAGGCTTTTTTTCTTCCCTGTGATCAGCATGAGATTGAAATAAATAGTTGCCGAGCACCTGGACGTGGGGGCTTACCTGGATGGGAAACCGGTCTTCAGGTATGTATTGGGTTTGCATGGTTAACCTTGGATGGCCTGTTCAAAGGGTTCAAGGCCGAGACGTTCGATCATTTTTCCCAGGCGTTCCCCTGTTTTGGCATTTTCCTTATAAAATTCAACAATGCGTTCACAGGCTTGCATGGCTTCTTCAGTGCTCAGTCCATCAGCGACTTGTTTGGCGATTCTGGGTTTCAGACCCACGTTGCCGCCAATG